>CAMHAV010000084.1 GCA_946182865.1 uncultured Clostridia bacterium
CTTTCGACTTAAAATTAGTTTATCTTTTCGAGCAAACGAACGATTTTGTTTTGAACCATCTTAAAAATGCGATTTGTGAAATTTAATATCGCATCCAGGACAAAAAAAGCAAATCTTCCGACTGTAAAGAAATACAGCATCCAGCCGCACATCACAAAAAAGACGAAATAAATTCTGATATAGCCGCCGTTCCACCGGATGCAGATGAAGAAAACCGCTACCGCCGAAGTGAGCCAGAAAACCAGATCCTGCATGGCGACAGACGGCCAGCGGCATTGAAACAATCTGCGCCAGAAACGAAAACAATCATAATAAACACCCATTCCCACACCCGCCAGCAGCGCCTGCAGCATGGAAACAAGATTTGTGATATGGGTATATTCCATCTTACCGCTTTCCTCTTTCAAATGGTTTTATCAAATCCCTCATTTTTCCGCCAATCACCGCAGAAGCCTGCCAAAAAAACCGCGCCGCTGCGGGTCGATATCGGCATACACCAATTCTTTCACCGTGCCGTCCAGCTTCAGTTCGCCGCTTGCGCGGTTAAAGCTGCCGATGTGAAGCTTCATACCGCTGATGGTCAATTCCCCCATCGACGTGCGAACCGAAACAATTTCCTCGTCGCAGCTCAAAACCTCCTCCACTCCTGTGAGAGAAAGGTTCTTTCGATCGTTCATCACGATATTGTGGGGCACGCGCATCTGATTTTTTTCCTCAGTCATTCTCATCATCTTCCTCTTTTTTATCTGCTGTATCACTATATGCACGTGTATGCACGAAAAATTCATCTTATTCCGCAAAAAAAGTCGTGCATTCTTTTGACATATGTGGTAAAATACAATCAATACTATGTTTGGAAAAAAGGAGACCTTGCTTTGGCAAAGAAAAAAAATCATTATCCCTCCTTCTGGCTGGTACTGTTCATTGTCATATCGGTGGGATTATTCAATGCAGCCCTTAAATACGCCGGAGGACTGGGAAAAAACAATGCCGCCGAAAAGGAGATCAGCGACTACGCCGAACAATACGGCTTTTCGCTGTCGGATTATCCCTCGGACATTATCAATCTGTTCAAATTCAACGAAGAAACCCGCGAGTTTGTTTTAAACTATCCCAGCAAAATCGTGGATTTCAAGCCGGCTGCTCTGAATTTTAAAGAATATGCGCAATGTACCGAACCGCCGGAGCTGAAACAATGGGACGTCAGATGGGGATACATGTCCTATAACGGCAGCGTCATGGGACTGAGCGGAAGCGCTCCCACGGCCGTTTCCATGGCGGCGCTCTATGTCACCCACGACATGTCGCTCACCCCCGTACATATCGCGCAGTTCGCAGCCGGCAGCGAATACGAATCCGATCCCGAAAAACTTCTCTCGGACGGCGCACGCACTCTTTCAATGAACATCACCGAACTGCCCAAAAATGACAAGCGGATTCGTCAGGCGGTCAGCGAGGAAGGCACGGCGGTCATCTGCCTGACCAGCGGCAAAAGCTTTTCTCCCGTCATCGTCATCCGCGGCATCAACGAGGACGGCGCTTATCTGATTAACGACACGGTCAGTGACAAACGCTCCGCTCAGGCCTATACGTTTGCCGATTTGAACCCCACCCTCAAAAAGTGCTGGAAATACACCGCCGCCAATTCCTCCATTCCCCCGTCATCTTCCGCCTCCACCAAGCCATAATATTTTTTCCCATAACGCCGAACCGTTTCAAGGCCTTGCCGGACGGTGCGGCGTTTTATTCTGCATATTTTCCCCGTTTTTTCTCACAATATGAAAAAGGAGGAATGCGTTACGGAAAAAAGAGTTATCGCGCTGTTCTGTGTTTTTTCGCTGCTGCTCACTGTCATCATTGGGCGCGTGCTGATCATCGACAATGAGGGGGACTATGTGACAGCGGCACAGGGACACAGTACCTACACGCTCCGACTCGCGGAGACACGGGGAAAAATTTACGACAGAAACGGCAGCATACTTGCAGGCGGATTCTATGAATACAAAGCCGTTGTCATTCCCTCTCCCCACACCGCCGCCTCATTGCTTCGCACGCTTTCGGCCGACGAAACACAGAACCCCGAAAGCCTGAAAAAAATCGGAGACCGATTCAAAGGAACATTTCCCTTTACTGTCGAAGTACCGGACGGAAGCTGTGAATCGGACGGCATCACCGTCTATCGGGTTCCCAAACGCTACTCCGACAGCGCCCTTGCCCTTCATCTGGTAGGCAGCTGCTCGGAAAACGGCGGACAAAACGGCATTGAAAGGGCCTATGACCAATGGCTGAGCGACGCGGCAGGCGAACTGACCGTCACCTGTCGCGTCAACGCGGCGGGCAGAAGTCTGGACGGCACCAAACAGGAAGTCACCGATACCACCGCCAATTCCGACCGGGGCGTTATGCTGACCATTGACAGTCATATCCAGAACATTGCGGAAACCGCGGCAGCGCGCCATATGGAATGCGGCGCAGTCATCGTGGCGGACGTGACGAACGGGGAAATCCTCGCCATGGCCAGCCTGCCCACCTACCGCCGCAGCGATGTGGCTGCCGTGCTGCAAGACGCACGCTCCCCGCTGATCAACCGCGCGCTGCTTGCCTACAACGCGGGTTCGGTCTTTAAGCCCGTCGTGGCAGCGGCGGCGCTGGAAAACGGACTGGACCCGGAAGAAACCTACGAATGTGAAGGCAACGTTCAGATCGGCAGTCTTACTATGGGATGCATCAATCACACCGCGCACGGCAGCGTCAATTTAAACAGTGCGATTGCCCACTCCTGCAACACCTATTTCATTCACACCGCGCAGACCATCGGCGGGGACGCCATTCTCGGCATGGCGCAGAATCTCGGTTTTGGCAGTGCTACCCAGCTTGCCTCTCACTATGCCGCTTCAGCCGGAACGCTTCCCTCTTCTTCTTCACTGACCATGCCCGCCGCCCTTGCTAATTTTTCTTTCGGGCAAGGCACGCTCACCGTCACGCCGGTACAGGTGACAGGCATGATGCTGGCCATTGCACGCGGCGGCGAATATATAGAGCCTACGGTATTCAAAGGGCTGACCGACGGGCACGGCAACATTCTTTCTCCCCCCGTGGAGCAAGCGACCCGACGCGCCATGAGCCGCGAAACGGCGGAACAGATCGGCAGCTGTCTGCGCTCCGCCGTACTGGAAGGAACGGCCAAGGCGGGGGCTTCCGACAAGATCACCTCGGCAGCCAAAACCGGCACTGCCGAGACAGGGATTATCCGCAACGGCAAAGCCATCAATCAGGCATGGTATGCGGGTTATTTTCCCTATGAAAATCCGCGATATGTCTGCGTCGTTCTTGCGGAAGGCGGCACATCAGGCGGCAGCTCGGCGGGCCCGGTTTTTCAGGAAATCGCCAATCGCATGAGCGTATTATTATAGCGCACTTTTCCACGCAGTCCGTCTTTCTTTTTGACATTTCTTTTTGAACAAAAAAAGACCTTTTCCACAAAGCGGCCGGAATGGAAACATCTTTTAAAAAATATTAATGATAAAGCAATTGACAAAGACGCAAAGATATTATACTATAATATTTGTATTTTAACACGGTTACACGGTAATTTTACAATAGGTAAAGTGATGGCAAAGCAGTAACGGAGGTATTCGATGAAGCATAAAGAAATAACCCACCGCACGGTGGAAAAACTGATTTTCTGGGCTTTTCTGCTCTTTTTCCCTTTATTCGGAGGATTCTGTCTGCTGAGCGGTCTGCCCCTCTACGTTCCGGTCATGATGTTTTGTCTGCCGCTCATTATGGCATTTCCCACCTGGATTCCACCGCTGCACGGCGCCCCGCAGGCTTACATGGCCACTCTCTGTATGACGGCGGCAGCCACCGCCTACGCGTGGGAAACCAACACGCTCTCCACCGCCCACGGCGTTTTCCTGATGATTATGTGCTTTGCGGCGCTCTACCGTCGGGTAGGGCTGACGGTTTGCCAGATCATCTATGTCACGATGCTGTATGCGGCGCTGTATCTGCTCTATCCCGATACGTTTTTCAGCAATCTCGAAACGCCTTTCAGTTCGATTGTCCGGCTGGTTCTTTTCTATCTCGGCAGCGCCGCGATCATTCTCATGATCGTATGGTTCCGCGACGCGGTGCAGATCATGGCGTCACGCGCCCAGAGCATTACCGATCTTTACAAAATGGTCGAGCAGGAAAAACGCAACGCCGAGGCCGGCTCCAAGGAAAAAGCGGATTTTCTCGCCAACATGAGCCATGAAATGCGCACGCCTATGATCGCGGTTTGCGGCATGAGCGAACTGCTGCTGCAAAACAACCTCACTCCTTTGGAGGAAGAATACGTCACTACCATTCAGACCTCCGCCAACAACCTGCTGAGCATGGTCAATGACATCCTTGATTTTTCCAAAATCGAGGCCAACATGATGAACCTCGAAGAAACCCCCTATCACATCGAAAATCTGCTCTCCGACGTGGCCAATATCATCAATGTCCGCATCGGTGAAAAAGACGTGGCTTTCGTGGTGGAAGCCGCTCCCAATATTCCCGCCGAACTGATCGGTGACGAAGCGAGAATCCGTCAGATCTTCATCAATCTGCTCAACAACGCGGTCAAGTTCACCGAACACGGTATGATCAAGCTGAAACTGAGCTACCGTGTGGATGATCTGGGGCATTCCTGGCTGACTGCCGCCATTTCCGACACCGGCATCGGCATTTCCCGTGAGGATCAGAAAAAGCTGTTTTCGCAGTTCACGCAGGTGGACACCGACAGCAGCCGCCGCATTGAAGGCACGGGACTGGGACTGGTCATCTCCCAGCGTCTGGCCAATAAAATGAACGGCAGCATTTATGTGGAAAGCGAATACGGCAAAGGCTCCACTTTTACCGTGGAAATCGAACAGAAAGTCAAGAGCCGCAGAGAGTTGGCCTTTGTCCCCGACCCCGACGGCTATGTGGCTTACATATATGAGCCTGACGAATGCTACCGTGAAAACCTGAAAACCGTCATTGAAAGCCTTGGCGTGGCGGTCATCGAGGTCAGCGACATCGCCGTGTGGGATTATTACAATGCCGACCGCTTCGGCGCGATGCTCTTTTTTGACTACGCCGCCGGCATTGCGGGGGTCAATACCTTTGCCCTCAAAATCAAACGCATGCGTCTGGTCACGGTCATTGACCGCAACACCTTTGTGGACGCGGGCATCAAGGACAACATCCTCATGATGCACAAACCGGTGCTGACAGGTCAGCTCGCCGCTCTCATCCGCGGCGACAATCTCGACGATTTCCGGCGCTCCAAAAAATACGAAAACCACATGTTCATCCCCGACGCGCATATTCTGGTGGTGGATGACAACTACGTCAATCTCCGCGTCACCGCCGGTCTGCTCAACGTTTACAAGCCCCATGTGGAAATGGTCAGCAGCGGCCGCGAGGCTTACGAAGTCATCAAGAAATACCCCAACTTCGACATGATTTTTATGGATCATATGATGCCCGACTGGGACGGCATCGAAACCGTGCAGCACATCCGCGCGATTGAAGGGGAGTATTTCAAAAATGTGCCGATCGTGGCGCTTTCCGCCAATGTCGGCCCAAGTGCGCGCGATCTGTTCCTTTCCCACGGCATGAACGACTTCGTGGAGAAACCCATGAGCAGCGAGACGCTCGCCGGCGTGCTGAAAAAATACATTCCCAAGGAAAAACAGCTCAGCGAATACGCCGAGAAAGTCGATCCCATGATGACCGTCAACCGTTCACGCGAGGAATACATTTCCTCCGCGATCCGCACCGACAGCAAAAAAATCCGAATTGACGGGCTTGACGTGCCGCGCGGCATCTTCAATATGGGCGGCAGCCTTGACGCGTACCACCATATTCTCAATGTTTTCCTTGACGACGGCAAGAGCAAGTCGGCCTATCTGGAAAAATATGCCGAGGAGGAGAACGTCAAGGCCTACCGCATCGAGGCGCATTCTCTCAAAAGCGTCGCCGCCAGCATCGGCGCCGGCGCCCTGTCGGAGCTGGCCAAGCAGCACGAAAACGCGGCCAAGACCGGCGATCTCGATTTTATCCGTGAGCATTACACCGAGTTGGTAGAGCAATACAATCAGCTGCTCATCAACGTCGAAAACTACCTGGCGCAGAACCGTCTGCTTGAAATCCGCGACGTAGACGGAGAGTCAGTTGACAACGATTTACAGCCCATCTCCAACCAGAAAAAACACAACGAGACTGTGGAAATTATTCGCCTGATCGAACGCTTTGACAGCGACGCGGCGATTGACAAAATCAACGAATTGCTGAAATTCCGTCTTGACAAATCCGACCGCGCCGCCCTGCACAGGGCCGTGAACCAGCTCAACGACTATATGTTTGACGAAGCCGCGCAGACGCTGGGCACACTGTAATGCCTTTTCGTTTATATAAAATTAATATTTGCGATATAAGATATAAATGGTAATTTCTGTAAGTGTCTCCCGTTACCCCATTCCCCCGTTACATAGCGGCGACATACTCTCTCATTAATCGTTTCATTTTATCCTATACGGAGGAGAAAGAGTGAAAATGAAAAAAATTCTCGTAATTGATGACAACAAAACCACGCTTGCTATGGCCAAACAGGCAATCGGTGACGAATTTTCCGTCATCGCGGTCATTTCCGGCTATCAGGCGCTGAAATATCTGGAGCGTGAAACGCCGGATCTGATTTTGCTGGATCTCAATATGCCCGACATGGACGGCAAACAAACCATGCAAAAGATTCGGAGCAGCGACAAATGGTGTGAAATTCCCATCATCATCCTGACTGTGGAAAACAATCCCCAGACCGAGGTGGAATGCCTTGAAATGGGAGCGGTAGACTTTATCGCCAAGCCCTTTGTGCCGCAGGTCATGAAATCGAGAATTACCCGCGCTTTGGAACTGGAGGATTACCGCCGCAGACTCCAGTTGGACAACGAGAAAAAGAGAATGCAGCTCGAAAAAATGAAGTCGCAGATCATCATGGTGCTCGCCAACATGATCGACACCCGCGACGAAGTCACAGGTGTGCATGTGCGCAGAGTCAGCGCCATTGTGGAAACCCTTGTGAAGAAAATGCGTGCGGAAGGCATGTATCCCGAATTTCTCGACGACCGCTATGTGATGAGCATCACGCTCGCCGCACCGCTGCACGACATCGGCAAGATCAAAATTCCCGATACGGTGCTGAAAAAGCAAGGCGACCTCACCGAGGAAGAATTTGAACTGATGAAAACCCACACCATCGAGGGCGCGAAAATTCTCGACGAGTGCGCCAAGGAAATCGACGACAACTACTACCTGCTGCTCGGCAAGGATATGGCGGCTTACCATCACGAGTGGTGGAACGGCAAGGGCTATCCTTACGGCATCAAGGGCATCAAGATTCCTTTCTGCGCCCGTGTGCTGGCAGTAGCCGACGTGTTTGACGCGCTGGTATCCAAGCGGAGCTACAAGCCCCAGATGTCGTTCGATCAGGCGTTTGAAATAATTAAAAAAGGCAGCGGCGGTCATTTCGACCCCGACATCGTCAACGTATTCCTCAGCATCCGCCCCGAAATCGAGCGCGTGGCCCTGCTGGGTATCAACGACTAAACAAATGTGAAGTGTGAAATTGTAAATGGGAAATTTGCAAATAAACCTCTTGACATTTCCCTCAAAATATGCTTTAATAATCACCAACAAGGCAATGATGCGAAAAAGTAACGGAAGCAGACAAGCCACAGAGAGCCGTCGGTCGGTGAAAGACGGCGCTGTCCTTTCGCCAAAATACATCGCGGAGCTGCCGCTTTGAAATCCCTTCGCGGAGAGTAGGGGCGGACGTGGGCGCACGTTACAGCGCAGAGTGATATCCCGTTATGGCAGCATGCACCGTATCGGTCGTTACTCGCGGAGGCTTTCATCGTGAGGTGAGAGTAAATTGAGGTGGTAACACGGATTTTGTAAATTCGTCCTCTGTCGTTTCTGACGGCAGAGGACTTTTTTCTTACTATTAAAGAGGAGGAACAAAAAATGCAAATCTACGAAGAACTCGTTGCCCGCGGACTCATCGCGCAGGTAACCAACGAAGAAGAAATCAAAAACCTCATCAACAACGGCAAAGCGACCTTTTACATCGGATTTGACCCCACGGCGGATTCGCTGCATGTGGGACACTTCATGGCACTCTGTCTGATGAAGCGCCTTCAGATGGCGGGCAACAAGCCCATCGCGCTGGTCGGCGGCGGCACAGGCATGATCGGCGACCCCTCCGGCAGAAGCGACCTGCGGCAGGTGCTGACGGTGGAAACCATCCAGCACAACGTGGAATGCTTCAAAAAGCAGATGAGCCGCTTCATCGACTTTGGCGAAGGCAAGGCCATGCTGGTGGACAACAAGGACTGGCTGCTCGACCTCAATTACATCGACGTGCTCCGCGAGGTGGGCGCGTGCTTCTCGGTCAATAACATGCTGCGCGCCGAGTGCTACAAGCAGCGCATGGAAAAGGGTCTGAGCTTCCTCGAATTCAACTACATGATCATGCAGAGCTACGACTTCTACCACCTGTTTAAGGAATACGGCTGCAATATGCAGTTCGGCGGCGACGACCAGTGGTCCAATATGCTGGGCGGCACCGAACTCATCCGCAAAAAACTGGGCAAGGACGCGCATGCCATGACTATCACCCTGCTTCTTAATTCCGAGGGCAAAAAGATGGGCAAGACCGCCAAGGGAGCGGTGTGGCTCGATCCCGAAAAGACTTCGCCCTATGAATTCTTCCAGTACTGGCGCAACGTGGACGACGCGGACGTTCTCAAATGCATCCGGATGCTCACCTTCCTGCCTCTCGAAGAAATCGACAAGATGAACGATTGGGAGGGCAGCCAGCTCAACAAGGCTAAGGAAATCCTCGCCTACGAGCTGACCGCGCTGGTACACGGCAAGGAGGAGGCCGAAAAAGCCATGTCCGCGGCCAAGGCCATCTTTGTCTCCGGCGGCGACAGCGACAACATGCCTTCCACACAGCTTGCGGCGGAGGACTTCACGGACGGCGCGATGGGTGTGCTGAGCCTGATGGTGCGCTGCGGTCTTTGCAAATCCAACGGCGAGGCGCGCAGACTCATCGAACAGGGCGGCGTGGCGATCAATGAAGTAAAGGTGACCGATACCAAAGCCACCGTGACCGACGCGGACTTCGGTGACAAGGGCTACCTCGTCATTAAGAAGGGCAAGAAGGTTTTCCACAAGGCGATGAAATAATTTCTGCCGCAGAAAACCATAGTGAATCACGGATAGTATTCCTTTATGCATGACGGAACATGGAATTCATCAAAAATGATTTTTAAATGATGGTATTATTTCTTTTATTCTTTTATTCTTTTATTCTTTTATTCTTTTATTCTTTTATTCTTTCTTTCTTATTCTGTGGTTAGCGCCTGGTTATCCACCGGTTAGCGGTTGGTTAACATCTGGTTAGCTTTTGATCAGATGTCACAGTGTTAGGGGCGTCGCAACGACAGGAAACAGCAGAAATCAAAGCAAATTCCCCGGTCAGCATGGGGTGATTGGCTGGTTAGCTGCCGATTGGTTGCGGCAGAATGGATTGAATGGATTTTTCAACTGATTTCCTTGTTTTTTTCAAAAAAACACTTGACAAACCCGTTTGCGTTTGCTATAATAATCAGGCAATCGCAAACAGGTATGCGGAATTAGCTCATCTGGTAGAGCGCCACCTTGCCAAGGTGGAGGTAGCGAGTTCGAGCCTCGTATTCCGCTCCATTTGTAAGCGCCACAACGAATCTTGTGGCGCTTTTCTTTTTTCATTATCCCCTTTTGGAGGCAGCACTATGGCATATCAACCCATCGAAACACAGCGGCTTGTCATCAGAAAATTCCGTCCTGATGATTTTTGGGAGCTTTTTGAATATTTATCGGACAAAGAAGTGGTCAAATACGAACCGTATGAACCCTACACCCGTTCCGAAGCGGTGCGGGAAGCGGAATACCGCTCTCATTCGGACGAATTTTTCGCCGTCACCCCCAAAGGCGGACGCTTGATCGGCAATCTCTATCTCGGCAAACGCAATTATGACACAAGGGAACTGGGCTTTGTATTCAGCCGCCAGTGGCAGGGGCAGGGCTATGCCACCGAAGCGGCGGCCGCGCTGCTCAATTACGCCTTTGGCACGTTGAAAGTCCACCGCGTCATGGCGGAATGCAATCCCCTCAACGAGCGCTCACGGAAACTGATGGAGCGCCTGGGCATGCGCCGCGAGGGAGAATTCAAACAAAGCGTCTATTATAAAAAAGACTTGCAGGGTAATCCTGTCTGGCAGGACACACTGCAATACGCGATATTAAAGGATGAGTGGCAAAAATAAAGCTTTCGTTCTCTGCGGAGGAAACTTATTTGAAAGGAATCATAAAACATGATTTTATCCGATAAAACCATCATGAAAATGCTGGAAGAAAAAGCGCTGGCCATCGCGCCGCTGGAGCCGTCCCAGATACAGCCCGCCAGCGTGGATATCCGTCTGGGACGTACTTTCTCCGTGGTGGAGGATCTGCCTTCAGGCGTCATCACATTGGAAGAAAAAATCAGCTACAAGACCATCGAAACCGACACCTATGTGCTGCTGCCGGGACAGTTTGTGCTGGCCACTACAATGGAATATATCGCCCTGCCGGACAACCTCACCGCCTTTGTGGAGGGCCGAAGCTCTCTCGGTCGCATGGGGCTGTTTATCCAGAACGCGGGATGGGTGGATCCGGGCTTCCGCGGCGAGATCACGCTGGAACTCTTCAACGCCAACCGCTGCGCCATCAAGCTGCAATCCGGCCGTCGTGTGGGGCAGCTGGTCTTTGCCGAGATGGACGAGGCAGCGCTGCATCCCTACAATGGCAAATACCAGGGGCAACGGGGCGCGACAGGTTCCCGCGTGTTCATGGACAGAGAATACACAAAGGAGTGTGCGCCGCATGAATGAAGACAAACAGCAGCTTGCCGCCCGGACGGTCGCGGCGCTCAAGAAAATCTATCCCGACGCGATGTGTTCACTGACCTACACCAACCCGATACAGCTTCTCATCGCCGTCCGTCTGTCGGCGCAATGCACCGACGCGCGCGTGAACAAGGTCACGCCGGTTTTGTTTGCCAAATATCCGACGCTCGACGATCTCTGCCATGCCTCGGTGGAAGAAATCGGGGAGATCATCCAATCCTGCGGTCTTTTCAACACCAAGGCACGCGATATCAAGCAGCTTTCCCTGATGCTTCGCGATCAATACAACGGCGTTGTCCCCGACAGCATGGAGGAACTGCTGAAGCTTCCCGGCGTGGGACGCAAGACCGCCAATCTTATTTTAGGCGACGTGTACGGACAACCCGCCATTGTCGCGGACACCCACTGCATCCGCATATCCGGCAGAATCGGACTGACCGACGGCACCAAAGACCCCAACAAGGTGGAAAAGCAGCTTCGCGCCTGCGTGGAACCGAGCGAGGGCAACAACCTCTGCCACCGCTTTGTGCTGTTCGGACGGGACACCTGCACGGCGCGTTCTCCCAAATGCGGCGGATGTCCGCTCAGCGGCTTCTGTCAGTACGGGCGGGAGGCTCTCTCCGCCGCCAACGCCGCACAGGAAAAGGGAGAGTAAAATGGGAGGTTGGCTGAACATGGAACAAAGCGCATATACTTCCATCATTCGTGACCAGACCGAACGAGCGCTGTGGGAGATCGGCAATGTCATCGACTGTATCCCCGACGAGCTGTGGGACAGACCTTACTGTGAGATGCCGCTGTGGAAGCACGTCTATCACATGCTGCATTCACTCGATCTGTGGTATATCAACCCACGCGACCCGCATTACACGGAGCCGTCCTTTCACACGCCGAATCTGAACAATCTTGACGTTGTCACAAAAGGCAGACTCACACGCGAACAAATCACCGATTATTTCGCCCAAATCAAAATCAGGCTGTCGAACTATCTCGACAGCCTGACCGACGACGCGTTATTAACCTGTCCCGAAAATTGTGAATACACGCGCTTCACATTGATTCTCGCGCAATTCCGCCACCTTCACAGCCACATGGGGATGCTCATGGGTTTTATCATTGAAGCAACCGGGCAATGGCCCACCGTACTCGGACTGACCCGTCCCATTCCCACCGGCGATTACAGCAGGTTTTGCTGAAATGGGCGGGGGATTTACCTTTCGCACTTCTCGCGAAACATCACCGTCACTGTCAGACGACCGTCGCGGTAATCGGCGCCGATCCTGCCGCCCATGCGTTCGGTCAGCAGTTGGGCAATGGACAGCCCTAATCCGGTGGAATGGCGTGCCGTTTCTACCGTATAGAACCGATCAAACAGGCGCTCCGCCATCACCGGCGTGAGCGTTTTTGCTTGATTGGTGAATTCCACAACGCCGTCCTCCGACAGCGACACCGTCAGATCACCGTCGGAATATTTCAGCGCGTTGGAGAGAATATTATCAAAAATTCTCCCCAGCAAGCGCGGGTCGAGCCGGCGGATGACGGGAAGCGCCGGCATTTCAATGACGGGCTGCATCCCCCGCGCCGTCATCGCGCCCATGCAGCCGAGCAGGCTTTCCTCCAGCACCTTATTGACGACGACCTCCTCCGGTTTCACCGATTCAGAGGACACAAGCACCGAATAGCGGAACAATTCTTCCGTCAGGTTTTTCATTTCCTCCGTCCGTCCGGCAATCTGTGTCCAATACCGCCGCGCCGCGTCGGACTGCTCCTCGTTTTCCAGCAATTCCAGATAGCCCGATATGGCAGTGAGCGGCGTGCGCAGATCGTGGGAGATGGCGGTGACAGCCTCTTTCAGTTCGCGGTCGCCGCTGACATACTCGAGGCGTTGTTTCCTCAGAAGCAGCAGTTCCCTGTTGATCTGCGCGGCGAACCGCCTGGCCCGCGCATGACCGCGCGTCAGACAGATGACATTGTTGGTGTCGCTCGTCAGCCGCTGACCGAACTGCGCGGCAATCTCGTCCAGCCCTTGGCAAAGCCCCCTGTATCTCCCTATCAGAATCACCAGCACGATCAAGAGAACGCCGCACAAAATCCATGGAAGCATCTTTTCCATCTCCCTCACTTGAACTCTTTTTTCCGAAACAACAGCATACCCGCCGCCGTGCAGCCGACCATTTCGCAGACGGAGAAAACCATCATGCGCGGCG
>CAMHAV010000085.1 GCA_946182865.1 uncultured Clostridia bacterium
ACCTCTTGAAAACATATTTGTCATTTTTGTTCTAATACATGCGTTGATTTTTACATAATCGTTTTTCATCATATAAATATCTTCTCCTATTAATTCTTTTTTTGCATCAACATACCCTGTAATCATTTTTGCTTGAATCGCTCGTTGGGAAAAGTCTAAATCGGGCAAAACAACTTTCGAAATACTATCATCCAGCGGCTCCAAAGGAGAAATCACAAAAAGCTCTGCATCTTTGCACAATTGACGGATATCCGAAATTTTTAATGAATTTGTTTTGTTGTACCCGAAGTTTTCATCCAAAGAGAGTAACAGAATATTTCGACATCCGACTTTATACAAGCTTTCAATCGGCATATTACCCAGCTTCGTCCAACCGCCATCGTGGTAAAAATGTCCATCAATTTTAACAGGTTCATAAAATCCCGGCATTGCTGAAGTTGCCAGTAAAACATCTATCTGTTCTTCTTTTGATAGGTCGTTGATTCTTTTACTGACAACTTGATCGGTTTGCGTATCATGAATGTTACAATAAACGTCAATACCACAGTATTTCAGTTTTTGCAGATCCAAGTGGTTTAATATTCTGCGGAGACCGCCCCGGGAAAATAAGCTTTTTCCTTTGTTGCCAAAACCAGTAAAAGCCGTATCTTCACGAACAGAATTCCATATTTCTTTTGCCCTGTTCAAATCTCCCAATGCAAAAAGAACGGCATTCAATCCACCGATAGATGTACCGGAAACCGTTCGGATTGATCTTGTCAATCCCAAGTCTTCCAACGCCGCCCATGCACCAATCTGAAATGCGCCTTTTGCACAACCTCCGCAAAAAGCAATAGAGTCAAAATGATGTGTGCAACCTAATAATGGCATATAAAGAACACCTCTGGAAATGATATATTATTTCCTTTTACATTGTAACGTATTACATAAATGATGTCAACTGTATTGATGGAAGAATAATAGAAAAAGTGGGTGTGGGCTTCCGCCCGCAAGGTGCATCGACGGGCAAAGGCGACCAGCCAAAGACCTGCCGGATGCGTAGCTTGCTCTCTCCCCAAAGGAGAGAATTTTTGATAAACTCTACCCTTATCGCTTTGAGGTGGAATAATTGCTTTCCAAAAAATCGCCCTGTGTGGCGTTTTAATAATCTGCGGGTACTTTTCCGCCAAACGAAAAATTATCGCCTAAATCGCCCGACAGGGGCTTTTCCGGGGGAGCAGACAGGCTCCTAAGCGTGACAGTAACTTTTGGCGTGACAGAAGAACCGGACGCTGAATTTTTACTGACACGCCCCGTAGATCAAGTATTGAAGGGGCTTGAGAGGCTTTTGACAGGTGGCAGCGCGACGGTAGTGACGGCAATATTTTTACTGTCACTACTGTCACGCTCTGCGGTTTCAACCGTTTGCAGGATGATTTTTCGCCCGCGATGTGTGCGCTTGTACTCAAATTTAATCCCCTGTTTTTCAAGCTCGTAACCGTTGAGAATTAATTCTCTCGTGACGCGGTTAGGATAAAACACTTCGTCGCAGATACTTTTTAACGCTTCAATCAGTTCGGAAGCCGTCCCGATGAAGAAATGATTTCTCTGCATATACACAAACACGGCAGAGAGAAAGGGATTGTCCTTCTCCTTCGTCTCGGCGGGTTCGTTGAGAGCAATCCAACGGTGAATGTCACTGTCGAACTGCAATTCGATTTCACGGTTTTCTATGTCCCTGCCGATGCAGTGCAGCACCGCCTTGCGGCTGCCTCTTTTCGACTCCAGCAGTACCATGCTCCCGTCCACACAGCCGCTGAGTCTCGTGCTGCCTGAGATCATATTGAACGGATCATCGTCACTGCTCTTGCGGGTGTGATGCACCAGCACAATAGCAATCTGTAAACTGTCCGCCAGATTTTTCAGCGAGGTCAGTTCCTTGTAATCGGAAACATAACCTATCTCTTCACTGCTGCGAACCATTTGGAGTGTGTCAATGAAAACAAGCCTGAGATTTTCGTGCTGCTTTTTGAAACATTCGATCTGTTCCTCAAGTCCGTTTCCGATTGACTCGGCTATAACCGCAAAATAAAGCTCGTCCGTTGGCTCGTCGGTGATCTGATACAGGCGATTCTGAATGCGCGTGAAGTTGTCCTCCAGACAAAGATAGAGCGCCGTTCCCCTCTTAGTTGACTGACCCAGAACGGGTTGTCCCTTCGCAACGCTCAGGCAAACGTCAAGCGACAACCACGATTTTCCTATCTTCGGTGCGCCTGCCAGAATGTAAAGTCCCTGCGCGATCAGGCAATCGACGGCAAATTCAATCGGCTTGTAGACCGTGGTCATGATTTCTTCGCAGGATTTTGTTTCAAGTTCCTTTTTGATAATGTTTTCCTCTCATTCTTTGAAGTAAAATTTTGGTTTTGAAAATCAATGCCGGTCATTAATTCTCTGATAATATGATAATATTTTCCATAAAAACAGTCAATCAATTCGCCGATAAACTCTATTTTCAGAGCCAGATTCTCTATTTTTTTCAAAAAACACAATATTTGTTTACATTTTCCCGATTGACACGCCCGAAAAAGTGATATAAAATAACATCAAACAACTCCGCAGGGAACGGAGAAAAAACAATAGATTTGTCAAGAGGCGTATTTCAGAACCACATGGATACAGAAGCCGATCAACAGTAACGTGATATTTTTTTGTGTTAAGAAAGTTATCGGCATTGATAAGAAATAAAGAATCTGTAAAAAATGCCGCTTACATAATGGACAGATCGCCTTTTAAAATTGAGCCTGACGGTTCGGTTGGTTTAAGTGCGGTTGCATTATGCAAGCGGCTGTTTTGTTTTCATTTTCAATGGAAGGGTACAAGTCAGCCGCACGAAAAAAGAAAGGGTGAGACTGATATGAATGATATTATGGATTTGAGTCCAAGTGAACGGGACGAGCTTCTAAACGAGCGACCGTTATTTGAATTTACCGCCGTTCTGACCGATGACCGGATAGAAACAGAGTACGGCAATTACCGCTACGGAGAACTGTTGGGGGGATTTCTGACATTTGATTCCTACGAATACGCGCAGGCTTATTTTGACATGAGCGACGCGTATTATGAAGATCGTCAGGAGGATTATCAGGCAGCGGAACAGCGGGCGGAAGAACAGCTGTTCCGGATGCCGCTGTATCGTGATATGACCGAACGTCGGTCAGAGCTTTCCGACCGACGCAGGCGTGACACATACGCCAACCGAAAAATACACGAATCCATGTATGTGACACAGATGATCCTGTTGAATTATCGCGGGATATTGATTGAAAGCGTAATCGAAGCCGACGAAGACAACACCGGCAAGGAGAAAATGTACAGTCAATTGCTCAGCCGCTTCGGGGACAATGCTTTCGACGATCATTTCCACGAGCCCTTCACGGCTTCAACCAAAACAGAATATAGGATCAGACAGTGTGACGACGGGACATTCCGGCATTGCAGGAGGATGAAATTTCGTTCTCTGTTGGATTTTCTCTATATCGATCTCTATGAATCCATTGTAAGGAAATCCTTTCCCAAGCCCTGCAAGCTGTGCCATAGCATCTTCTGGGAAGAAATGGGGTCGGCTTATGAGTATTGCAGCAACATCGCGCCGGGCGAGACAGTGAAAACCTGTCGCGAGGTAGGCGCAAAAAAAGGATTCAAAACCAAGCTGAAAAACAATCCGATATGGATGCTCTATGACCGCGCCTACAAGAGATTTTACGCCCGAAGAATCAAGCGCACCATGACGGAGAACGCGTTCGCCCAATGGCTGTATAATGCCCAAGAACTCCGCGACAAAGCCCTGAAAACCGGCATCGGCAATATCGACATAGAGGAATACCGGCGAAAACTGAACGAGGTGTGAGGGCACAGCTTTCTTCCTTGACATCCCTCTCCCAGATTGGTATAATAAAAACATCCATCAGAGGAAAGGAAGACAATGATTCTATGATTCAATACAAAATCGCTAATAGCGAGGACATCGCCGAACTCATGCAAATCCGGCTGGAAATGCTCCGGGAAGTCAATTTTTTATCGAAGGATTACCCATTTTCCGAAGATTTCTACTCGTACAGCCGCGACTATTTCCTGAACGGACAGCACACGACGGTGCTTGCCGTTGATAAAAAAGATGAAGAAAACGGGAAAACCATCGGCTGCGCGACGTTGTGCTATATCGAAATGATGCCCACCTTCTCGCACCCTACCGGAAGGCGTTCCCACCTGATGAATGTCTATACCGCGCCGGATTACCGCGCGCAGGGAATTGCCCGGCGCATGGTGGAATGGCTGATCGAAGAAGCAAAATGCAGGGGCGTTACCGAAATCAGCCTTGACGCGACAGTCTCCGGCAGACATCTTTATCGGAAACTGGGCTTCCGGGAATCAGAGGAATGTATGGTGCTGACGCTGGATTGAAAAAAACAGGGAGGGCAGGTCAATGCCGAAAATTCTATTTATCGAAGGTGTGTCCGGCGTGGGCAAGTCCACATTGGTGCGCAGGCTGACGGAGCGGCTGCGGGGACAGGGGTATTCCGTGAAAAGCTGGGTGGAATTCGATTTTACCAACCCGATTGATTTTTACTGCACGGCGGTTGTTTCATCTGGCAAATATGCGGATTTGTGCAGCCGCTATCCGGATAGCGTGGAAACATTGAATCGCTATACCGTTGCCGCCGATGATATAAAACTTGTCCGGTATTATAATGAGGACACGCCGCTGTTTGAGCAGCCGCTGCTGTCGGAACTGTGGGACAGAGAATTTTGCTATGAGCCGAAGAATCCTGTTCCGCTCAGCGAATACGCGCGGATTTATCAGGCGGTCTGGAGGCAATATTTTTCGACGCTGGGGCAGGAAACCGACTACCTGATTTTTGACGGTTCTCTGCTTCATCACCCCATCAACGACATGATGCGCAACTATCACGCCGACAAGGAACAGATTCTCTGTCATATCCGGCAATTGCTCGGCACATTGGGCAGTCAGGAGCGGACAATCTATTATCTGCGCACCGACGACATTGCCGCACAGCTTGCCAGAGCGCACACCGACCGCAGACAGAATCCGACGTCCGCTAAAGAAGTGGAATTCTGGCGACAGCGGTACGAAAACGATCAGTTTGTGCTGCAATGGGTTGATGAAAATTTTCAGATTGTTGATGTTTCCAATAAAGGCTGGAATAATGCCTTGGAAATGATTTTAGCTGATTTAGTTTAGTTCTCATTCAGGAGGAATGATTCATGAATAACAATCAACATTTTACAGAAGCAGACTGGAAGCTGTTCCGCAAAAAGATAGCCGTCTGGCAGGAAGCCTACATGGAAAAGCTGGTGCGGGAATACATGGATTTACTGAGCGAAGACGGCAGCGCATCTGACAAATTCTGGGCTTTGGAAAAGCGAATCAAGAAGGATAAACAAAAGACCGGAGTTGTTGTGGATATGCGTCGTTCCATGATGATACAGAATATTCTTCAACTGCTCGGCGAAGGCGCGACTACGCTTGACGACCTTGACGGATTCAGCGAGGAATTACGTGAGGCAGTCGGATTTATCTGGAATCACGGAGGAATCTGAGAATGAAATACTACTGCCACAACCCATCCGCGGAGAAATTCATCTACACCGACTTCGTGCGTGATTTGCGGGAGTCTAACGATGTGCCTTACATAAAATATCCGTCGGAATATGACGGACAGGCAATTATAAAGCTGTGCTGCACACAGCACACAGACATTGACTGGGAAACCAATACCGACAGAATGACAGACGCAAGGCAAAGGAAAATAACGGCGGAGTGGGTTGATTTTCTCATTGGAAATCAACTTCCGCTAAAAGAAGTGCAGCTTTGCACTCTTATGCCACAGAGAATATTCAATGCGCTTTGCACACAATCGGGCATTAAATCTCTGCGCGTCAAGTGGCTGCGATGTGATGATATATCTTCCATCACAGGCATGAAGCATCTGAAAAAGCTCTTTATCGAGCGTGCGCCATCGCTAATTGACATTTCTCCGCTTGCCTCTTTGAAGGAGCTGGAAGTGCTGATCTTAGGCGACGCCATGAAGCTGCGTGATTATTCCCCGACCGGAAAAATCCAATCGCTGCAGATGCTCGGCGTATGCAGGTATCAGACTTCCTGCGACAGCCGGAAAATGAAAATGCAGTCCGACGCATTTCTCGCCGGACTGCCTGATTTACGCTATCTGGATTTACAGGATGTTGTGATTAAGGAAAGAGCATTCCTTTCACCCGAATCGGTAAGCGCAATGGATTTTGCACGGTTTTCTGCTGAGTGATTTTGTATTGGGATGCCGCAGCAATATTCTTACATCGGGGATGAATAACCCGCTTGACATGTCATTTCCGCCGCATTATAATGGAATCGACAACACATAAAACAAAGGAGCTACACATCATGGCGAAAACTGTTTCAAAGGGACATTGTTATCTATGCGGCAAGGAAGTTACCAAAACCACGGCCAAGCGTCACGTCCTCACGCACGAACCGGAGGATGACGAGGCACAGGAGTGTATGCTGGTCAAAATTGAGGATAAATATGACAAGAATTACTGGCTGTACGTCGATATTTCACTGACTGCCACGCTGAAATCGCTTGACACATTCCTTCGTGAAATCTGGCTGGAATGCTGCGGTCATCTGAGCGAATTTTCTTATGGTCCCTATCATGAGGAAATCGGTTTAACCAGAAAGATCTCTTCCATTCCGGAAGGAATCGTGCTGGATTATGAGTACGACTTCGGCACCTCCACCGATCTGAAAATTACATTCGTTGAATACACCTTGCGCCGAAAGCAGAAGAAGGCAGTCCGTCTGCTCGCCCGCAACATGGCACCGGATTATCGCTGCGGCGTTTGCGGAAAGCCCGCTGAATACATTGACACCGAAGCCTATTATGATGAAGAGAATCCGTTTTACTGTTTCGATTGCCTCAAGGCAAAGGGGGAGGACGAAGAATTTGCCCTGCCGGTCGTCAATTCTCCGCGAATGGGCGTGTGCGGATACTGCGGCGAATTTGACACCTACGAATTTGACCCCGCCAAAATCGGGAAATAACCGGATTTATCATTTATATATGGGATAGAATGAGTGAAGATGCGAGTGGAAATACTATCAGATGGGGTGAAAAATAAAAATGCTCAATATCTATTTTGGGGATATGCCCGAAGCGATTTACAATACCAGCGTTTATTTCAGAAATACGTATAAGGATAAATGGATCACCACAGAGCTTTCAAGGGAAATGATCCGCGACATCGACAAATCCGAGGTGCTCAGCGAAACACTGATACAGTCGCCGATTTTCGGGCCGATGCCTCCCACACAGCTTTCTGGCGGGGTGAAGACGCTCATGCTGATTGCCTATGACCGGAACCATATTTTCAATGCCTCCAATTGCGGCGACAACTGCGCCAAATGGATATTGAAGATCGCACAGATGCGCAAAGACAGAATTGTCATCAATCTGCGTCATCTGATGGATTTCGGTGAAGGTGAATTCAAGATCAGAGTGCTGAACACCAACAAAATCGTCAGAAACATGGCGGAATTGACGCTGCAAGCCGTGGACTTTGTGTGAGGTGTCGTTATGAAAGGAAGCAAGCTAATCAGGATTTCCAACCGTTTTGCGAAGTATATGTTTGAACTGCGCCGAAATATCACCGTTGTTCGTGGAGACAGCGGAACGGGGAAAACAACACTTTTCAATATGGTGGCTGATTATACAAGAAACAAGGAACAGAGCGGCGTCAATATTTCCGCTCCCTGCCCGTGCGTCGCTTTGACAGACGTCAACTGGGAAGCGCAACTCCGTGATATTCATGAGAGCGTGGTGTTTATTGACGAGGATTCCAATCACAATTACCTCAGTTCAAAGGACTTTGCAAGGGCGGTACAAAATTCCGATAATTATTATGTTCTTATCACCCGTGAGAATCTGCATGATCTGCCCTACAGCGTTGAGGAAATATATGAAATTAAAAAAAGCGGTAAATATCATCTGTTCAGAAATATCTATAATAGTCAATTCGATAACGGATATTTGCATGATGAACAACCGACACAGCCTTTTAACGTCATTGTCACGGAGGACGCAAAATCAGGGTTTCAGTTTTTTCAGGCTGTTTTTGAAGACAATGAAACAGTGTGCATTCCCGCGGGAGCAAATTCCAACATTCACTCGGTTATCCGAAAGGACCCAGAAGGAAAAACCGTCGTCATTGCGGACGGCGCAGCTTTCGGTTCTGAAATCGACCGTGTGCTGAAACTCGAAAAATCGGGATTCCGTATCTGTCTGTACCTTCCCGAATCATTTGAATGGATCATTCTTCGTTCCGGCTTGATTGACGGAGTGGAGGATATTCTGGCGAGTCCGTCCGAATACATAGAAAGTCAGAAGTATCTTGGCTGGGAACGCTATTTTACCGCGTTGTTGACAGAGCAGACGCAGGACGGATATCTTGCCTACAGAAAGGCAAAGCTGAATGAAAACTATCTGAATGATAATGAGGTAGAAGCCATTCTCAGCGTGCTGCCGGAGGTCATCAGGCGAAAAAGAAAAACCATCTGATTCAGTACTCCCTGACAAACGGATATTCCACCCTATCGTCCAGCAAAGGCGCGTATGCCTTGACCTTGCGGAAGGTGTTGCCTAGCATTTCCCGTTCACGGTAGGAGCGCAGACTTTCCATATCAAATTCCGCGTAGAATAAGCCTTCCGTTTCATCGTCAGCAAGGAGCAACGTGTTGTCAACACATTCGCCGTTTTCGTTCCAGCAGATGGGGCTGAACGCGCAGGAATTTCCCGCGTTTCGCCCGTTGGGATTTGCCATCGCAACGCCGCACATATTTTCATACGCCCTTGTGGAAAGCGCCTGCACGCGTGGCTTCATGCTCTCGCAGTCGTTGGGAACGAGAATGATCTCAGCGCCTTTGAGCATTAAAATTCTCGCGCTTTCGGGGTATTCCCTGTCGTAGCAGATCATCAAGCCGAGCTTTACGCTGCCGAAGTCGCACACCTTGAATTCATTTCCCGGTGCAAGCGCCTTTTCGTCGGCGAAATCGCAGGTATGCACCTTGGCGTATTGCATCAGAATTTCGCCGTTTTTGTCAATGACAAAGGCGGTGTTTTGCGGTTTTTCGGTTCCTTTTGTAATGGCTGTGGCGACCACGCCGATCTGCCATTCCTTTGCCTTTTCGCAGAGCGGAAGAAGTTCAGCTTCGGATAACGCTTCGCTGTTGCCGATAGTCAGGTCATAGCCCGTGATAAAACATTCCGGCAGAAGCAGGATATCCGCGCCGTTGCGCTTGGCTTCTTCCATCTTTTCAATGACGGTGGAAATGTTTCCCTCAATGTCCGATTGAGGGAACGCATTTGCAAAATGGCGGTTTTGAATATCATGTGTGATTCCTCCGTATCTTTTCACTGTTTCGGTCGTGACTTCGCGGTAAAATCATTTAACGTGACCCTGATCACCGCGACCGTTGCTGCCATTTCGCCGGTGAAGGCAAAATCGCGGTCTGTCTGGTGCTTCATCAGCAGGGAAAGCCCTTTGATTTTTTCCTTCTCGTCGCTGACAATTTCCGCAACTCCGCGTCCTATTACGGACGCAAAAGTCGAGCCGTACATACAAGGAATCTCACCGCCCGAAATCAGTTCCGCGTCGCAATCCAGTTCCACGCAGACGCGGGGATTGTCCGCAATGAGTGCCAGCTTATGTCCTTCCGTCGCACTGTGCATATAGAAAACAAGGCGGTTTTCCTCATATTCATAGCCGTAATGCAGCGGAACGACGTAGGGATAGTCCTTGTCAAACAACCCTAAACGCAGAATTTTGCACTTGTCTATGATGCTCAGAATTTGCTGCATATCGGTAATTTCTCGGTCTTTTCTTCTCATGTATTAATCATTCCCTTCCTGATGTTTCTATCTCGACGATTTTCGTTCCTCGTCCTCTCCAGAAATCCAACCGTGTCTCCGTGACCGGAATCACGCACAGCCGAAGCATCTGTCCGGTGCCAAAATACGGATAGACGCCGATTCCGTCTTTTCTATACAGTACGCTGGGAACGGTGCCGAATGAATACCATTCGTTGACCTCTCTTTCATAGGCTTCATCTATGAGCGTCCGGGTCAGTTCATTGATGCTTTCGTCCGTGAGATCGGCGAACATCACTTTAAAGGTGTAAAAGCAGATTTCCTCAAACAATTCCATCATCTCGGATGTGTAGCCGTGATCGTCAAAATTGAGTGTGATTTCCTGTATGACATCGGAATTGGTGGGTACATACACTGTCATCGTGGGCAAAAGCCATTTTTGCGGGTTTTCACTGAATTCATAGTAAACGGTAGGGTGAGATGAGTGAATCCCGTTGTCGTAGGTTTCACGGCTCCATCGTGAAGCGGGCAAAAGGTAATCCGAATGTTTATCCTTTTGATAGAACGCGTTATAGCAGGCGATAAATTCCTCCAGTGAAACAGCAAACACAAGTTCATTTTTACGGTTTTCCATTACTTCAAAATCCGGACGTTTTATCTCCGCCGCCGCTTCACTACCAACGTTTCCGCCCTCATTATTCTCCGTCATATTATTACTTTCAAAGCAGCCGGACAACGAGTGAATGAGAATGACACATAGCAGCACCAGACCGATCAATCTTTTGTAAAACCTCTTTCTGTCGGAACTCGTGTTTATAACAAAATCAATCATACATTACCTCTTCCTGTTCTTATAAAATGTCCTTCCTGTATCGCAGCCAAGGTCGCTGCCGCGCAGACAATTCCTCCCGAATAGGACACAGGCATCCACCCGACAGTCATCGGCATGGCAAAGAGTATCGCGCCGGTAATTTTGTTGGCTGCCGTGTGGAGCGCGACAAATTTCTTTTGGATTGCCAATCCGGAAATGACGTTGACAAATTTTATCAGCGCAATCATGCCTGTCCAGAGATACATCCACAAAGGGAATTCCAACACTGGCAGGAGTTTAATAAAACACATCCCCACAAACGCAAAATCCGCAGCGGTGTCGAGCTTTTCGCCTGTTTTGCTGATCGCTCCGAGCTTCCGCGCAGCCGCGCCGTCCAGTATATCGGAAAGCCCCGCGGCGATATACAACGCCCAGAACGCCGGAGAAAAAACAGGGAAAAGCAGTATTGCAGCACTGAAAACCAATCTGGAAACGGTAATGATGTTGGGAATTTTTTTCGTAAGATTTCCTCCTTATAAAGAACATCTCTGAAAATAACAAATGATGTAAAATTTATCGTAAAATTTTATGTTGATTTTTATGCAACAATCGGGTATAATAAGGTCAGAAAGAAAGGAGATACCAATCATGCCAAATATCAAACCTATATCCGATTTGAGAAATTACTCCGCCGTTTTGCAGGACGTTACAGTGGGTTCTCCTGTTTACCTGACAAGGAACGGTCGTGGTTGTTATGCCATTATTGATATTGCGGAATATGAGGAATTTCAAAAGGAAAAAGCTGCGCTCCGGCTTATGTGTGAGCTTGAAAGAGGACGAAAGTCCGGTGAGGAAAACGGCTGGCTGTCAGACATTGAGGTCAGGAAGCGTTTTGAGGAAAGATTGAATGGATAATAATATACATTACTCTCCTCAGGCGCTCGATGATCTCGAAGAAATATGGTCATACATACATGATGAGCTTTGCAACCCGTCAGCAGCACGTAATACAATTGATGGAATATTGAAAGCCGTAGAAAGGCTGAAAGTCTTTTCCGGTGCGGGAGCTGTTCTTTCCTTTTCGGACGGTATCAACAGCGGTTATCGTTTTGTAATGTATGGCGACTATCTGGCTTTTTATCGGGTAATGGAATCAGATGTGTTTGTCGACCGAATCATCTACGGCAAGCGCGACTATATGAGTATTTTGTTTGACTGAGATTGTTTTATAAGCTATTTTATCATTAATTCATACCGATATCAAGATTCAATAATGCAATTCTATGGGGGCGGTTGTTTGAAGAAACTAATTTGTGTTATGATGATCGTATTGATGATGGGCGTTATGCTGCAAGGCTGCGGTTCTAAAGACACATCGGCGGACAATTCCCGTTCCTCAGAAACGTTGGGAGCGGCAGTCTCAGAAACCGGCATTACAGCAGAAATGGCGTTTGAAGGCGTGAATAACTATTGTCACACCCATTACGACTGGAGCATCGCGGAAGAGAATCCCGACATCATGTATGTCAGAATGGGGGAGGAATCCGACACGTCGTATCAGGTGATATTCCGCAGTTACACCGGCGCGTTTGTGTATTTCACTGTCGATAAGGCAAGCGGCATGACAACCATGAAAGAGGTCGTTCCGAACCTCGGTGTGGAAAGCGACGCGGGGGAATTTTCACTGTACGATTATCTGAATGTCAGCGATTAGCCCATCGTGCAAAAATGCTGTCCTTTTTCTGATGCTTTTCGCAAAAGGAAAGGACAGCATTTTTTAACTGAACTAACGGCTATCGGCTAA
>CAMHAV010000086.1 GCA_946182865.1 uncultured Clostridia bacterium
GAAGAAAAAAGAAAAAAGCATAGCGCAGCGCATAACTAGCGAGCGAATGCGAGCGCGGGGTCCAGGGGACTGGTTCCCTGGCAGGGGCCTGGGGGCGGCGCCACCAGCGGGGAGTGGGGCAGCGCCCCACGAGTGAGGCGAAGCCGAACGAGCAGAACGAGCTTGGATTTACAACGGGGATGGGCGAATACAGAAGATTCCCCCGTGCGAATTCGCCTATCCCCGTCTTAAGTCTTGACGCGTCTCGCTCACGCCGTTTACGGCGCTTGTGGGGCTTTGCCCCACTCCCCACAAGGGCGCTGCCCTTGACCCGCTAGGTAGCCTTGCCCCCTAGGACACCGCGCTCGCATTCGCTCGCTAGTTGCGCTTCGCTTTTTCTTTTTTGTTATTCCTCTAAATTCTCATTTACTTTCTCTTACCATCGCTGACGAACCGTATCAAATCAAAATCCCGTTGCAATGGTCAATCTCGTGCTGAATAATCTGCGCCGTCCGTCCCGTGAAGGTTTTAATGCGCGTCTGAAAGGCGCGGTTCTGCCACTGCACCTTGATATTCTGATAACGCGTCACCGTGCGCGCACCGCTGAGCGACAGACACCCCTCCACCGCTTCATACGGCACCGACTTCCGCACAATCTGCGGGTTGAACATTTCCATATATTTGTTCTCCGCCGTTTCAAAGACGATAATGCGGCGGTGTACGCCGATCATATTCGCAGCCATGCCGACGCATTCCTCCGTGTGGGCGTTAAAGGTATCCATCAGATCGTCCGCCACAGACAGATCCTCCGACGTGGCATCGAGTGACGCTTCCTCTAAGAAAAAGATGTCTTTCATAATAGGCTTTACCATAAAACAATCACTTCCGTTCTTTGCTGTAACTTATTGATTATAGCACACCCGCGCGCGCAGTACAATCGTTAAACCGTAAAAGATTGGTTACAATCATGTAAAATCGTTCGCTCTCCCCTTTCTCCACCGCGCAAAAAGCCCGCGCAGTACGGGAGACAAATCCCTCTGCGCGGGCTGACAGGACGATCCAATTACAGCTTGGGAACGTATTTGGAAAATACATCGACATAGCGGGAGCCAAAGGTCACGCTGGTGATGTCACGGAAATAAATCTTGGTGGGTTTCTCGTCCCACACGCCGTCCGCGTCAAAGCAGCGGAGCATGACGCTGTGCTTTTTGACCTCTTCGATTTTGCCGATATAAAAATCGCACTTGTCGGGGTCTTCGTCTTCGTGCTCAATGATGATGTTGCGGTTCATGTTTTTGAGCGAACGGAAGATCGGCTTCCAGCCGGAAATATTGACCTTCGGCACGGTGATGTCGTCCACTACGCCCTCGGACACATCAATGGCAAGAAAATTGCCGTCCGGTTTCTCCACAAAAACCACCTGCTTGATGCGCCGAATTTCAAAGCCGTCCAGTTGGAAATCATCCTCCGCGGCGCTGAGAAAGAATTTTTCATTGACCTTGATCGGAAAATAATGAAAGCTATAGGGATAATACTCCATTTTCACCCGGCAAAGCTGGTGAGGAATCATGCATTTCGTGAGTTTTTTGATGACTTTGGATTGTTTCATTGGAAGAAAGCCTCTCTTTCCTGTCGAAAATTGACGAACATTTCTGATTTCTATTTTACATTTTTGATAAATGTATGTCAAGGGATTTTTCGATTTTTCCACAAATTTGAAAGCTTTTCAAAGATATCCAAAAGCCGCCGACAGTCTTTTGCAAAAACGTCGGCGGCTGGTGTTGCTATAGAATTTTGTTGTGACCGGTCAATAACTTGATCCGCTCAATACTTGACCGGCTTGTTGGTGAGATACTTCTTGACCATAAGCGCCACCTTGAAGATGATCGCGTGGTCAAATTCGCGCAGGTCGAGGCCGGTGAGCTTCTTGATCTTTTCCAGACGGTAGACCAGTGTGTTTCTGTGGACGAACAGCTTTCTGGAGGTTTCGGAGACATTCAGGTTGTTCTCAAAGAACTTCTGGATGGTAAAGAGCGTTTCCTGATCGAGCGACTCGATGGAACCTTTCTTAAAGACCTCCTTGAGGAACATCTCGCAGAGCGTATCAGGCAGCTGATAGATCAGACGGGCAATGCCGAGGTTCTCATAGGAAACAATGGTCTTTTCGGTGTCAAAGATCTTGCCGATCTCCAGCGCCATCTGCGCCTCTTTGAAAGACGCGCCGAGATCCTTGATGCCGGAAACCTGCGTGCCGATACCGACGATGCAGTGGGTGTAAAATTCGCTAGAAAGCGTGTCAACAATCGAGCGGGCCAACTGCTCGAGGTTTTTGAGGTCAATGCCCTGATGAGTTTCCTTGATAATGGCGATTTCGCGCTCGTTGATGCTGATGACGAAATCCTTGTTCTTGTCGGGGAAAAGGTTCTGGATGATGTCAAAGGTGGCCACGTCGGGCTTGGAGACCGAGCGCACCAGCAGACAAACGCGGTTGACGTCGGTATTGAAGTGCAGCTCACGCGCCTTGAGATAGATGTCACCCGGCAGGATATTGTCAAGAATCAGATTCTTGATGAAATTGTTGCGGTCGAACTTCTCATCATAATATTGCTTGATAATCGTGAGAGAGCTTGCCAGAATGCCGGCGTATTTGGCGGCGGGTTCATCGGAACCTTCCACAAACACAGCGGTCTCCGCCGTCGGCTGGCTGCCGAAGGGGCGGTAGGTATAGCCCGAAAATACAAAGGCTTCGCCTGTGGCAATCTGCTCCACGGGAATATCGGTATTGGCCTCACCGACACGGCCCAGTTCACTGCACGCGAGAACGGTACCGGTAGAATCCACCACACCGATGGTTCTGTCGATGGAATCCCTCATCTGATGTACAACTGTCTGATATAATCTGTTAGGCATAGAAAACTCCTCGCTTTCTGTGAGAAATGCGTAATTTTGTACTACATATACATTTTACACAAAACGACAGAATAATTCAAGTCTTTTATTTCATATTTTTTTATTTTCGGCGTTTTTTTCAACGTCAGCAGGTAAAATAGTGCAAAACGCGAGGCAACCGCTGTTTTTTTATGAAAAACAAAAAGCCGGCGTACTGTTTCACGGTGGGAAACAATACGCCGACTTATTAATTTAATACAACTCTACACAAAGATTAACGCATCATCAGTTGACAATGGTAAGCTCGGTCTCCTTGTCGAAGATGTGGATCTTGCTGTTGACGAGAGCAACCTTGACGTGATCGCCGGCCTTGGTCTTGGAGGTCGGGGCAACACGGGCGGTAACGCTGGAGCCAAGAGCATTGAGGTACAGGAAGGTTTCGTTACCCATCAATTCGGTAACTTCCACGTCTGCCTCGATGCAGCTGTCAACATATCTCTCGATGTATTCAGGCTCATCGTGTACATGCTCGGGACGGACGCCGAGAACGACTTCCTTGCCGATGTATTCGTCGAGCTGACCCTTGCTGTTCTTGGAGATGGGGAGTTTGATGGCATAGTTGCCGAACAGCGCGTAAACATGGTCGCCTCTCTTCTCGAGCTTGACGTCGATGAAGTTCATTTGCGGAGAGCCGATGAAGCCGGCAACGAACATGTTGCAGGGCTTGTCATACAGGAACTGAGGCGTATTGACCTGCTGGATGATACCGTCCTTCATAACGACGATCTTGTCGCCCAGCGTCATAGCTTCGGTCTGGTCATGGGTAACATAGATGAAGGTTGTACCCAGTCTGATGTGCAGCTTGGAAATCTCTGTACGCATCTGAGCACGGAGCTTTGCGTCGAGGTTGGACAGAGGCTCGTCGAGAAGGAAGACCTTCGGCTCACGGACGATAGCACGACCCATGGCAACACGCTGACGCTGACCGCCGGAGAGAGCCTTCGGCTTTCTGTCGAGCAGGTGGCTGATGTCGAGAATCTGAGCGGCTTCTTCCACGCGGCGATTGATTTCCGCCTTGGGGTACTTTCTGAGCTTCAGACCGAATGCCATGTTCTCGCGAACGGACATATGCGGATACAGAGCGTAGTTCTGGAACACCATGGCGATGTCTCTGTCTTTCGGGGGAACGTCGTTGACGAGGGTGTCGCCAATGTAGAGTTCGCCTTCGGTGATGTCTTCCAGACCTGCGATCATACGCAGGGTGGTGGACTTACCGCATCCGGAAGGACCGACGAAGATGATGAATTCCTTATCTTCGATTTCCAGGCAGAAATCCTTAACGGCAACAACATTGCCGGAGTATTTCTTGTAAATGTGTCTCAATGATAAGCTGGCCATTTGAAATTACCTCCAAATTTTTGTTTGTGTATTAATATGATTTGCCCGCAAGAAATACAAAGCACAACCAATATTAACTTGGTATCATTGTAACAAATTTATTCGCTCAATTCAATTAGCTAAATCCACAATCATTTTTTTGTTATTTGGCTAACTCTGCCGAATTTATTGCTCTTAATGACAAATTATTTCGCTGGTTTCTTACCTTTTCAAAAAAGGGGAAACAAACGGGGCAGAGACTTGCCATCTCTGCAAAGAATCGCCCTAAGGAAGCGACGGCGTTTCGAGCAGCGGCAGGCTCATTTCCTCCTCGCGAAGTTCTCTGGCCTCACCGCAGGCAAGCGATCTGTCGAGCAGGAGACTGCCCACGGCAGTTCTCTCCAGCTGAGCAACCGACCGTCCTACCGACTGCGCCATGCGCTTGATCTGATGATACTTTCCCTCTCGGATTCTGATCTGATAGATAAAATGTTCACCGTCCAACACCGCGACCTGTGCGGGCAGACATTGCTCTCCTCCGTCGATCACAGCGCCGTCGCTGAGCACACGGATATCCTCCCCGGTCAAAGGCGCGTCGAGCGTGACGCGGTAGGTCTTGTAGACCTTTTTTCCGGGGGATGTGACCGCGTGCGCAAAGGCGCCGTCATCGGTGATGATCAGCAGTCCCGTGGTGTCCTTGTCAAGACGGCCGACGGGAAACAGCCCTTTGCGGCGGAGATCAGGAGGCAGAATGTCAACCACCGTTTCCACATGGGAATCATTGGAAGCGGAAACAACTCCTTTGGGCTTGTTCATCATAATATAGAGATGTTTTTTGTAGCAGACCGACACGCCGCTTACGGCGATGTCATGCTCGGAGGGTTCAAGCTTGCGGTCGATGTATTTGCACGGGACGCCGTCCACGGTGACCCTGCCTGCCCATATCATCTTGCGCACCTCGCTGCGAGTGCCAATCCCCTGAGACGCCAGAATTTTATCGAGCCTTTCCACCTATTATCACCTCAATCATCATTGCCGTGATAATCCGGCAGCGGCACAACAGACAACTCTACATTACGCATTTATTTTATATCATTCGGAAAAAAATTGCAAGGAAATGCCCCTCATGATATTCTACAATTTTTTTCGCTCAAATTTGGGGAATATTTTGACGCAGTGGGGAGAAACCGAAAAAACGGTCGTTTTTTCCGTCATATTTCCTATGGTTTTGCAAGGCTTTAAAGTGTGTTTTTGTCTTATATGGCACATTTTACAAAAAGGTTGAAAAAAAATCTACAGTCCATGCGACCGGGTCATCATGCTCTTTTTCTTTCACTCCGAAACCCGACGGACAGCAAAAAGCGCCGGAATCCTCCAAAAGATTCCGGCGCGCACCAACGCGACTGCGTCTATCCGCTGCGCGTTACGCATTACGAATTGAATTTACTGTTCCATCTGGCTGCCGAGGAAGCCGGCGGCCACTTCCGCGAGTTTGAGCTGCATATCCTGCGGCAGCTGTCCGTTCTCACCCTCCAGCATAACCACCGCCCCGTTGAGGTCGCCTGCCGAGATGATGGGAAAAACGCCTGCCGCGCAAAACGACGCGCCGTCGGTGGGCAGAATGCGGGGCTCGTCGTCCTGACTGCGGATATAGGGGGTGCGCGCGTCCACACATTCCTCCAGCTCGGAAGTAATGCGCCTGTCGAGATAATCCCGCCGGGACACACCCGAAGCGGCGACAATGTGGTCGCGGTCGCAGATCAGCACGGGAAAGCCCGTATTGCGCGCCAGAATATCCGCATACTGCGTGGAACAAGGCGCCAGCTCCCCGATAGGCGAATATTTCTTGAAAATCACCTCGCCGCCTGCGTCGGTGTAGATTTCCAGCGATTCGCCCTCACGGATGCGCATGGTGCGGCGTATCTCCTTGGGAATTACGACGCGGCCGAGGTCATCAATCCTTCTCACAATTCCTGTTGCTTTCATATATATATTAACTCCTTTGCGGTTTCGTTTTTTGGGTGCAATGTTATTGTTTGCCGCACAAGGTTTTTTATACATACCGGCCGCACAACGGAAAATTTTTGCGGTTTTTATGTTTTGAAGTTTTGAAAGTTTTGAAAAAATCCCCTTGTGTGCGATGAATTGATCGCCGCACAAGGGGATTGGGCCGGTTGACGCTTACAAAATCATTCTTCCTCGTCGAACGCCTGACGGAGATTTTCCATGAACATCTCAAACACCGCGTCGAGAATTTCGGTGTCCTCCACGCTGTCAAATTCAGCGGAGCCGTCCTCATAGGGGGTCACTTTCAGGATGACCACGCCTTCTTCCTCGTCGCTGTCCACTTCGGCATCATCGGAGGGATACAGTACAGCGTAATTATCGCCCTGGTATTCGATCACGTCGAGCAAATCCAAAAAATATTCGTTGCCCTCCTCGTCGGTCAGAATGATGGGTTCCATTTCTTCGCCGTCCCTATCGGGGGTAAAGTTGTCGTTCATGTTCGCATTCGTCCTTTCTAAAAATAATGGTATAAATCAACAGGCAAATCTCATTTGCCGCCTGCGCGGTGGAGCTTTTAGAGCCTGTCTAATTTTTTTACACGCATGTTCCGCTTGTCGCTGTTTCATTTTCCGCGTCAAGCAATTTCTTCAAATCCTCCACGTCCGGAAGTGCCTTCCTCAGTTTCTCGGACATATCCTTAGATGTTTTATAAGTAGACACACCCATCGGCTTTGTATAATCCTGAATCACATAATCCACAAATGACTTATTCATATCTTTGCACAGGACAATTCCAATGGCGGGATTCTCATGGGGCTTACGCTCAAACCCATCCAGTACGCTCAAGTATCCCTGTAACTGTCCTAAATACGATGTTTTGAACTTTCCTTTTTTCAATTCAACAGCAACCAAGCAGTTTAACTCTCTATTGAAAAATAAGAGATCAATATACTGATCTTCGCCAAACGCGTCAAGATGATACTGGTTACGAATGAAAGCAAAATCTTTTCCAAATGTCAGAATAAAGTTCTTCACGTTGTGAACAATAGCATTTTCCACTACCCTTTCATCCACATCCTGTTTATCCCGAACATCCAATTCCTCCACATTGATATAGTCAAGCAGATACTCGTCTTTAAACGTATTGACCGCCCGAAAAGCCTGCTCGGCAGCAGGGAGTGTTTGAAAGAAATTATTCGGCAAAGATCCCTGATGATGATACTCATCCGCAGCAATGCTGTTCTTTAGCGCGTCCACCGTGAAATGTTCGCTTGCGCAGCGCCTGATATAGAACAGCCTCTCGTCAAAATCTTTCACTTTCCCTAGAATGACCCGATGATGCGTGAATCCTATATGCAAAAAAGCGTCTATCGGAAAGCTTTGACCATTTGGAACTTGTAAGTTCCAAATTGGCGTGACGGCCACCTCTGGCATTTTTGATTCTGCCAATTCAAAACGGTGAGAATCACTGTCAGAGGAAACTTCCAGCATTTTCCATTCTTCATAAAAAGTACGCATATAGCGAAGATTACGAGATGTGAATCCTCGAAGTCCCGGCAGTTCTTTGTCCAGCCGCTCGCTGATCTCATCAATGGCGCCCTTTCCCCAGAAGCCTTTTCTGGAATGCAAGGATAGGTATTTTCCAATACCGTAATAAAGCGTGAGTTGTTTTTCATTCACAGTGCGCGCAGCATCATATTGGCTCTGTAATATCGCCCTCTTGATGACTTCAACCGCTTCATCATAGTTCCGAGTTTCATCCATTCTTTTTTCTCCCCTGAAAGAATCAGTAAATCAACACCCTGCTTTTATCAAAATTATGAAACAGCAAATCTCATTTGCCGCCTGCGCGTTGTATCTGCGCATTGGAGCTCACTGAGCGCACGAAAGTCAGCTTCCGGCTGCCGTATTGCAGCGTGCCTTTCATCTCCTGATAGGACGACTGCTCCTGTATCATCCGGTCGCCGCGTTCCACAGTGAGCGTTCCGCTGAGCGGGTCGCAGGACGTATAGGTGTAGGTGATGTCGTTCTGGGTGTAAGGCTCCGGCAGGGTCAGCTGCCCGCCCGCGATATCCACAAACATCTGTTTGTCATTCCGGCTCGCCACGCGGTAGGTGTTGACAATGCCGCCCTGCGTGAGCTGCCACGAGGAACCGACTTGCAGCCTGCTGTCAAGGGGATAAAACAAGTCCCCCGCCATTTCCCGCATATTGTCCTCCGTCACCACCGTCGCGCTGTCGGGGATTTTCTCGTGCAGCGCGTCAATGCCCTTGACCGAGAGCGTGCCGTCCCCGGCGATCTCCACAGTGAAAGACTGCCCGATCAGTTCGTAATAGACGGCGGTGTATTCGTTTTTGCCCTTTTTGTCAGAGGTGTCGGCGGTCTGCGCGCCGTCCTGCGTCTCGTAGCCCAGTACAATCCGGCGGAAGGTGTAAACCGCTTTCATAGCGCCGCTTTTTTGGGCGGTGAGCTTGATGCCGTAGGTGTAGATCTGGGAGGACTTGTCATAGGACACAACGCTCTTGCCCTCGTAGATTTTGTATTCGTTCACCGATGAGGCGGTCATGACATAGCTGCCCGACTGAAAACGAGGCGCGTCAAAGGTTTCGGCAGCGGGTTGAGAACCGTCAGCGTCGGTCATCTCGTCCGAAACATCCGGCTGCTGCGAGGAACCGTCCGCCGCAGCGCCGTCGGAGGCATACATGCCGTCCAGACGCTTCGGCATTTCCTTCTCACAGGAAGCGAGCGGCAAAACGGCGAGCGCCAGACATACGCACAGCAGCACGGAAACAAAGGAAACGCGTCCGTGCGCGGAAAAACAACTCATCCCTTTTTCGGTTCTCCTTTCATGGTCAGACCGATGCGTCCCTTGGATTCGTCGATGGAAAGCACCCATACCTTCACGATATCTCCCACTTTCAGCACTTCGGAAGGATGCTTGATGCGGCGGTTGGCGATCTGGGAGATATGTACCAGACCGTCCTGATGCACGCCGATATCCACAAACGCGCCGAAGTCGATGACATTGCGCACGGTGCCTTGCAGCTCCATGCCGACCTTCAAGTCCTTGATATCCATGACATCGGTGCGCAGCAGCGGCTGGGGAAGTTCGTCGCGGGGGTCGCGTCCGGGGCGCATGAGTTCCCCCACAATGTCAGTCAGCGTCGGCACGCCAATGCCGAGCTGTGCGGCGGTCTTGTCGTAGCCCATGCGGGTGACGGTTTCCTTGAGCTTGCCGAGAGAACCGTTTTTGATGTCAGCGGGGGTAAAGCCGCAGAGGCTGAGCAGCTTTTCCGCCGCTTCATAGCTTTCGGGGTGAACGGCCGTGCCGTCAAGGGGATTGGCGCTTTCGGTCACGCGCATAAAGCCGGCGCACTGCTCAAACGCTTTCGGCCCCAGCTTGGCGACTTTCAGCAGCTCCTTGCGGCTTTTAAACGCGCCGTTGGCTTCCCGGTAGGCGACAATATTCTTGGACACGGCGGAGCTGATGCCCACCACCTTGCTCAGCAGCGCGGGAGACGCGGTATTCAGATCAACGCCGACCGAGTTCACGCAGTCCTCCACCACGCCGTCGAGCGCCTCGCTGAGGCGTTTCTGGGGCATGTCGTGCTGGTACTGTCCCACGCCGATGGCCTTGGGGTCGATCTTGACCAGCTCCGCGAGAGGGTCCTGCAAACGGCGGGCGATGGAGATAGCGGAACGCACATTCACGTCGTAATCGGGGAATTCCTCGGCGGCCAGCTTGCTGGCGGAATACACCGAAGCGCCCGCCTCGCTCACCACCATATAAGCCACGTTGAGCTTTTGCTCCTTAATCAGTTCGGCGGCGAAAATTTCGGTTTCCTTGCCCGCCGTGCCGTTGCCGATGGCGATGATCTCCACGCCGTAGGCCTTGATGAATTTGGTGACGATCTTTTTGGCTTCCTCCACCTTTTTAAAGGGAGGAACGGGATAAATGACCGTGGTATTGAGCAGCCGTCCGGTAGCGTCCACGACAGCGACCTTGCAGCCCATGCGGTAGCCGGGGTCCAGTCCCATCGCCACCTTGCCCTTGACGGGAGGCTGCATCAGCAGTTGGTGGAGGTTCTCGGAGAATACCTTGATAGCGTTCTCCACCGCCGCATCGGTCAGTTCGCCGCGCAGCTCGTTCTGGATAGAGGGGAAAATCAGCCGGTCATACGCGTCCTCGGCGGCGGCGCGCACCGCGTCGGAGGCGGGGCGGTCGCCCGGCTTCACGACCGCCTTGGCGATGATATCCACGCCGCGCGAACGGTCAAAGTCAACCGACACTTTGAGGAATTTTTCGCGCTCACCGCGGTCGATGGCGAGAATCTTATAGCCCGCCGCGCGCTTCATCGGCTCGCTGTATTCGTAATAATTTTCATACACCGACTCGGCCTCGGGGTCGGCGGCCCTGGAAACGATGCTGCCGTGTTCAAAGGCGACCGTGCGCAGGCGCTTGCGGATCTCGGCGTTGTCGGAAATATCCTCCGCGATGATGTCGAGTGCGCCCTGCAAGGCTTCTTCGGGGGTGTTGACTTCCTTTTCGGGGTTGAGATACGCGCCCGCCATGTCGATGGGGTATTCTCTGGTGTCTTGCGCGAAAATCGCCGCCGCCAGCGGTTCCAGCCCCTTTTCACGGGCAACGGAGGCGCGGGTCTTGCGCTTGGGCTTATAAGGGCGGTAGATATCCTCAATTTCGGTGAGCGTGGCGGCGTTGTCAAGCGCGGTTACCAGCTCATCGGTAAGCTTGCCGAGATTCTCGATAGAGGTGCGCACCTCCGTGCGTCGCTTGTCGAGATTCTGCAAATATTCATAACGCTCCGAGATTTCGCGCAGCTTCTGGTCGTCCATCGAGCCGTGCATCTCCTTTCGGTACCGCGCGATAAAGGGGATGGTGTTGCCGTCGTCGATCAGTTTGAGAATATTTTCGCTGTATTCGGGTTTGATTTGAAATTCATTGGCAAGGGTCTGTGCAAAATTCATTTTATCTGATACATCCTTTTAATAACGTGAAGTGTGAAATGTGAAGTGATGAAGTGCGGAACAATGCGCCGGAAAACAGGAATCCGTTGCCGTGTTGTCCTGCTATTATAGCATACCGCTTCGGAGAGAGTGTGAATAGGGGTTGAATTTCGTTCTTTATTTCGATCCAGTCATCAGGAATTGCAGCCCGTAGACCACCGCCAGAATGATCGGCTGGTGCAGAATATAGATCAGCAGCGAGTGCCGTCCCATCAGGCTCAGCGGCGGCAGCGGGTCGGCATAGCACCACCCCGGCAGTTTGTCCCGGTACTTCACGAGCAGCGCGCCGATATAGGTGCCGCCGAAATACAGGAAGAACCACGGCAGCAGCGGCACATAATCCACCGACGCAAAACCGCCCTTGATCACGCCGTAGGGATAGAGCAGGTTGTTTTGGAGCAGTTCGGGCGGCAGATCGAGTTGAAAGAGTCCCTCGATGCCCACATATCCGCGCTGGATATGATAAGTCAGAACAAAGACCGCCGCGCTGACAAGCAGCATGACCACGGCGGGGAGCCCCCGCAGCCGTTCCTCAAACGCGCCGTACAGCACCATGCAGGAACCGAGCAGCTGCAAGATGCCGAAATAAATCGCCTGTCCCGGAAAGACGAACGCCGTCACCAGTGTGAACAGAATACCGATGGCGAGCAGCCGTCCGCCGCGTTTGACATTGCTGCGGCTGAACGCGCTGGACACCCCGGCCAGCAGGATAAACGAGGCGGTGTCGAATACAACGATCCGGCTGTGGAAGGCGTAGGCATTCCGCCCCCATTCGGTTTCGAGCAGATAAGCCATATCGTAGACAAAGTGGAAAAACACCATATAGATAATCGCCAGTCCCCGCAGATAATCAATCGGGACAATGCGTTTTTTCGCGGGGGAGGATGAGATGGTTCTGGCAGCCGTTTCTTCCATGCGGCCACTTCCTTTCCTTGCATTTTTCTTAAGAAAGATTCTTTTATATTTTATCACAGAAATGCGGAAGATACAATGATTTTTGCAAAATCCGGTCTAAATTTACGCCTGATTTCGTCTTTGAAAAATAACCCCGTTGTTTTTTATCTATGGGGACAATTTAAAACGTACCGGGGCGCAGGCCAATATAGGCTGGAGCGTTTGCCGCATTTTGTGTTGTTGAAAATGGGGAGCTTCTCCCCCCGCTTCCGGGCTTTTGCCCCGATGCACGCGACGGGGGCGTAGCACAGATTTAGCCTGCGGCTAAACTGTATGCCAG
>CAMHAV010000087.1 GCA_946182865.1 uncultured Clostridia bacterium
TAGCGCACGTACGGTTCCGTGAGGGGTGTGGGGTGCAAACCCCACATCTACTCGAGTAGGCTTGGTAAATCATTTCTATTTTGGAAATTACAAGGGAAAATTCAAATTTCAAATCCAATATTTCTCATTCAAGTGGCTGTTATAGCTATTCCGTGAGTTTAGAAATATTATAACAACCAATCGAAAAATTCACAATAGCTTTATCCAATGTTTTGTCAGTGAGGTTAGTTTGCCATTTTTCTGCGATTAGGATTATCCAAAATCACCGCTGTTGATAGGATAATCCTTCACAGAAATAATGTCAATAGGGCTCCACAGAAACTCTATTGCTCTGACCAGATTCTCTATTCATGGGTACATCTTAACAGACAGAGAATGAAATCCAATATGCGAGGGACATTTTGCCATCGACCTCATCGTCACTGGATGCCCGAAAGAAGCAACGCCCTTTTCTTTGTTTAATGCGACGCAAATTTTGAATTCCAAAAATAACAGACCAAGCACTTGCAGTGACGACGTATTGTCACTCCCATGCGTGATCTGCTTATTATATGATTTTTGCTCCGCTATCATTGATTTGTCTGCGGTGAAACGATTTACCGCTTCCTATTTTTGCGTAAAACGTATCACGCGGCTGACGCTGTCAGGGGACTGAAGGCTTTCTTCGGCCAACGCGATATATTTAGCAATGCATTTGTCGTTGGGATTGGCTCCGGCTACCTGACGGAAACATTGGAGCGCTCCTTCGCAGTTGCCGAGGTGGAGCTTTTTAACACCGTTTTCAAAGATGTCTTTGGTATTGGTTCGGGCCATGCGTTCCCGGTCGTCCAGGCAATCCAGCACCTCATAGAGCGCTTTGATTTCATTGACGCCAGCCACCTGTACCATGCCGAGAAAGCGAAGGTTATATTCCTCGGCATCTGAAAGCCTGTCCAGCGTATCTTTGGAGATAATCATACCGGTGGCATATTGTTTGGTCAGTGATTCCAGCCGTGAGGCAAGGTTGACGGTGTCGGAAATGACGGTGCTGGAAAGACGTTCCTGTTCACCGATAATGCCCAGCATGGACATACCCGAATGAATACCGATACCGATACGGATTTCCTCTCCGCCAAACTGGAAGGTGCCTCTGTCCAGCACAATGGACCGGTATAGTTCAATACCCGCGTCCACAGCGGACTTCGCATCGGTAAAAAGCGCCATGACCGCGTCGCCAATGTATTTATCCACAAATCCGCTGTACTTGCGGATGATGGGTCCGGCTGTTTCGGTGATCGCGTTGACAAATGAAAAATTTTCTGATGTGGTCATCATTTCCGATTTTTTGGAAAAGGCACGTATGTCAAAAAACAAAACCGTAATGTCTGTACAGACCGCATCTCCCAAATGAATATCGGTGATGGATTTCTTTTGCAGAAGCTGCATGAACTGTATAGGAACAAATTTAAAATATGTGTCCTTGAGCTGCTCTGTGTTGCGGAAGGAAACCGCGAGCTTTTCCGCCATCGTATTCACGCCGCGCCCTATGTCGCCGATTTCATCATGTGACAATCTGTTAATGCGGGCATTGAAATTGCCCTTGGCTATCTCGGATACCGCGTCGGAAGTTTTTCTGATCTGACGCAGGGTCAACAGTGCCACCGCTACCATGCAGAAAATAAAAATCGGGAAAAACAGCAGGAACTTACCGATGGTTTCCCAGATCAGGTTTTCCGTCATGAGCTGATAGGCGTTCAGATCGGCGCCTGTTTCCAGTACGGCAACAATTTCACCGGTAGAATTGTAGATTGGCGTCTGCGCATATACCCAGTCGCCTTCAAAGTCCGAATAGGTATTGACAAAGCTCTGCCCGTCATGAAACGCATCCCATTCCGGCGCGGATTCGTCAATGGTATCATAATAGCTGAAATTCGGAGAGGAATCGTTGCTGATAGCCAGCAGATACAGGTCGTATCCGCGCAGCAGATAAATGGCTGTGTAATAGGATTGGTTCCATGTGTCCTTGTTATCGTTGAGGATTCCATGCAGGTTGGCGTGCATGTGATTGAATTCATCGGTGTTCAGGCTGCTGTAGCCCGTCAGCGTTTCAATTTCATCTCCGTTGAATTTGTTCGAATTCAACACGGTAAACCCCATGACCCGATTTTCCATATTCTCCATGAGAATACGCATGACGGAGCTGCTCACATAATTGAGGCTGATGGCAAGCATCGCCAATATGATGGGAACAGTGGCCAGAATCTGCTTGACAAAAATAGAGAGCCGTATGCCGTTTCCCTTTTGCTTCAAAAGAGAAATCAGCACGCAACATAACAGGCACAGCGCGGCCACCGCGCAGCCCAGCGCAAGGTAGGACGGAATATACAGAATCGATTTTTTGACAAAGACCGGTCCCTCTTGCCGGCAGTCTCCGTTTTGGGAGATCATCAGCAGCGAATCCCCTGAAATAGTGGTGAGCATCCCCTGACAGAAATATAGTCCGCTGCACGTAAAGTCGCCGGAAATATTTTGGTATGTACCGTCGCTGCCAACCAGAAAGATGGTCCCGCCGCTGATGTCATTGATATAAATATGTTCCGCGTCTCCCGCGATATAATTGGGCTGAATGCCGCCTCCGTCAACGGAATAATCGAATCGGTGCAGAACGGTTTCCTCCCCGTTTATCCGGCCGAGGCCGACGCCGCCGTCCGCTGTCGTAAACAGGTATTGATCCTCAGAAATAAACCGCGCCAATAAATGCATGAAGGCGGCATCCTCCGCATTGATGCGGCCGGTTTCAAAGGCTATATTGACATTCGGATCGACTGACACAATGGAAATATCCGTTCCGCTCCTAAGCATCAGCATCAGCTTGTCGCCTATGAGCGTCATTCCAAAAATGCTGTTGTTGCGGTGGGGTGGATTTTCCGCATTCTGATAATCCATACGGAAAACCTCTTTTTCCAGCTTCCCGTGGGAATTGAATTTACAAATGGACTCGAATTTGGTTGTATAGGATTCCGTATTCTGAAAAAGATACTGCACGTAGCAGCCGCCGTCTCCGGCTGGGACCATATCCGTGACAAAGCCGATACCTTCAAAAGGAACGTCGGGGATGATGTATTGCACCTTTCCGTCCGGCGAAATGCAGGAGACGCGTCGGCATTCGTTGTCCGTCACAAAGAGATTGCCGTTTGCATCAGAACAGGCATAAACCACATTCCGAAGGGTCAGCTTCGTGGAAGGTAATAATTCTCCGTTGCCCCAGAGCCACCACAGAATGAGGGCTGTTGTGCCTAAAAGCAGCGAAACCGCAGACAATATAAGACGTGTTCTTTTGTTTGATGTTTGTCCATGTGCCACATTAATTCACTCCTTGACTTTATTATATGCTTCTGATAAAATGATACCCATGAAGGGGGCAGGACGTATGTCGTTGGAGGTATCCGAGCAAATCGGGTTTATAGAAAAAATGACCGCTGAAAATATATTTCATCTGCCCGATATTTCGGATTTTGCGGAATTCGAGAAATATCGACGCAAAATCACAATAGGTGATCTTTCCTTTACCTCCTGCTATCTGTGGGCGGAATCTATGCATTATCGCATCAGAACTACGCCGCATGCGGTGTTTGTTTTGGGGCTGGGAGCCGATCATGAGATCAGCATTTATGCGCTGTTTGGGGAGAATGTCAGGCTTATAGAAGATGATATTCTCTTTTTGAGGCAGCTTTTTGCGGACGCTCATATTCCGCTCAGGCTGGAATGTGTGAGCGAAAGCGATGTAACTCTGCTGAGAAAGCTGCCTTTTTCATGTGAAGTGTCATTTGACGAAAACTACAGCGATTATATCTATGATAATGCCGATTTTTCCGATATTGTTGGTTCACGGAATAAAACCAGGCGGCATGAATACAACCGTTTTGTCCGGCTTCATCCCGACGCGATTCTGGTGCGGGGTCACTTTAGTGACGCTGCCGTGCGTAGCGACTGTACAGCGGTATTTGACAAATGGTGCGCACGGCACAGTTGCGCAGAATGTCGTTTCGGCTGTGAAAAGAAGGCGTTTGACCGCCTTGAGGAAATCGAAATGCCGAACCGCCACCTGCTGGGAATTGTTTATGAAAAAGGGCAGCCGCTTTCCTTTGGCTTCGGAGAGCTTCTGACAGAGGATTGTGTCTTTTTTCATGTGCAAAAAAACGCGGTTGCCATCGACGGTTTATCTTATTTCCTGCACCGTAACATGGCGTTGCAGATACATCCGGATGTTAAAATTATCAACTGGGGTGAGGATATGGGAATGGAAGGCATACGCCGCAACAAATCCAGATACCACCCTATCGAATGGCGAAAAAAATACAGCGTATTGATCAAAGAGTAATACCGTGGCGCGTGAAAAGTTCAAGCAGAAAATCCAGAGAACGCTTCTGTCCTTCCAGCTCTTTGACTTCGATCAGCATCGACGCGCCCTTCATTTGCTCCGCGTACAGCTCGGCGAATCTGTCCCAGTTGATCAGACCGTCACCTATGGGCAGATGAAGATCGTGCCGCAGATCGCAGTCATTCAGATGAATATGTCTGACATAGGGAGCCAGCGTTTTTACAAATTCATCGGCGCTGTACTCTCCCTCGCCGAATACCGTCGCGTGGGCAAAGTCCAGACATATGCCGAAACAAGATACGCCGTTCAGTTCCTCCCCGAGCCTGAGAAGCAGATCAGGCGTCATATCGAACATGTTTTCCATCAGCAGGTCAATTCCCGGATACTGCCGCGTTTTGGCAGTCCAATACGCAGCGTTTTTTTTGACCCAGTCATCGCAATAGGCCTTGTCATGGAAATTGGGAATGCTGCCGGAATGAAAAATCACTTTGCCGCATGACAGCGCTTGGGCGGCGGCAATACTCTGGTTGATCCGTAAATCGGACACTTCACGGATACGCGCGTCGCCGCTGTGTACTGTTACGTCGAGAAAAGCGCCGTGCAAGCTGCGTACCCGTGGCATATCGTGTGATTGATAAACGTCGGTAAGCCTCGCAATTTCATCTTCATTGTCAAGTACGGTGGGAAACATAAAATCATTGAATTCCCAGCCAAGATGATACTGTGTGGAAAATTTGATGGTTTCCGGGAGGCGGGTCACATCAGGAATAATAGAAACCGGCATATTTTGCACCTCACTCAATAGTTTTCTAAATTTTAACATTTATTTTCAAAAAAAGCAATATAAATGATTAATATTTCAATATACTCTTGCATAAAAAGGGAGGTTCATGTATAATACTCTTGGATTATCAAGGGGGTATTACCATGAAGAAGCTCATCGGACGTCTGACGTCTGTGAAATTTATCTTGGTCATATATATTATCACAGCGTTTTGTGTGCTGCTTGCTGTGAATTGTTACCGCGCGTTCAAAATCGGTCCTTTTTCACAGCAATATGAAATATCTGACATGTCGGGGTATTTCTGCGCGGGCGATGCTCGGTCTTATTTCATTGAGAACAGCGGTCGTACTGTCACGGCGGTCAACGAAAAGGGCGAATACATTTTTTCAATCGACGGAGGAAACCGGAACGACGGTTTCTTCCATGCCAGAGAAATCGCCTGTGACGACGACGGCAATATGTATCTGCTTGACAAGGTAATCAATACCAACGGCAAAGACGTAGACAGCGAGCGTATTCTGAAATACGACGGGAACGGCAAACTGCTTGGCTGCCTGCTGGAGGAAACCGAACTGTCCGGAGAGAATCTGATGGGTCTTGCTTTTTTGAACGATGCTCTGTATGCGGCGTTGATCAGTGACAACGACATACAGATTCTCCGCATGACTTCTGATGGAGAACCCAAAGTACAGAAGCAATATTCGTGGGACAACGCTTCCATGACCATACAGGATATTGCGATCAGCCGGACGCTCGATGGGGTGGCAGTCACCAAAAGCGGCAATGTGGTTCGTCTGTCTGACGGTACCGTGATATTTGACGCGGCAGCGCATAACAGTTCCGAGTATTATGCCATGGCGCTCGAAGCGGCTTTTGATACAGACGGAACGCTGTATATCAGCGATATCGGCAACCGTGTTGTTATGAGGTATGACGGGCAGGAACTGACAGAATTCATTGCGCGCGGCGAACCCTTAAAGGGGCTTCCCGATGCGTTCAGTGAACTGCCGATTTATACCGGACTTAACTGCAAGAACGGAACGGTTTCCGTTACATATGCCGAGAATTATTACGATAAGGACTCCGGCGAGGTCATTAATCATTACAATGCCTATGTGGTTTCCGCCGTCAGTAAGACCCTGTTGTTCAACAGCAACACCGTCAGAAAAAGCGCGTGGGTATTTGCCAAAGGAATCGTGTTTTGTGTTACGGCGGGATTTCTGGTCGTTGCGATTCTTTACACGTTGCTGCTGGCTGTGTTGCTGCTGCGTCAGAACCGCGGCGACAGGACATTTCTGACGCAGTTGGGACTGTTGGCCATTGCCATTGTCACCGCCGGCATTGTGGCAGGTATCACCCTGAACACGACCAATCAGCGGTATTTTAATGAGGTTATGAACAAAATGACCAACATCGCCCTGCTCATGGCGAATTCCATCGACGAAGACGATGTGAATGCGCTGGAATCGCCTGAGAGCTTTATGAGCCAATCTTACAATCATATCGACCGGCAGATTAAGTCGGTGCTCCAAAATGAAATCAATGCCGAGGACGGTATCTACTGCATCATTTACAGGGTGCATAACGGGATTGTCTACGAGGCATATTCAGATGAAACGCTTTACGGCACGGGTTATCCGATGCCCGGTGGCTTTGAAGGCTCCGCCGAGCAGGAAATTTATGAAACCGGGCAATATATGTCGTTCGGCAATTACAACGGCTCCGACGGCAGCTATATGTTCGTGCTGATGCCCATCAAAAACGCAGCCGGAGAAGTGACGGCGCTCATGGAAGTCGGCACCGATCTGTATATTTTTGCCGCCGAATCCAACCGCCTGTTCTTCAATATTCTGCTGTATGCCGCCATGACCGTCATTATTCTGCTGCTGCTGGCGGGAGAAGTAATGATTTATCTCCAGCTTCGCAAGGACAATTCACACACCGGAAATTCTTGCACGCGCAAGAATGCCGGCCTAATTCGTCCGGTTTCCTTTCTGCTCTTTTTTGCCGCCAATATGTCTACCGCGTTTTTGCCTGTTTACGGTGAAAGCCTGTGGCATGAGGGTTCATTGATCCCAAAAGAAATGGCGTCTGCGCTCCCTCTTTCCGCCGAGCTTTTGTTTGCCGCGCTGACTGCCTTTGCCGGAGGATTCATTGTCAATCGCGTCAGTGCCAGAAATCTCTGTATTTTCGGCGCACTGATGTACGTCGCGGGCAATGCTCTGTGCGGTACGGCGCCGACGCTGGGGATTCTGATTCTGGGGAATTCCGTATGCGGCATAGGCGGCGGATGTTTTGCCACGTCAATCAACTCCTATGTGGCGGAATACGCGGAGGAAAAACAGCGCAACAGTGGGTTTGCAGGTTACAACGCCGCGTATCTGGCGGGTATGAACTGCGGCACCGTGGTCGGCTCCGCCATCAGCGAACGGTTCGGCGTGCGGGAGGCATTTTTGGGAGCGTCGATCGTGGCGCTGGCTTCCGTGGTTTTCATTGTAAAGCACATGGATAAACGCATCGTTGCCACAGAACGTTTGGAGAAATCCACATCCCAACATTCGGTCAGAGAAATGCTGACATTTCTTTTCCGACCGGGAATCCTACGTTACTTTTTCCTGCTGCTGATTCCTTATCTGGTGTGTACGTCTTTCCTCAATTATTTCTTCCCGCTGTTCGGTGAGGAAAATTCGCTGACGTCTACACAGATTTCATCGGCGTTTCTTGTCAGCGGCGTGATTTCCATTTATCTGGGGCCGATTATCACCGACATTATGATTGATAAATGCGGCGCGAAACTGTCAGCGGTCATTGCTTCGTTTATCTATGTGTTTTCCTTCCTGCTTTTCACGCTTCACCAGAACATCGCGGTTTGCTTTGTCATTGTGGGTTTGCTGGCCATTGCGGACAGCTTTGGACTGACGGCACAGTCAGTGGAGTACTCTTCGCTTGATGAAGTAACCGAAATGGGTGAAGGCAAGGCCATGGGCATCAGCAGTGCCTTTGAAAACAGCGCCTATACGCTGGGACCGGTCTTATTCAGCGGTCTGTTTATGCTGATCGGATACGCGGGAGGCATCGGGCTGATCGGCATCATCATGCTGGCGCTGCTGCTGCTCTATGTCTTCGCTGAATTCCGCCGTTTTCGCGGAAAAAGGGTGTCGTCATGATAACGGTCATTCATCCGCGGGAAAGCATGAAATTCCAGTTGATGCATTTATGGAATACATGCTTTGATCACGATGAGGATTTTTGCGCATTCTTCTTTGAGCGGCATTTTGAGCCGGAAAAGGCGATTGCTGTGACAGACGATAGCGGCGAAGTATATGCCGCGCTGCATTTCTTTGACGGTCTTTTTCAGGACGGCAGCCGCGCAACTCATCCGGTATGGTATGTGTACGGTGTGGCAACTTTGCCGTCTCACCGCAAAAAAGGCTATGCCTCCATGTTGCTGCGGCAGCTGATAGAGGAAGCACGCAGTGAGAACATTGCCATGCTCTACCTGACGGCGGAAACCGAGGCATGGCATTTGTACGAATCGGTCGGCTTTTGCCGTGTGGCGGAACTGAGCCGCACAGAGTGGCAGGTTTCCTGGCGAAAATCAGTCTTACATTGGAAAATCTGCTCATTGGAGAAATTCAAGCAGTTGCGCGGCGAATATACGGATACGCTTGCGGAGGCATTTCTCTGGCGCGTACGGGAGTTGGATTTTATGTATAGCGACGCCTGCCGCGACGGGCAGGTACTTTGCACATCCTTGGACGGACGCGAATATTATGCGGTGGTCAGGCTGCGCGACAATGAGTTGACAGTAACAGAAACCGATTTCCCACGCGAGAAGGGAGATCTGCTCGCGGAGAGCATTGCTTCCCGGTTCAGGTGGAACGGTTCGCTTTACGCGCATGGACGGAAGGGCGAATTTTTCAGCGGCTGTTCTGTGGTGCTGAAAGAAAACTTTTACATCGGGCACATACTGTCGGTAGACGGTACGCTTCCCTCATCGGAAACGTACATGAACCTTCTGGCGGATTAAAATGCAAAAAGGACGGTAATACTTATGTTCAACAGCAAAGCAAAAGCGGCGCTTCGCGCGATTGACGAGCAGATGACAGCGCTCTACCAAGAAAAACGGTATTCGCAAACGCTTGCCATTCTGAACGATTTAGGCAGAAAGCTCATTAATTCCGATCGGTGCAGCTTCTGGTGTGTCGATGAAAAAAATGATACGCTCTGGACAATGGAAGCACACAATGTGGAAAAAATCGTGATTCCGAAAGGCTCCGGTCTGGTGGGATACGCCATAGATTACAATGAAGTGCTGATTGTCAATAAGCCTTATAAGGACAGCCGATTCAACGCGGAAGTGGATAAACAAACAGGTTATAAGACCAAATCTATTCTTGTGATGCCTGTCACCAATTCCAAAAACCAAGTCATTGGTGCCTATCAGGCTATTAACAAGCGTCACGGCAAATTCAAACAAACCGACGTCAAGAGCCTGATGCTTCCCGCCGTCATGCTGGGAAAAATCCTTGAATCACAGTTGCTTTATAATTCCGCGGTGGAAGACCAGTTGACAGGTCTCAAAAATCGCAGAGGTTTTTATGATTTTTATGAAACCTATATCAGTTCCAACGAGTATCATAAACATTGCGTGATTATGTGCGATATCGACTTTTTCAAAAAATTCAACGACACTTATGGACATAACGCGGGTGACGCGGTGCTCAGGCACGTCGCGAATGTGTTTCACAGCAATATCCGGGTGGACGATGGCGTCTTCCGCTGGGGCGGAGAGGAATTTATCTTCCTGCTGCCTCATACCGATTTGGATACGGCGGCGGGGCTGGCGGAAAAGCTGCGTAAAACCATTGAGGAGTCCGTTTGCCGATTTGAAGATTTGGAGCTTCGTGTCACGATGAGTTTCGGCGTACATACGATTTCTCCGACGCTCAATGTGGAAGACAACGTGAAAGCCGCTGATGAGAAGCTGTATCAGGCAAAGGAGAACGGACGCAACCAGGTGCGGAAGTAATCAATGTCAATTTTTAAGAGCCTGTTCAGCACTCCTTTACACACGCGGGAGTACCAAACAGGCTCTGATTGTTTTTGGAATTGCTATGGGGCTTGTCATAACGAGAAAGTGATGAACACGACTGTAAAGAATAATAGTGCGAGCAGCATTTCCAAACCGTATGCAATATGACAGCTCGTATCCTTTCGTGCTTTTTTTACGATGAATTGTACAAGATACATCAACAAAGCAAACAAGAGAATCATGAGCCAATCGCATGCGATAATCAAAAAGACCGTCCACAGCTCCAAAGCAATCCCTCCGTTTACCATCATGGAAAGAGCCAAAGCAGTACCGGCCGCAAAGATACCGCCCAGCCAGAACAGTGCGCGGAATGTCACGGAACTGATTTTGGGGTGAGAATTGACGGGAATATGGCGTTGAATACGTTTCTCACAGATAAGCATAAGCGCAAAGCCAATGAAAGACGAGAATATCATCAAAAGCGGAAGATTATAATCATCAATAAAATCCACAGCAGAAGCATACCATGCGGATGTGTCATAGGGGAGAAGCCGTTCGGCACATTCTCCCATTGTCAGACTCGCTCCGACGCTTGCCCAAGCGGCGCAGAAGCCTGTGAATACAGGCAAAAAATACTGTCTGAAATGCTCCTTCATATCTGCATATACCTCTTTTAATCGGCGTACAATGCCTCGGCTATGGCCTGAAGATCAAAACCGTCAAGATCCTTTGATGAAACGCTGACGGAATAGGAAATCCCCGTTTCTTCATCATACCAAGTGCAAAGATCCGCCCATTCATCTTTACCGATATAGCGGTAATATTTTCCCTTCATTTGACCGTCTGCCCAGTTTGCCAGAGTAACATCGTCCTGCTGTGTCCATTCATAATACATACCCGAAATATCTGCGGTCCTGTCGCCGGTTACCTGCGCTCTCGCTGTAAAGCTGTCCCCGTTCAGGTCAAACGAAAGCTGAACCAATGCGTGCGAATCAGTTTCCATTGCGCTCCATACTGTGTTTTCCGCTCCGGCAGGTACGCCAAACGAATGAGAACATAGTTTTTTTGCCTCAGTTTCTGTAATATCGCGCCAAGGATTGGCAATCTGAACGTTTTCCCAACTCTGTGAATCATTGTCCTGCGAATGATTGACGGAACATCCACTCTGTGCGCATATGGCGAGTCCCATCATAATTGCCAGTGCAACTATTGCTTTCCCTCTTCTCATTTGTCTTGCCTCTCTTTCTCAAAATTTGAAATTTGTCAATACCTTCTCCCAAAAAAATCAGGTAAGGAACTATGCAGAAATAATTGATACATTTCACTTTCTGAAACACGCAAGCATACTGTATTTTTAAGCAGAAAATGACTGATTAAATTCTGCATAGTTCCTAAGATATAAAAAAACAGGTTTAGGTTACTCCTCCATAGGGTCACACGGAGCGGAGGGCGTAGCCCCATACGCACTAACTTATAGGGCAACGTCGCCAATTTGGTACAAATTGTGGTAAATCCACCCCTACGCTGAGGCACTCCCACCGGCACTTCGTGCCACCTCCCTCAAAGAGGGAGGCAAATATGGCTCCCTCTTTGAGGGAGCTGTCAGCGAAGCTGACTGAGGGAGTGCAGGACGAGCCTCGTTCGACCTATAAATGAGCATATTCGTTATATTGTGCAAAAGGCAATGGTCAATCGCGCTTTGTAGGGGACGGCGTCCTCGACGTCCCGTTGAGAAATTGTTAAATTTTTTCGTAACATTGGATATTTGTGTGCCTTACATTATCCGTGTTTGCCCAAATCTACCTAAATCTAAGTGCGTTCTGCCGGGACGTTTTTTCTCCAGGGAGGCCATCCCCTACATTTGGTACATTTTACCACTGACGCTCATTTATAGGTTTGACGATATTTTCGGGCACATTGCTAAATAAGTTAGTGCATATGGGGCGTAGCCCCACCTGCGTTTACTTTACAGTCAAAAGACGAGACAAGGCATATTCCCGTTTTCGTTTAGACTCACGAGTTTTGATGAAGACGTCTTCTAAATCACATTTGAACTTGCGAAAGTTTAGTGCAGAGAGGATAAGATTGATGATATAAATCAAAACAACGTGAAGACTATTCCAAAGACTTGACGAAATCAAAGGACATACCTGTTTCCTCTTCGGGGGAAAAAGATTCCACCTTGATAATAGTTTCAGCCAGAATCGCCAAAAATAACTTTCCATAAAACCAAGCTTTTACGCTTTCTTCTCTTTTGCATGCACTATCCACAACTTAAGCACTCCCCCAGTCAGCTACGCTGACAGCCCCCTC
>CAMHAV010000088.1 GCA_946182865.1 uncultured Clostridia bacterium
TCCGTGAGGAAAAGGTCAGACGGCAGCAGCGAGGCAGCCCCACCCGCGAGCTTGATGACCTCATCATCAAAATCGGAAGCGCGTCAAACGAAAAGGGAAACCGCTCCCAGTGAAACGTGCCAATGATCTGAAATCGAGCGTGATTCTCGCCGTGATCGGTATTGTGCCGGTGATCTGGCTGGCACTGCTGATCGCGCCGTATGCGGACGGCGGACTGGTTGCCATGCTGTCGGAATTTCCGAAGCTCATGGAACACCCGCTGCACATCCAATGGTGCGGCGACAGTCCGCGCGTCATCGGCGCGTGTCTGCTGGCATACGGCATGGCAATCGGCATTTATTTTTCCAGCCGCCGGAACTACCGGCGCGGCGAGGAACACGGCTCGGCAAAATGGGGCAGCGCGAGTGCGCTTAACAAAAAGTACCGCGACAGGCACGAGTTTCAGAACAAAATCCTGACGCAGAATGTGAGAATCGGACTGGACGGCAAAAAGCACCGCCGCAACCTGAATGTACTGGTGTGCGGCGGCTCCGGCGCAGGCAAGACAAGGTTCTATTGCTTACCCAACGCTATGCAGTGCAATACGTCATTTGTCTTATTGGATCCGAAAGGAGAGATAATTCACAAGGTTGGCGGCTTGCTGAAAAAGAAAGGGTATGAAGTGCGCGTCCTTGACCTGCTGAACATGAACCGCAGCCATTGTTACAATCCCTTTGTGTATCTCCACGACGACAACGACGTACAAAGGCTTGTCACCAATCTCTTTAAGGCGACCACTCCGAAAGGTTCGCAATCAACGGAGCCATTTTGGGATACGGCGGCGAGTATGCTGCTGCTGGCACTCATCTTCTTTCTGAAATACGAAGCACCGCCCGACGAGCAGAATTTTCCGATGGTCATGGAACTGCTGCGGGCAGGAGACGTGAAGGAGGACGATGACAATTATGTCAGCCCGCTGGATGAATTGTTTGAACGGTTGGAAATCACCAATCCCGAACACATCGCGCTGAAATACTACCACAATTACCACTCCGGCGCGGCAAAGACGCTTAAAAGCGTTCAGATCACGCTGGCGGCGCGGTTGGAGAAATTCAATCTCAAAAGCCTTGCTTCTCTGACCGTAACCGACGAGTTGGACTTGCCGAGTCTGGGCGAAAAGAAGGTCGCGCTGTTCGCGCTCATTCCCGACAACGACACCAGCTTTAATTTTCTCGTCAGCATTCTGTACACGCAGCTCTTTCAGCAGCTTTTCTACCTTGCCGACCACAAGTATCACGGCAGTCTGCCCATTCACTGTCACTTTTTAATGGACGAATTTGCCAACGTCAGTCTGCCCGATGATTTTGACAAAATATTATCCGTCATGCGTTCCCGCGGCGTTTCAGTGTCGATTATTCTGCAAAATCTGGCGCAGTTGAAGGCTCTTTTTGAAAAGCAATGGGAGAGCGTCACAGGCAATTGTGATACCTTTCTTTATTTGGGCGGCAATGAAAAAAGCACACATCAATATGTGTCGGAACTGCTCGGCAAGGAAACCATCGACACCAATTCCTACGGCAAATCGTCGGGGCGCAACGGCAACTATTCCACCAATTATCAGTTGTCAGGGCGCGAGCTGCTCACGCCGGACGAAGTGCGGATGCTCGACAACCGTTACGCACTGCTGTTCATCCGTGGGGAACGTCCCGTGATTGATTTGAAGTACGACATCATGAAGCACCCGAACATCGCGCTCACCGAGGACGGAGGGCAACCGCCGTATCTTCACGGTGAACCGACCGCGGCGGTGGGTACGCTTGTCTTTTCGAGCGGTGTTCCTGACAACGCGGTGGAATTGGAACCGGTCAGCACAAGTTACGAATTGCTGTCGGAGGAAGAAGCGGAAGTCATTTACGGCGACAACGCCGAGTAAAACAAGGAGGAATTTTTTGTGAGCATTTTTAAGAGAAGTAAACCCAAACCAACCGGAAAACTGCCCATGTCGGGCAGCGTCAGACGCGGCTTCAAATTCTACTGTGCGCTGTGCGTCATTGTCATTATGCTGTGCAGCCTTGCCATGCCGGTATTCGCGTCGGAAACCACCAACGACCCGCTGACGGTCATCAACAACCTGTCGGATTTCGTATTCGGACTCATTCGCGCCGTCGGCATGATCACGCTTGGCTTCGGCATCGTGCAGGTGGGCTTGTCGCTCAAATCGCACGACCCGACCCAGAGAGCCAACGGCTTCCTGACGCTGGCGGGTGGCGTGGTCATCACCTTTGCGCGGGAAATCCTGAATCTCATCACCGGCGGCTGATGAATACCGTCGGTATGAACCAATCACAAAAGACGGTGGGAGAAGCCGCGTTCATGCCAACTCTCCCGCCGTTTATTTTTTGGAGGGATGTTTTATGTCTGACAATTGGGTTGTCCAGAATCTGGAGAATGCCCTGAACTCATGGAATGAAAAAATGTCGGAAATCTGGCAGCTTGTCACGCAGTCGCCGGAGGATTTCAAAGGCGGCTCGATCTGGTCGGTGATCGTCAATATTCACGGCGCGGTCAAGGCAATCGGGCTTGCGCTGCTGGTGCTGTTCTTCGTGGTGGGCGTGATGAAAACCTGCGGCAGCTTTGCGGAACTCAAAAAGCCGGAACACGCCATCAAGCTGTTTGTCCGCTTTGCCATTGCCAAAGGCGTGGTCACTTACGGCTTGGAACTGATGATGGCACTCTTCAAAATCGTGCAGGGCTTAATTTCCACCATTATGAATGCGTCGGGACTTGGCACGGCAGATCAGACCGTCCTGCCCGCCGAAATGGTGACGGCGATTGAAAACTGCGGATTCTTTGAAAGCGTTCCGCTGTGGGCGGTGACGCTCATCGGCAGTCTGGTGATTACCGTGCTGTCCTTCATCATGATTATGTCGGTGTACGGCAGATTTTTCAAGCTGTATCTCTACACCGCGCTCGCGCCGGTGCCGTTGTCTACCTTTGCTGGAGAACCGACGCAGAATGTCGGCAAGAGCTTCATCAAGTCGTATGCCGCCGTGTGTCTGGAAGGCGCGGTCATCATTCTCGCCTGTGTGGTCTTTTCGCTGTTCGCTTCCTCGCCGCCGGAAATCAATCCCGACGCCGCCCCCGTCAGCATGGTCTGGAGCTATATCGCGGAACTGATTTTCAATATGCTGGTGCTGGTCGGCGCGGTCAAGATGTCCGACAAAATCGTGCATGAGATGCTTGGTGTATAACACACACCGAAAATTACGGCTGCTCTCCATAACGCACTTCATTTACCAAAGCCTGCACATCATCTTCATCATGAACATTCAACTGTTCTGCGACACCTTCAAACGCTTTTTGCGCTTTTTCAAGTGCTTGCTCAGAAGTGGGCTTGTGTGTGGATTCCTGATTTTTAATGGGATTCATGACAGATCACCTTTCTCTTTGTTCGATTTGCTCTTATATTTTACTTGATTTTAAGAACAAATGCAAGAAGCGAGAGAATGGAATACAAAATGAAAGGAATGAAATTATTGGAACGACGAATTAACAAGGAAATCCGCGATTATTCGGAAACGATTTTCTTCGGACTGACGCTGCGGCAATGTATCTTTTCCGCGCTGGCTTGCGCCGTGGCGGTGGGACTGTATTTCCTGCTGCGTCCCTGCCTCGGCATGGAGGCTCTGAGCTGGATTTGCATTCTCGCCGCCGCGCCGTTTGCCGTGCTGGGCTTTGTGCAGTACAACGGCATGAACGCGGAGCAGTTTATCAGCGCATGGATCAAGTCACAGATTTTGTCCGGAAGAGTGCTGGTTTACAAGCCTAAAAATCTGTTTTTTGAAATCTGCAAGGATATTATCATCAACCGAGAGGAAGGATTGAACAACGATGCTGAAGACTTATAAGACCATTCAGGCACAGGACAGAGAGAAGATCGGCATTCCCAAAACCGCGCAGGACGCCATTCCCGTCAGGCGTATCTGGGACGATGGCATTTTTCTTGTGGGCAAGAACAAATACAGCAAGATGTTCTGCTTTCAGGACGTGAATTACTCGTCCGCCAGCGACGCGGAAAAGATGGAAATGACCAAGCAATACTGCCACATTCTCAATTCCTTTGATGTGGGCGCGACCACCAAAATTACCATCAACAACCGCCGCATGAATATGGACAGCTTCAAGAGAAATATTCTCATGCGGTACGCAGATGACGGACTCGATTCCTACCGCCGCGAGTACAACCGTATGTTGCTGGATAAGGCGGAAGGTTCCAACTCCATCATGCAGGAAAAGTACGTCACGGTGTCGGTCTGCAAGCGCAACATCGAAGAAGCCCGCGCTTATTTCGCCCGCGTGTTCGCATCGCTGTTCACGCAGTTTAATCAGATCGGCTCCCACTGCGACGAGTTGAACGCGGAACAGCGTCTGCACCTGTTCCACGATTTCTTCTATCCGGCGGAGGAAGGCAATTTCCAATTCAATCTCCGCGACTATATGCGCCTCGGTCACGATTTCAAGGACGTGATCACGCCCGAAAGTCTGGAATTTGAAAGCGACTATTTCAAATTCGGCGACAGGTTCGGGCGCGTCCTGTTTTTGAAGGATTATGCCAACACCATTACCGACAAACTCATTCCGACGCTTTGCGAATTTAACCGGAATCTCATGCTGTCGATTGATATTATTCCCCTGAGTATGTCGGAGGCGATTCAGGAACTGGAATCCCGCCTGCTGGGGATTGAAACCAACATCGCGCAATGGCAGCGCAAGCAGAATTAAAACAACAATTTCTCCGCGATGATTCCCTTCGATATGCTGCAAAGGCGGGATGAAACCGCCGATATGCTCGGCGGCTGCACGTCCAACGACCAGCGGCTGATGCTTTGTGTGCTGACGCTGGTGCATACCGCCGACAGCAAGGAGCAGCTCGACAGCGATACCGAGGCGATTCTTGCCAGCACAGGTATGTCGCGTATGGCAAAGCTGCGCTTTCAGCAGTGGGACGGCTTGAACACCGTCCTGCCCTACGGCGTCCGCAAAATTGACATGGTGCGTACCCTGACCACCGATAGCCTTTCGATTTTCACCCCGTTCCGCGCACAGGAAATCAATCACCCCAACGGCGTGTATTTCGGACAGAACCGTATCAGCAAAAATTTGATTATCATTGACCGAAGCCAGCTCATCAACGGCAACGCGATGATTCTCGGCGTGTCCGGCGCGGGCAAATCCTTCATTTGCAAGAGCGAATTTGTGGCGCGGTTTCTGGCAGACCCCAACTCCGACCACATTCTCATCGACCCCGAACGTGAAGTGTGACAAGAAGTCGCATAGTAAATTGCTGGAAACAGCTGCCCTATCCATTTGGGGTAATCCTACCGTCACCTGCTTAAATGGTAACGTTTATGCTGGGAAGCTGACGGGACAATATGGGAAATCTGACAGCCTAAAATCAGACGTACTGTTAGGATAAGAATGATATGGAGAATGTAATGTGAATTGTTGTAAGAGTCGTTACAGGGAATAAGCGAAATAAGGCTGATACGCTTACACCAAAAGGTGCGGAGGCAGGTTGACGGAGCTTTCGCGATCCATCAACAAATGGACGCAGTCCTCCCGGCTTAAAGACAGCTCCTAAGTCATTCACAATTATTTACTATGCGGAACTTGGTAAGCCCTATGCACTCCTCTTTTACGAGGTATCGACCCCGCAAGGGTGACAGACGGTGCAGAGGGTAAAGGAAAGGGATAAAAAGCGAAGGGCACTGCTGTAATGGCGGTGCATAGGGGTTCAAAATTTGCCCCGACCCGAAAGGGTGCAGAATTATCCTATGGTATTTTATGGCAAGAAATGGAGGTAAACCTATGAATGATAATGATTCAACGACGGCGAAAGCTGAGAGATTATCAGACACCGACAAGCTCTCTATGCAATGGAAATCCATTGACTGGAAAAAGGTAGAATCGGAGGTTAATAGGCTGCAAATCAGGATTGCTAAGGCTGTTCAGGAAAAGAAATTTGGCACTGTGAAACGGCTTCAATATTTATTGACACATTCGTTTTACGCAAAAGCATGGGCTGTACGCAAAGTGACAACCAATCATGGCAAGAACACATCGGGCGTAGACAAAGAGCTTTGGTCAACACCTTCCTCTAAAATGCGCGCGGTGCTGTCTCTGACCGATAAGAACTACAAAGCCAAACCGTTAAGACGTGTCTATATCGCCAAAAAGGGCAAGAAATCAAAGCGTCCGCTTGGTATTCCCTGTATGTATGACAGAGCTATGCAGGCACTTTATGCCCTTGCTCTTGAACCCATTGCGGAAACCACCGCCGACACAAGGTCATTTGGATTCCGCAGAGGTCGCTGTACACAGGATGCCTGTGAGTATATATTCACGGCACTGACAAAGAGAGTCAGCCCTCAATGGGTACTGGAGGGTGATATCAAGGGCTGTTTTGACCACATCAGTCATGAATGGCTTCTTGAAAACATTCCCATGGATAAAACGGTTCTTAAACAATTCCTCAAAGCGGGATTTGTTTTTAACAGAGAATTGTTTCCCACAGACGAGGGTACGCCGCAGGGAGGTGTCATTTCACCGATACTTGCCAATATGACCCTTGACGGAATGCAGAAGGCGCTCTATGACAGATTCCATACCAACAGGCTTGGAAAAGAAGATATCCGATTCAAAAATGCGCACAAGGTAAATTTCATACGTTATGCCGATGACTTTATTGTGACGGCAGCAACACAGGAAATTGTCGAGGAAGCAAAAGAAATCATTCGGAATTTTCTGAAAGAGCGCGGTTTGGAACTGTCGGAAGAAAAGACGGTTATCACAAATATCAATGACGGATTTGATATGCTTGGCTGGACTTTCCGTAAATTCAAAGGAAAGCTGATTGTCAAGCCGTCAAAGAAGTCAATCAAGAGCTTTGTGGCAAGTCTGTCCGACACCATACTTGGCAAGGGCAGAGCGTGGAAACAGGAAGTGTTAATTGAGAAGCTCAACAAGCAGATACGCGGTTGGGCAAATCACCATCAAAGCGTATGTGCAAGTGAAGCCTTCGCTCATATCGACTATGTTCTTTATGAACTGCTGTGGAAATGGGCGAAACGCAGACACCCGCATAAAGGCAGATGGTGGGTATCAACCCGTTACTGGCACAGAAAAGGCAACCGAAATTGGGTATTCAGTACAGAAGATAAGGAACTGCTTCGGGTAGACCACATTCCGATTGTACGGCATATCAAAATCAAACTGGACGTCAATCCGTTCTTTGACACCGAATATTTCACACAGCGAAAATTCAGTCAGGGTATGAGAAGATTGTCAGGCAGATTTAAGAAGATATGGCAAAACCAAAAAGGCTGCTGTTATCACTGTGGAATGCCTATGGATATCAGCGATGACAAAGAATTATTCTTTATCGTTCCCAAACCCATAGGCGGCAAAGAAATCGTTTCCAACATGGCTTATGTTCACAGCAGCTGTCAGAAAATTTATACTGAACGCCGCTCGAAAGAGTGATAAAATGCTTGAGCCGTGTGAATCGAAAGGTTCACGCACGGTTCTTAGAGAGGAAAGAGACAGTAATGTCTCTGACCTACTCGACTATACCCGCCTCACCAAAGCACTCAAAGGCGAAGTGATTACCGTTTCCTCGACGAGCAAGCACCACATTAACGCGATGGATCTGAACAAGGCTTACGGCGGCGACGCTGATCCTGTCATTCTCAAGTCGCAGTTCCTGATGTCGCTCTGCGAACTCATGATTAACGACCGTCATCTCGGCGCAAAGGAAAAATCCATCATCGACCGCTGCACCACCGCCACCTACCGTTATTACAAGCAGGGCAATTACACGGGCGAGGCTCCTACCTTGCAGGACTTCTACGACAATCTGCTCAAACAGAAGGAACCCGAAGCGCGTGACCTTGCCGTGGCGATTGAGATGTTTGTCGTCGGCAACATGAATACCTTTGCCCACCAGACCAACGTCAACACCAAGAACCGTCTGATCTGCTACGATATTCACGAACTGGACGAAAGCCTCCAGAGCGCGGGTATGCTGATTGTGCTGGACAGCATTTTCAACCGCATCACGCGCAACAAGCGGGAAGGCAGAACCACCTATATCTATATCGACGAAATTTATCTGCTTTTCCAGAACGAGTATTCCGCGAACTTCCTGCATACGCTCTGGAAGCGCGTCCGCAAATACGGCGCATTCTGTACTGGCATTACGCAGAACATCAGCGATCTGCTGCAAAGCCACACGGCGAGAACCATGCTCTCCAACAGTGAGCTGCTGGTCATGCTCAATCAGGGTGGCAGCGACAAGAACGAGCTGGCGGATTTGCTCAACATCTCGGAGAATCAGAAGAGCTTCATCGAAAATGTCGGTTCGGGACAGGGCTTGCTGAAGGTCGGCAGCTCCCTTGTGCCGTTCATCAACCAATTCCCGACCAATACCGCGCTTTACAATCTGATGAATACCAAAGTGGTATAAGGAGGCACTATGAAAAGAAAACAGTTGAAAAGAATCCGTACCGCTGCCTTTGTCCTCGCCGCCGTCATGCTCATTGTGACGGCGGCTTTTTGCTTGGGCAATCTGGTTACGCACGAAGCGGAAGTTCACAGACAGGAGGCAATCTTCGACGAACTTGCCGAAACCGCCGAAGAAACGCCGATTGTAGAATCCGCACCTGACGGCGAAGAAGAAACGCTTTCCAATTTTGAAACGCTGCTCCGTAAAAACAGCGACATGGTGGGCTGGATTTCTGTTTCGGGGACAAATATCAATTACCCCGTTATGCAGACGCAGAACAACCCCAACTATTATCTGAAACGCAATTTTAACAAGGAATACAGCGATTTGGGCGTACCGTATGTGCAGGAAAACTGCGACCTTGCTGCCAGCGACAATATCATCATTTACGGACACCACATCAAGGGCGGCAAAATGTTCGGTTCACTCGACAAATTCACGTCCAAGAGCTTTTATGACAAGCACAAAATCATTCAGTTTAACACACTGACCGAGCAGAGAGAATACCAGATCATTGCCGTATTCAAGACGGTTGTTTACAGCGCGTCGGGATTCCGCTATTACGATTTTGTCAATGCGGAAGATGAAGCGGATTTTAACGCTTATGTCAGCAGGTGCAAGGAACTTGCGCTGTTCGACACCGGCGTGACCGCGAAATACGGTGACAGGCTGCTCACGCTGTCCACCTGCAAACGGTTTGTCGAGAACGGCAGGTTGGTTGTTGTGGCGAAAAAGATTGTGTAGGGGGAGGTCTATCATGAATGTCAGAATTAAGGAATGCCGCCGCAAGGGGCGAAAGTATGCTGCAAAAAAGCATGAAGGCAGAATTTATCAAAACACAGCAGCGGGCGCGGAGCGATGGGAATTCTCAACAGAAAAGCGTGACCGCATTCGCAGAGGACGAAGTCGCAGAGAAGGCGAGGACGTCCGCCGCCGCCGCAGGGCAGACCGCGAGGAACGTCGGACGCACCGCCGTTCAGAATACACCGCAAAGCGCCGATGAACTGAAACGTCAGGCGCAGATTACGAAAGCAAAAATTGACAAGGCGAAGAAATCCGCAGCCGCCAAAAAGAAAGCCGCCGAAGAAGCCAAGACAAATGCTGCTGCATCGAAACAGCCTCCGTCGCATTCGGCGGGGGCTGCCACAGAAACAGGCGGTTCACCGTCAAACGCATTGCAGAAGCCGGACGGCGCGAAACAGGCGTATCGCCAGAAAAATGCCGCAAAGATGGGAGCCGCGTCAAAGCAGTCCGTTAAAGGCGCGTCCTCTGTGAAATCTGCCGGAAATGCAATGGGGAAAACCGCCGGAAGAACATTTTCTTACACGGGAAATTCCGCCAGAACAGCCACTCATGCGGCAACCGGCGCAGCCAACGCCGCCAAAGCTGCCTACAAACGCCGACAGCAGGCAAAAATGGCGGCGGAGGCTTCCCGCAAGACCGTTCGTGGAACGGTGAAAGCCATCAAGGTGGCGGTGAAAAGCACCAAAGCCCTTATCACGCTGCTGATTGCCGGCGGCTGGGTTTCGGTGATGATCATTCTGATTGTGGTGGTTTTCGGCTGTGCCATTTCGATGTTCGGCGGCGGAAGCAATAGCAAATCCTACACGCCGGTCAGCGTGGAAGTCAGGGACTACCGTCCGGTCATTCAGCAGTACGCCAAAGAACACGGTATTCCCGAATACGTCGATCTGATTATGGCAGTCATGATGCAGGAATCCGGCGGGCAGGGGCTCGATCCCATGCAGGCTTCCGAATGTTCCTACAACACGCGGTATCTGCATCATGCGGGCAGTATTGTAGACCCCGAATATTCCATCAACGTGGGTATCCAGAATCTCGCGGCTTGCTTGAAAGCGGCCAACGTGCAAAGCCCGATTGACATGGACAACATCAAGCTCGCTTTGCAGGGGTACAATTACGGCAACGGCTATATTGCTTGGGCGCAGGAGAATTACAAAGGCTATTCCACCGCCAACGCGCTGGAATATTCCGATCTGATGGCAAAGAAGAAGGGCTGGAGCAACTACGGCGACAGCAATTACGTTCTCAATGTGCTGCGCTATTATCCCATCGGACGCGCCTTTACCGCGGGCGGCAATCAGGTCATTGTGGAAATTGCCTCCGCGCAGGTCGGTAACAAGGGCGGACAGCCCTATTGGTCATGGTACGGCTTCAAGTCACGCATCGCGTGGTGCGCCTGTTATGTGTCGTGGTGCGCCGATCAGTGCGGCTATATCGACGCGGGCATTATCCCGAAATTCTCGCTCTGTTCGGACGGCGTGGCGTGGTTCAAGAAAAACGGACAGTGGCAGGACAGAAATTATCTGCCGCAAGCGGGCGACCTGATTTTCTTCGATTGGGAGGGCGACGGACGCTGCAATCACGTCGGCATCGTGGAAAAATGTGAGGGCGGCGTGGTCTACACCATCGAGGGCAATTCCGGCAATGCCTGCAAACGTCAGCATTACGCCGTGGGAAGCAAGAAAATTTTCGGCTACGGCTGCCCGATGTATTGAGGAAGTGAAAATACGGCGGTTGTGTACTGTTCAAAACTACGCAACCGCCGTATTTTAGGGGAATTTTAAGAAAGATATCAGTCTTTAACCTCTGACAGAATATAATACCTTGATCTTCCATTTCCTTGAGGCAAGATTTTTCCTTCATCTATCAAATCGGAAAGCAATACTCTTACTCGTGCTTGACTTAATTGCAGATGTTCGGCTATTTCAATGGATTGTGTTTTACCATTTTCCTTAAGAAATAAAAGGATACGCTTTTTATTTTCTAACGTCTTTGTCAATGAGGCGTGTCTTGATGCCCTTTCCGCTTGTTTTTTCCGCTTGTTTTTTCCGCTTGTTTTTTCCGCTTGTTTTTTTGTAAAAGCAAGCGTCAAAATGGTTCGATCAGGCTGATATTGTTCTTCAACAACGGGTTCACACCAACCTTTATCTGCCCATACGGAAAAAATATCAGGTACACCGCTTCCCGCCCTTTCTCCGATGGAAATAAGATTGAACATCTTCATAATCGTTTTGTTTCGTGGATCTGAAATTCCTCCACGAAGCATCTGCGCTTTTCCGGTTCGGATACTGCCGGGATTTTGCATCACAATTTTATCCGCTTCTTTCAGGATGACAATTCCTCTCGGAAGATAGAAGTCCGTATTCACAATACAGTTAGCAAGTGCTTCTCGCACTGCTTTGTGAACAGGAGTATCTTCAATGCGTGTCACTCCGTCCAATGCAAACGGCTTTTCAAAATCTCTGGTAAGTTTATTATACACTCTGAAGAAGAAATCGAATAAATTGCCTGTCCAGTCGCCTGAGCTTGATTGAATTCTATCAGTCCATCGAATACTCGGATCAAGTATTTCGCGGTAATCAAGAAAATATTCCGGAAAAAATCTGACAATACGATATTCTTCCCCGAACATCAAAAGTCCGGCTGCTGTAGGATGAAGTTCACCATTCTTTAATCTTCCCATTGCACCGATTTTTTCCAAATAGTCTGACTTGGAAAGTTTTTCCCATACATGTCCCGGTCTGATTGCTGAATGGTAATTTCGATATCCGCTTATAGCCTCGTCGTTAAGGTCATCCATTGTAAAATCTTCCAAGACGGTCATATCCGCTGTCACTTCCGGCTCATCGCGCAGCATAGCTTTGATTTCTGACCGCGTACAATGATAATCGCCTTCCCAATTTCTGCGAAATGTCCCATTCCACATATCATTGTTGATATAAACCGGCTTTTGCTCCCGTTCTGCTCTCGGCACATTAACCCTGGATTCTCGGAAAAACATGACGAGCATCGTCTAAAAGCGCATAAAATGG
>CAMHAV010000089.1 GCA_946182865.1 uncultured Clostridia bacterium
GCCCCACAAGCGCCGCAAACGGCGCGAGCAAGACGCGCCAAGACCCAAGACGGGGTCGGGCGAATACAGGGAGGTTATCTATCCGTATTCGCCCAACTGCGATTTAAATCAAGGCTGGTCTTGCCCGTTCGGCTACGCCTCACTCGTGGGGCTTTGCCCCACCCCCCACAAGGGCGCTGCCCTTGACCCGCGAGGAGGACCAGTCCCCCTCGACTCCCGCGCTCGCATTCGCTCGCTAGTTACGCTTCGCTTTTCTTTTTTCTTTTATCTTTTTGTCATTCCCCTGACTTCGCATTCAACAGACCAAAGGAGGACTTCGCCACTATGAAACACATAACACGCACCGCCGCCTTGCTGCTGCTTCTCGCGCTGACACTCACCTCCTGTCATCACCACACAGGCAATACCGATGACGCAGATGCCGCCAGCAGCCCCGCCGCTTCCGAAAGCACATACGACGACCAAACGCTGCAATTTTCCACCACTGACATCAACGGCCATTCCGTAACGCTGGAAGATTACAGCGACGCGAAGGTCATCATGGTCAACCTCTGGGAGCCGTGGTGCGGTCCCTGTGTGGGGGAAATGCCGGAACTCCAGAAGCTCTATACGAATTATAAGGACAAAGGACTGGTTATTCTCGGCGTTTACGGCACCGAGGAGGATGCCCAAGCCGTCGTCAAAGAAACCGGCGTGACCTATCCCATCCTGCGCAGAACCGAGGATTTCGCTTCGTTCGAGACGAACTATGTGCCCACCACCTTTTTTGTGGACGGCGAAGGTCATCTGCTGAGTGCGCAGCCGGTCATCGGATCCCAGTCCTACGCGGAATGGGAAGCCACCGTTCTGAACTATCTGAAATGAGGGATGCTTCGATGAAACACAGCCGTGTCACGCTGCTGTTGCTGCTTGTCTCCGTCCTTTGTCTTGCCGTAGGCGCTGCGCAGGGACAGGCGGCGCAGGTCATCGCCAAATCCGCCCGCATCTGTCTGGAGTGTATCGGCATTGGATAAGAAAAAAACGCCGCTCACCCGTAAACGCCCGTTGATACAGGCCTTGTCGGCGCTGCTGCACAACGGGCATCTCACGGGATTTGTCACGGGAAACATCTACACCGGACCCGCCAAGCAAGTCTGCGTGCCGGGGCTGAACTGCTATTCCTGCCCCGGCGCGTTGGGGGCCTGCCCGGTCGGTTCGCTGCAAAACGCGCTCTCCGCCTATCGGTTCCGCTTTCCTTATTATGTGCTGGGTTTCCTGCTGCTGTTCGGCACGCTGCTGGGGCGGGTGATCTGCGGATTTCTCTGCCCGTTCGGTTTTTTGCAGGATCTGCTTTACCGCGTGCCGCTGCCCGAAAAATGGCGGCGCGTGCGAAAGCTTCACACTTTTCCCGGTGACCGTCCGCTTCGTCTGGTCAAATACGGGGTCTTGGCGCTGCTCGTCCTGCTGCTGCCTTTCACGGTGAAAGGAACGCCCTTCTTTTGCAAATACCTCTGTCCGTCGGGGACCCTGTCGGGTCTGCTGCTGATCGCGCGCGATCAACGACTGGCGCCGTTGTTAGGAGGTATCTTCACATGGAAAGCGCTGGTGCTGACGGTCATCGTGCTGGGGAGCATTCTCTGGTTCCGCCCGTTCTGTAAATATCTCTGTCCCCTCGGCGCGTTTTACGCCCTGTTCAACAAGGTCGCCGCCGTCCGGCTCGGCATCGACGCTCAGCGCTGCACTAAATGCGGACGCTGCGCCAAGGTCTGCGGCATGGCGATCAATCCCGCCGCGCAGCCCAACGCCGCCGAATGCATCCGCTGCGGTCAATGTGTCGCTGCCTGTCCGCACGAAGCCATCGAATGGGTGCATCCCGCCCTTTCGCTGCCTCGCGGTTTGGGAAAGCAGCCGCCGGACAAAAAAGGCAAAAAATGAGATAAAAATGAAAAAAACACTTGATTTTTGCTTTGGCTTATGCTATCATTAATCGGTAAGACTTATTCCACGAAGCCTGCGTATGAAGCGCGGCTATCGGAAGATCTGAAAGAGGTGACAACCATGCAGGAGAATTTGCATCCCAAATACCAGGAGACAACCATTACATGCGCTTGCGGCAATGTCATTCAGACTCGTTCCACCAAGAAGGACATTCGTGTGGAAATCTGCTCCAAATGCCATCCGTTCTTCACGGGCAAGCAGAAGTTGGTTGATACGGGCGGACGCGTTGAAAGATTCAACAAGCGCTTCAAGCTCAAGTAATCTCCCCGTCAACATTCATACAACCAAAAAAGTCGGACGAACTGCCTCGGTCTGTGTGACCGGTCACTCGCAGGTTCGCCCGATTTTTTTATTGCTGTTTTTTAATGCCGTCCCAATACGCTTTCGCCGCCTGTTCGTTCTTGTTGTCGCCGTAGTCGTAGTAATGGGCGTTTTTCAGCGCGTCGGGAAGGTACTGCTGCCGGACATAGTGGCGCGGGAAGTCGTGGGGATAGAGATAATGCTGCCCCTTGACCGCCGCGTCTTCCCCGTCGTAGTGCTTGTTCTGCAACTGACGGGGAATCGAGCCGACCTTGCCCGCGCGGATATCCGCGAGCGCCGCGTCAACGGCGAGGTAGGCGGAATTCGACTTCGGCGCGGTCGCCACCAGCACCACCGCGTCCGCCAGCGGAATGCGCGCTTCGGGAAAGCCCACCATCATCGCCGCGTCAATGCAGGATTTGACAATGGGGATGAGCTGCGGGTAGGCGAGTCCCACATCCTCGCAGGTGCAGACCATCAGACGGCGGCAGATGGAGGGCAGGTCGCCCGCTTCGATCAGCCGCGCCAGATAATGAATCGCCGCGTCCGGGTCGGAGCCGCGCAGGGACTTCTGGAACGCCGAGAGAATGTCGTAATGTTCCTCCCCGTCCTTGTCGTAGCGGAAGGCGCTGCGCTGGGAAAGCTCCGCCGCCCGTTCGAGCGTGATGTGACGCACACCGTTTTCGGGGACGCAGGACATGACGCACAGCTCCACCGAATTGATGGATTTGCGCACGTCTCCCCCGCACCCCACGGCGATTTTTTCAACTACGCCGTTCTCGATGTCGAATTGTTCGCCCAGTTCGTCCGCCATAAAGGCAAAGGCGCGCTTCACGCCGCGTTCCACCTCCTCCGGCGGCACCGGTTTGAATTCAAACACGGTGGAACGGCTGAGAATCGCGGAATACACATAAAAATAGGGATTCTCGGTAGTGGAGGCAATGAGCGTGATCTTGCCGTTCTCGATGAATTCCAACAGGGTTTGCTGCTGCTTCTTGGTAAAATACTGAATCTCGTCGAGATAGAGCAGCACACCGTTCTGCGCCATAAAGGTATCCAGTTCGCTCACAATCGCCTTGATATCCTGCGTGGAGGCGGTGGTGCCGTTGAGCTTGTGCAGGCGGCGGTTGGTCTTGGCGGCGATAATGCCCGCCAGCGTGGTCTTGCCGATGCCCGGCGGCCCGTAAAAGACCATATTGGGGATATGACTCGACTCAATGATTTTGCGCAGGGCGCAGTTTTCGCCCAGCAAGTGCTGCTGTCCGATCATATCGTCGATTTCCTTCGGACGGATTCTGTCCGCAAGCGGTGAAGACATGTTTTCCATCACCTTTCCGTTTGTTTTATCGTATCATACGGCATCCACAGCGCGCCGCGGTGTTCCTCCACCGTCACAGCGTCACCCTTTTGCGCCGCCTGATAGCGCTTGTAAAAGACCTGAAAGCGCTCGTAAACGTCATGTTCTCTCGCCGTTTCCACATAATACGAAGGAATGGCGCGGTATTCTCCCTCATGTTCCGCCCATTTGTCGGTGATAGCGGCTTGGTACGTCCTCGGCACCGAAACATCGAGCGAGTAATTCAGCAGATACACCGCGCTGCCGCAGGCAATTCCGGCGTAAATCACGCAGAGTGCCAGCGTATAGAGGCTGTTTTTCCACCGGTTGTTTCTGATCTGGGGCGAACGGGTCAGCAGCAGAACGAGAAGCACGCCAAACGGCACCAGCGCGATCAGCGCCCACCGCCCCGCGTTTTCCAGCGGCCAGTTGTAGAAACCGCAGCCGCCGTATAGACACATGCCGCCCGCCGCCAGCGTCGTTATGCACAGCGATAAATCCATGTCGACTGTCCTGCCGTCAGAAGCCTCGGGATCCTCGCGACGGATGACAAGAACCCGCGGAAAAGCAAGATACAGCGCAAACAGCACAAACGGCAGCAGCGCGCTGACCGTCACCAAAAGACGGCGCAGGGCTTCATTGTGGAATCTCGCCGCGCCGGAAATACACAGCACCGCCGCTATGGGAATCACCACCACCGCCGTCAAAAGGCGTTTCTTCACTTTTGCTTCCTGAGGCGGCAGCTTCGGAAACAGCACATCGTCATATTCCTCGTCGGTCATCACCCTCACACGCCCCGCTCCCTCAAAAAAGCGCCGCAGCGGTTCTTCCTCTATGTCGTCGGTCGGTATCAGGGTGATGGTTCTTTTCTGCTTTTTATAGCCCTTGTTCCCGCCGACACGCACATTCCAATGCAGCTTGATTTCGGCATACTCAATGACCGACGGCCGTTTCGGGTCGAAATCCGCCACAATGTCGGTGGAGGTAATGTCGCTCTTGGTTACCACAAAATTCCGTTTGGCGGCAAAGACCTCGTCGGGGATATTGTCAAAGTCGGTAATAAACTGCCTGTCGTTGACGCTGACAAACAGATAGCCGCCGCCGCAGTCGATGATCTGATAAAATCCGCCGCCGTCCTGCATGACCAGCAGGGATTTCTCCCCGTACCCGATCGCTTTTAACTGCGCCGCGTATTCGTCATCCTCGGCGATCTCCGACCACTTCTGTTGATTGGCAAAATATTGCCTGATTTTTTCTGTCAATGCTCCCATATTCTGACACTCCTATCTTACTATAAATACCGTTCATTCCAAATTCCGCATCAAACAAACTCCGCCCATGCGATACCCAGCGCGCCTTTGTGCAGCGCCACGGTTACGTCGTCCCCCTCATTCTTTTCCACATGTACATCGTCCGGCGTGAACAAATCGAGCTGCTCCCCGTTTTCCAATTCCACGGTAAAGAAGCGGTCGCGATGGATATTCGCGCCGTAACGGAAATCCGGCATATGCGTATCGACCACCTCGGCATGAAGTATTTCGCCTTGTTCCCCATCCAGATACACGTTCAGCCCCCGCACCAGCAGCCATCCGTAGATCAGACTGGCTGCCGCCGCTGTCGCGACAATGGCGGCGGACAGCCGGGAGCGGCCTGAGCGCCGACCCGACAGAAAGGAATGAAAAAACAGCGCCGCAATGACAGCGGCGGTCAGCAGCGTCATCCATCCCAACCTGCCAAGCGCAAGAATGGTAAAGGCGCCGTACCGCAGGATGTCCCAATTGACACACAGAAACGGCGGACACAGCAAAGGCAGATACAGCGTCGCGCGTTCCCTGCCGAACAGCAAGCCAAAGCCGCTGTTCACAAAATCTCCGTCCGACTCGACAAAAGAGGTGAACGACGGATGCAGCAGCCACATCGCATACACGCAGCAGGGCAGCAGCAGCGAAACAGCGCAGGCTATGGATTGAGCGCGACCTGTCAGCAAAAGCGAACAGCCGCCCGCGACAATTTGCAGCGCCGCGAGAACCAACACCGCGATCTTCACCCGCACGCCGCGCGCGTCCTGCTCCGTCATCTGTCGCTCATAGGGCGAGGCGGATGTTTCGTTCTGATGCCCCCGCCGCCGTTGCCTCCACGGGTTGGTGCGTCGTTCGTCATAAAAATCCTTACCCAGACAGGCCAGCATACCGACGGCAGCCGTCACGATGCAGACCGTGAAAATCACGCGGTTTTCCCACATCGGCGCCACCAACCACAGCGCCAAAAACGGCAGAAACCACATCATCGACCGATACATATTTTGATACATTTCTTTTTCTTCCATTTTTTACCATTCCTAATAGCTAACAAATGCGCAATTGATACCCAGCAAACCCTTGTATTCCTGCACCGTCACTTCCGTTTCGCCGGGAATGACAGTGTAATTCCATTCACCGAAAGCCAGCGGCAGTTCCGCCTCCCGACCGTCCCGCAAAGTGATGCCTACATAGAATTCCTTATGCTCCGACGGGTCTTCATCAGGCGTGGGAACCATCTTCCGCTCCACTTGCGCCGTGTAGGTGCCGTAGGAGCGCAGGGGAACCGCGGCGTTAATGAGATTGACCGCTGGAAAAGCGTACACGCCAAACATCAGCACGCACGCCGCGATCATGACGACATGACGGCGGCATTCAGCGGAAAACACGAGCAGCGCCGCCAGCATGACGACCGCCAGACCCGCGCTCACACCGAGAAACAACGGAAAATCCGTCACAATGCTGCCGCTGAGCAGCGCCGCGAACACCGTCGCCAGCATGGGGATAGCAAATTTCGGATAGAACCCCACGCGTTTGCGGCTGACCGTGGCGGCGTTTGGGTTGCGGCCCGAACCTAAAAAGCAGAGAAGACGCCGGTTTCTGAGATAGGTTATCAGAATGACAAGCGGCTGGAGCGCGCCCCATCCCATCATCTGCCGGCCAAACGGCATCCCCGGCACGGCTCCGAAGGCAATCAGCGCGTAACCGACCACCGACATCACCCACATCAGCAGGTTGACGCGGGCGGTTTTTTTATTCAGATAGGTCATCATGGCGCTGTGCGCGCCCGTATCTGCTCCGTAAAGGCGGCGGTGCGCCGCGAGGGAAGCCTGATTCTTGGTAAAGACCGTTTCCCCGCCGATGCCGCTCAGAAAATCACGCAGCAAAAACTGGTTGATGCCGCCCAAAAGACGCATTTTCCTCTTTTTGATTTTATTTTTGGACTTTCCTTTGGCGAGAGACAGCCGGAGTTCTACCCCCACAAGGGTGAAGTAATCCTCATAGCTGCCCGACACCTCCGCGCGGACAATGTCGCTTTTGGCGAGGGAAAACTGCCGTTTGCTTTTGAGCAGCCTTTCGATCTGTTCCGACGTGGGCAGAGCCGATTCATAGGAGGACGAACCGCTGCCGCTGTCGGTGGACGCGCGGGGAACCACGTCAGCCTCATCCCCGTTGTAGCCGTCCGCCAGCACAAAGAGAAAGCGGTCGTCCCTGTCGATCATCTGCCACGCCCTGCCGCGGTATTCCACCACAACCGACTGCCTGCCGAAGCCCGTAAATTCCTTGAAGGCGGCTTCCTCCACCTTATCCATTAATTCCTGATTCTGCATCATTTCCGATACTCCCGATTCATTCATGCGTCCTTGATAATGCTGTCCAGACCGCGCTGCACCGCGATATCCCAGAAGCCCCATTCATGCCCCGCGTCGGCCTGTTCAAAGATGAAATCCAGCTTGTTGCGGTCGAGCAGATCGCGCAGCCGCACCACAGAGGGATAGAGGTCGTCCCGCTTGCCGCAGGCGAGATAAATCAGGGGGTGTATCTGGGAATAGGTGTGGCTTTCGCTGACGAGATTGGCCAGATCCATGTCGCGCTGCACCAGCATTCTCTCGCCTAAAATGCCGCGCCACATATCGGTCTTACCCGCGCTGATTTCCTTATTGACAAAATCCTCGATATCCGCGATGGGCGAAAGCGCGATGCAGCCCGCGTACTGTTCGGGATAGGTCAGCGCACAGCGCAGCGCGCCGTAGCCGCCCATGGCCGCGCCCGCGATATAGGTATGCTGCCGGCTGAATCCCACGCGGAACATATTGCGCACCACCTCGGGCAATTCTTTGGTAATCATGGTGAAATACCTGCCGCCGCCCGCCATATTCGCGTAAAAGCTGCCGTCACCGCTGGGGATGACCACCGCCAGCCCCTTGAAGTAGGCATAGCGTTCGATATTGGTGCGATACAGCCATGTGTTGCAGTCATCCGTCCGTCCGGGGAGAATATACAGCACGGGATAGCCCGACGCGGGGGGATTGGTCACGGTATCGTGCGGCAGAATCACCGTGAAATGGGATAGCCTGCCAAGTTCTGAGGATAAAAAGCTGCCCTGCAAAACCGCCATTCTTGTCAATTCCTTTCCTTTATCATTCTACAGTATTGCATGATATATCTTAGCATTTTTCTGTCCCTGTGTCAATTGACCGTGAGGGAATATTTTTATGGCGTTTTTCATTGACGAAAGATGAAAATTTTTCAAAATTCCCTCTTGACAAACCGGGGAAAGAGGTGTATATTACAACTGTACTAGCAATCATAATACAGTTATGATTAAAACCGTATTCGGGAGGTGAGCCACAGTATGTATATGATTGACAACATGAGCGGGGTCCCCGTGTATGAGCAGATCGTGCAGCAGACCGAGCGATTTATATTAGCGGGCATTCTGCCGCCGGACGCTCCCATGTCCTCGGTGCGGTCGGTGGCGGCGGAGATTTCCGCCAACCCCAACACCGTGCAGAAGGCGTACACCCAATTGCTCGGACGAGGGCTGCTGTACGCCGTCCCTGGCAAGGGCAGCTTTGTCAGCCCCGACGCGCGGGAAAAGCTGCGGGGGGAACTGCAAAAGGAGCTGTCAAACATAGAAAGCATGGCGGCGCAGTTCGCGGGCGCGGGCATTCCCAAGCAAGAGATACTCGACGCGGTGGAACGCGGCTATTCAGCCCTGTCGCAGCCATCGGACCCCAGTAAAACAGGAAAGGATGAAACATAACATGATACAAGCAATCAACATTACCAAAAAATTTGACGACCTCACGGCGCTCGACAGCGTCAATATCTCGGTAGGCACGGGCAGCATCTTCGGTCTGGTCGGTTCCAACGGCGCGGGCAAATCCACCCTCATGCGCGTGATGTCGGGCGTTTACGCCGCCGACGGCGGTCAGATCACCATTGACGGCGAGGACATCGCCCACCGCCCCGACGTGCGCAAGCATCTGGTCTATGTCCCCGACGACCTGTATTTTCTTCCCGGCGCCAACATGAACAGCATGGCGCAGCTTTGCCGGAACACCCGCGCGCAGTTTGACGACAAGCTCTATGAATCGCTGTCGGAGAAATTCGAGGCGAGCCGCACCAAGCCCATCCGTTCCATGAGCAAGGGCATGAAGCGGCAGGCGGCGCTCATCCTGGCGCTGGCCTCCAAACCCGACATTCTGCTGATCGACGAAACCTTTGACGGTCTGGACGTGATAAAGCGCCACGGCATGCGCGAGGTGCTTTGCGAAGCCGTCGCGGACAGAGGGCTTACCGTCATCATGGCGACCCACTCCATGCGCGAGGTAGACGATCTCTGCGATTCGCTCGCCATGCTGCACAAGGGCAGAATCACCCTGCAATCGGAGCTTGACGAGGCAAAATCCGCGCTGGTCAAGGTGCAGATCGCCTTTAACGGCGATTTCGGACAGGACGATGTTTCCTTCGACGGCGCGAAGATCGTCAGCTTTGAAAAGGACGGCGCGGTGGCGACCGTCATTTACGAAAACGAGCGCCAGCAGGTGGAATATGCGCTCGCCGCCAAGAATCCCATCTTAATCAGCGTCCTTCCCCTCTCGCTGGAGGAAGTGTTCATCTATCGGTGTCAGTGATCCCCGCGGGAAAGGATGGTCTGTGAAATGAAAAAAACAAGCAAGATTTTGCAAAATGAAAACCTGCCGCTTCCCACAAAATCCCTCTTTCTCGAAGGGTTGCGGCAATTGAAAATCGGGGGCATCGTATATGCCGCGCTGTGCGTGCTGGTTTCGCTGGGCAACTGCGCCGATGTGTACAGCCACTCCGACGCGATGCAGCACCGTTACACGCTGTCGGTCAATATTGACGAGCGGTTCAATGACAACCTGTTTTTCCTGCTCTTTCTGGCGGTCATCTTCCTCACCGCCGCCTCCTTCTCGGTCATGACCTTTCTGCGGTCGCCCCGGGCGCGGGATTTTTACCTCGCAACGCCCCAGTCCTCCGGTCGTCTGTGGGCGAGCTTCGCTTCGGCGGTGCTGGCGTGGCACGGCATAGCGATGGGCGCGTCCTTTATCGTGTGGCTGCTCTTTGCGCTGCCGTATGATCTCAAATCGGTCGGCGTGTGTCTGGTGATACTGGGTTCGCTGCTGGCTTCGACCTTTCTGATTTTCGCGCTGGTGCTGCTGGCGCTGTCTCTGACGGGGCGGCTTGTTTCCGCGCTGGTCACGCTGAGCGGACTGGTGCTGACGCTGCCAACGGTGTTCACCGTGCTGAATATGGGGACAGAGGAATACGAGGGCTTTTACTTCTATGAAGGCAGCCGCTTCTGTCCCGATGTGATCTCCTATTGTTTCAACCGCTATATGCTGGACTTGTCCTACTGGAACGGTACGGACATGAACCTGTACCGGATGCTCACTTCCGGCGGAACGGTGGCATTCAGTCTGGCGGCGGGTCTGCTGCTGACCGGGCTTGCCGCGTATTTTGCCGCCATCCGCACGGGCGACGCGACCGGACAGCCCTTTGTGAACCGGGCGGCGCATATGATATCCCTCACGGCGGTCAATCTTCCGGTCGCCTGTGTGCTGGCGGCGCTGGTATATAATCTGTACTGCAACGACGGCCACCTGCGCGATTATGACGCTGAGCTTGCGTCCTGCGCGCTCGCCTTGGGCGGCACGGCGGTGTTTTTCTGGCTGAGCGAACTGCTGATGACCTTCCGCGTGAAGCATTCCTTCCGCGCTGTCCCCTATATCGCCATCCCGCTGGCGATTGCCGCCGCGACGGCGGTAGGGGGACACTGGCACGCCTTCCGCGACGTCACGTTCACACCTGCCGCCGATGAGGTGGAATCCTTCACGCTGGTGCGCAACAACACCCTTGTCAAAAAGCTGGCAATCTTCCGCCTGACGGACACCTACGGACGCACCGTCACCGACAACTGGGAATTCACCGACAGGGCGATGATCGACCGTTTCACCGAGATGAACAACGAACGCGCCAATGAGGTAAAGCAATCCCCCTTCGACCGCAGCAACTGGTCAAGAGAAGACGACGCATACGCCTCTATCGTGCGCATTCAGCTCAATCTGAAAAACGGACGAAAACTCATACGCCGCGTGAAACTGGGTGATCAGGACATCGACGCGCTGCAAAAGGCCATGCTGTCCGACGCATCCTTTAAAGAGAAATTCCTCGCGCTGCCCGACCCCGAAAAGGTCAACATCGACTTCAGCTCCGGCGGCATCACAGGCAGCGAGGCGCAGGACATCTACCGCAGTCTGACGGAGGAATTCCGCCTGCTGCCGGAGGAACGCAAGCTGCAATTCATCAGCGAAAACATTTTCCAGTCGGAGGCGTGGCGGTATGAATATTCCGACCCGGAGACGGATACGGACTATCAGAGCGAATCCGCTCAACCGGACAACGACGGTCATGCCGACCGGTATCAATGGGAAAACACCTATGTGATTCTGCAAAGCGGATCGGCGGATCCCGGCGATTATGTGGTGACCTCTACCGTAGTGGACAAACCGCGCAAGGAGGACAGCACGCTGTCGGTGCATCTCGAAGGCTACGGAGAGGGCGCGTTGTACGCTCCCGACGGGTATTATTGCTTCGGTCTGAATGTGTCGAAGGAACTCTTTCCCAAAACCACCCGTCTGATCGTGTCGGTCTGCAACAGCAAGATCGACCAGATCACCAGAATGCCGTCTCATCCCTCCGAACTGAACGCGACCTACTTCGGCTCCCTCTGCATGACCAATGTGGATTACTTTCTCCTTTCTCCCCGCAACGAGGAATATCAGAAGCTGATGCTCAAAGAGTACCTCTCGGCGAAGGACTACGACGCGGACGCAAAACTCCTGCGTTACGATGTGGACGTGAACGCGCTGGTCGATACGCTCCTGACGGACATCAAAGCCACCAAGGATATCGACTTTACCAAGCCGTACTGCAAGATGAATGTCTACCTCCCCTATTACGACCACAGCACGGTCTTCTGGGCGCAGACCGAAAATCCCGTGGACGCGCTGCTGACCGGGGACGCGCAGGCGGAGGAAGCAGCCGCCAATAGCGACGGTAAAAGTAAATAAAAAAAGAAAAAAGCATAGCGCAGCGCAATTAAGCGAGCGAATGCGAGCGCGG
>CAMHAV010000090.1 GCA_946182865.1 uncultured Clostridia bacterium
AAAGGTAAATGACCTTTATAAATTCGTAAATGCGGATGAGCTGTTTTTTGGATAGCTTCGACAGAAGATGGTTGATTCGGTGCAGCAGCTTTTTCTTTTCTTCCGTACTCTGATTTTCTTTCATTTTTTGCAATTCCTCCCACGGTTTTTCATTATTATAAATCTCATAACTGAGAATGTCAAGCGAAATTTATTTTATATCTTCGCAGAAAGTATAGTGATGCAAAATGCTCTTTAAAAAGAAGCCTTCGCGGCAATTTACTCCCGAAACACCGTCGGATAAGACGCGAAGTGAGTACAGTCTGGAATATGCGCAGATGAACATAAAAAAGATTATCGCGCTGATCGACAGCTCCGACATAAAGAGCCTGACCGAAGCTGACACCTGCCAACACTTCATTCTCCCGTTTTTTCAGACATTCGGTTGGAGTCCGGGGAATACACTCTGGCGCTCACAGTTTCGCATAGGGCATAGTTACAAGCATGTGGATTACGCATTTTCCAAGCAGGGCAATGGCTGGTCCTACATCGAGGCCAAGCGCATCGGAATGAAAAACATCGGACGAAACAAAAATTTCATCAAGCAGATTTCCGGCTACTTCAATGCCTCACCCGGCGCCCATCTGATTATCCTGACCAATGGGGAAGAATACTGCTTTTACTCCTACGGCGAAAGCACGGAGATTTGTACCACGCCTTTTGTCCGATTCAATATCCGGAGCATTGATCTGACCGGCAGCGCCAGACCGCTGCGTCACCTCTTTTACAACAACTTCCATATGGCGGACTGGCCGAAGTATGCAGAAATGAGCCGCGCCCTCGCGGAAATTCGTCATGCGCTGCGCCATGCCCCCGACAGTCTGAGCAAGGAGAGTATCATCGAAAAATCTTTTACGTTGCTCTATCCCCATCTGGACGAAGCGCAGCGCAAGGAATGGATTGCGTTTTTCACCGAGTTTAGTTAAAAGGTGGAAAAAGAAAAAAATACTCCGCCGACTCAGGTGGTGCCAGAAGCCGACGGAGCATAATCTTTGTGTGGAGCCATATGTAACAGCTCTAGTGAAATTATATCACTTAAAGTGAAATTTGTCAACATAATTTTGGGAAATTAAGAAAAAAATTTCCTCTATCTGTCCATCGCCAAACAGTCAGATAGAGGAAAGCAAGTCAACCACACCAAGGGTGTAGTCTGTCATTATGATAGCACATTTCTCCCTCGGTGTCAAATAAAAATGAGGCATGAGGGAGGTTTTTTTATGAAAACAGCAGCCGCCTATATCCGTGTATCGACGGATGATCAGATCGAGTATTCCCCCGACAGCCAGCTCAAAGCACTGCGCGACTACGCCAAGCGCAACGACATGATTTTGCCGGAGGATTTTATCTACATCGACGAGGGCATCAGCGGAAGAACCACTGCCAAGCGCCCAGCATTCAACCGCATGATCGGCATGGCCAAGAGCAAGCCCAAGCCCTTTGACGTGATTTTACTGTGGAAATTCAGCCGCTTTGCCCGCAACCGTGAGGACGCCATCGTTTACAAATCCATGCTCCGCAAACAGCTCGGCATCGAGGTGATTTCCATCTCTGAGAACGTAGGCGATGACAAGATGTCCGTGCTCATCGAAGCCATGATCGAAGCAATGGACGAATATTATTCCATCAATCTCGCGGAGGAAGTCAAGCGCGGCATGATCGAAAAGGTATCGCGCGGCGAACCGGTTTCCATTCCCGCTTTCGGCTATGACATCAAAGACAAGAATTATGTTCCCAACCCCGAAACCGCCCCCATCGTGGCGAGCATCTTCGATGACTTTCTGAACGGCTGCGGCACAAGGGAAATCGCGGGGCGACTCAATGCCCTTGCCATCCGTACATCCCGCGGGGGACTCTGGGAAAACCGGACGGTGGAATATATCCTGCGCAACCCCGTCTATATCGGGAAAATCCGCTGGAATCCCGCCGGACGCACGCGCCGCGATTACGATCAGCCGTCCGTCATGCTCATCGACGGACATCACGAACCGATTATCGCACAGGCGACATTCAACGCCGCCCAGGAAAAACTCGACGAAATCAAGGCGCTCTACGGCAGATCGACCGCCAAGCAGAATCACCCCACCGCCCCCTTTATGCTGTACGGTCTGGTGCAGTGCAGCAACTGCGGCGCAACCCTGACCCGTTCGGCGGGGGAAGCGGTGCAGTGCTATCAATACGCGCACGGCAAGTGCAACGTCTCCCACTACATCAGCCTCAGGAAATTAAATCCCATGGTGCTGGCCACATTGGAAAGCACATTCAACGGCACCATTCCCCCTGTGTATTCGCAAAGAGTGCCGGAGACCGACGCCGTTCAAAAGAGATCGGCTGATCTGCTTGCCGCCGAGCGCCGCAAGCTGGAGCGAGTCAAAGCGGCCTATGAAGCGGGCATTGATACACTGGAGGAATACCGCGAAAACAAACGCAAGATCACCGAAAAAATCAGGCTGCTCGAAGCCGAACAGCCCGTCCCGAAAAAGCGTCCTCCACTTCGGCAGCACCTCGACATGATTCCGAAGCTGCACGATCCCAACTTGCCTGCGGAAGAAAAAAACGCCCTGCTTCGGGGCGTCATAGATTACATTGTGTTCAACCGGGCAGACGGCTCGGTCGAAATTTTTTTGAGGTAATACTATATCTTTTGGTGTATGCACCTCCGTACTGGCTGATAATCATCTGCGCCAGTTTGGGATTAGGGTTCTTGATATTGATGGGGTATTGCAGTTTTTTCTCATAATTCCACATATTATCGGCACGCTCCTTTCCCACGCTGTGTTCCCATGCCGCAGCCGCAGTTGTCTCCGGTATAATCCCACGGCCACGGATCATTGATCCAGCACCAGTATTTTCCGTTCGCCTTGGGATTACTGAGCGGGCCGAATTTGCACTCATATTCTTCTTTGAGCTTCATGGCGTTGGCGCGGTGCATATTGAGCACCTGCATGGCTTCCACGCATTTCGGGTGGGTGTCAAGGAACAGCCACAGTTCATACTGCGCGAACTGACACGCCGAAATCTTCATCAGCAGCTTTTTTCTCTCGTCCATCAGCATTTTCCTCCCTTTCCGTAAAATGGCTTGTCGAGCACCGGAAAGAGCGTTCCGCGCTTGAGACCTTCCGCTTCATTGTACATTCTGCCGAAAGTCTGCGGCTCAATGAATACCATTACCGGAAGCTCACATTCAGGCCGATACATTTTATCCCGCATGCAGCTTTCCTCCTGCTCCGGACACATGCCACAGCACGGTTTCTTTTCCGTTTGCGCCGACAATACACCGTTGCCCTTGTTTTTCATTCCCATCTGTGCCGCCTCGACTCCCATGCAGCTGTCCTTCATGCCCATCTGTGCCGATTCATTTCCCATACAGGTGTTCTTTCTGCCCATCTGTGTCGATTCATTTCCCATACAGGCGTTCTTTCTGCCCATCTGTACCGATTCATTTCCCATACAGGTGTTCTTCTTTCTGTCCATCTGCGCTGCCTCGGTGCCCATGCAGCCCGCCGCACAGGGTGTCGCTTCGTCATCGTCTCCAGATAGAGCAAAGATATCTTCATAATTGCATCGCGCTTGCTGAATGGAACGTTTGATAAAGCGGTTGTAATCATCCTGCATTTCCATGTCTCCTTTCAATTTCATCTGAATTTTTCCGAAAACAATCATCCGTCGATCGAACGTGACATATATGCTTTCTTTTATCATATTATTCATAATTGGCAGCATTGACACACAAAAGCAGGGAAATCCATGCAGACAAATCGAACAAAGAGACAGACTGTCGGAACAATGACAAAACAGTCTTACGTCAATGGACAGTACAATGGCACCCACTGATACACTTGTAGGTATAAAAACATCAGAAGGTGCCATATACACAGAAATAACAATCAGGAGATCTCATATGATAAACAAAGCAAACCGCTTTTTAAAATCGGCATACCCTTTTTCCTATGCGGACGGTAAATGTAAGCTATGAAATCATCATATATCCATTCCTTTTCTTATTTGCTGCATGATGTAGGGGTCTTTGATCTTGTCATCCTGCGCGAAGGTCAGCACTTTGGTCATGATTTCGGCGGTTTTGGGATCCTCGTCGATAAACGGCAGGAAGAGCTTGCTCTTTTTGCCGCTCTGGACGGCAAGCACGTTGATCTGATGTCCGCCGAATTGATGTATCACGCCGCTGCCGAGGTGAACGGAATATTTTGCGTGTTTGCCCTCGATGATGGCGTGGTTCTTTTCGAGCCGCACATTGCGGATGCCGAAGAGTTGCAGGTTGAATGCCAGTATCACCTTGCGCATTTCCACGGTGGAATGGCTGGTTTCCGGGTCAACGCCGCCGGCGTGCGCCACACTGACCGCCAGATCGACGTCGCGCATGACTTCCGAATACACGATGTCGGGGATGTCCTTGATCCTGATCGGCTCGTAAGTGCGGCGATTGACAAAGAATACCCCTTCGAGCGTCGGCGCTTCTATGTCGCTCGGTGAGAACCAGTCCGCCACCGCGTAAAGGCTCGCGATGATGTCGTCCTTATAATACACCTTCTGCAATCCGTTCTCGTAATCGGCTATCCAGCGGCGGTTCTTCAATGCGCCCACCGTGCGGGAGGTCTGTATCTGATGTCCGGCGAAAAGAAGCGACTTTTCTTTTTCCAGCTCCTCGGGCAGCTTGACGTAAAGCTCGCGGAATACCTGTCGGAAGGGCTGGAGGATGCCGTCCTTCTCTCCCTTTTCAAGGAACAGCTTCTGATAATCCGCCCACACCTTGTGCTCGTACAGGTCAAAGGGATGCGCCACCCGCAGGGCAAATGCCTCCCCGGGCGTGACGGTGTGACCCGAAGCGTCGGTCAATGCGCCGCCGCCGACCAATCCGCTGACAAATGCGCCCTCCGCCGACACAAACACGAGATGTTCCACGATGGAGCGGATGACCGGATTTTCGCAGAGCATGAGCAATTCCCCGAAACCGAAGGAACTGCGTTCTTCCATGGCCAGCTCGAACATCTTCGCCGTGCGGCTGTACTGCTGCCGCAGCTTGTCGCAGAAGTCCTTGATTTCGACAAAAGCCGCGTCTTTCTTGATGGCTGCCGGCGCGGATTTGAGCGCCTTGCCGTCCTTGGTATATCGCAGCGAAGGCTTACCGTCTTCCACGGCGATCCATACCTCATAGCCGCCGATGTCATTCGGTTCAAAATACGCCATATGCTCCCGCACGAGCTGTGTTTCCATCGAGAGCGTCAGCCGCGTGTCGTCGGAATATCCGGCCGTCACCGCAAGATTCTTTAAGGCAAACCGCGCCGCTTCTCCCTCGCTGGCACGTCGCTGCGCGCCGAACTGCCGGCTTTCCCGTGCAAACTTCTGTATAAATTCGTAGCGCTGCAAAATATCCGCCCGGTTTTGCGAGGGGATAATCGCCAGACTCAGCAGCAGGTCTTTGTTGCGCTTTTCGTCAATCGCCGCTTCGGTGGCGGCTATGTCCATCTTCCCCAGCGCGGCGTCGGCAAATTTGCGCGCGCGGGTGTGCATATTGTTGTCGGAGGTGTATTTGGCCGCTTTGTATAATTTTTCAAAGGTCTTTTCGCCCAGAACGTCATACGCTTCATGGAACCACTTCACATCAAAGCAGCCGCCGTCGAGTTCTTCCGCCGTGAGCGGCGTGTATTTGGCAATCACCGCCCGCGTCCGTTCGCTGATGCCGCCCGCCGTGTGCGCCATGAAGTAATAGCAGCCGCTCTTCATGCCCGCGATGCCGAGACAGTCCGCAATGATGTCAATCCACTGCGGCGCGTACATCGCCACCTCGATGAGGCGGTCGGGCTTGATTTTGGATGTTTTCATGCATTCGGCCAGTTTCCGGGCATTGTCATCCGCCGCGGGATAGCACACGTTCAGCAGGTGGCTGAGCGACTGCTTCTTGGAAACGACGGAGCCATACCAATAGGAAGTGCGGCTGATGGTGTCGCTGCCGAAAGCCTTCAATATCTCCATGAGTCGGTCTATGCCGTAGATTTGACTGATTTTGACGGCCGCTTTGGAAAAGACCGTTTCGCTGTCGCCCCGCTTGAGTTCCACATCGAGTATTTTTTCGATCAGTCCGGAAGCGAGGCGGTTGCCGAATTGATACAGCTCCGAATCCGTGGGAATCTGGTTTCCCTCCGGATCCAGCGTGATCCCCTCGTCGGCGTACACGCTCAGGAATGCCACGCGGGTTTCGTAATTGTACCAGTTGAACATTCCCGAAACAAAGGGCGTAAGCTCACTGACCGCTCTCTGTATGCCCATGCCTTCCAGAAGCGTTTTGTAAAGAATATCCTCGCTGATAATGCCTTCCCGGCAGGCTTTGATATAATAGGCAATCTGGGGGTTGACAAACCGCACCTCGTCTCCTTTTTCCAGATGTCCGAGCGGGTCGTTTCTGACAGCAAGCTCATGCAGCAGCAGGAAATTGGTGGCAAAATCCTCATGCAGCCGCAGCTTCATCTGTTCGATAAAATAGGAGGGCAGGCTGGTTTTGAGAAGGTTGTATTTTTTTCCGCTCCATGTGTCGTTCTTCTCCCTGACCACATCGAACCAGAGCTGCTCCGACGGCACTTCCTTGGCAAGATACCCGATGATGTGCTGGATAATATCCATCGGCAGGGCAAGCCGGAATTCGCTGATGATGCTTTCCAGCGCCGCGTTGCATACCTGTGTGAAGTAGCTGTGACCAAATCTTTCGTCCCTTTCCTTCAGCATCTTCCGGCGATCGGTATCCGCGATTTCGCCGAAAATCCGCCGGATATTCCGGTCAAATGCCAGTTTGCCGTTTTCGGTCAGAGAAACATTGACGCCGTTCCTGCGTTCCAGATAAACCGCCCAGAAGCGCTGCGGCGTCCGGATGGTTTCGCGGTAAAACCGCGCCCACAGCTCGTGACAGGGAATCTTTTCATACACGGCGGATGGTTCAATGTTGCGGTACTGCCAGTAGGAAGGCGAAAAGTTGCCTCCGAATGTGCCGAGAAGATGTTCTTCCCCCGATGTGTCGGTGTAGGTCATCTCGGCATTGTCATCGATGAGCTTCATAAAGGCAAGATAGATGCCGATCAGCTCGTCGGGTGAGATCGACAGGTAATCCCTGACCACGCTGAGATCGGGCGTAAATTCGACCGGAGCCAGCGTGACATGGGGGTCATACAGTCCGTAGCCGTTCTCCTTGGTGATCTCCGCGCTGGCCGACTTGCCCAGAATCTCGCCCAGCAGAATTTCTTCCCGTTCGCTGGGGGAAGGAATCGCCGCCGCCAGTGCCTTTGCTCCGGAGAAATCCTTCTCCCCGGAGAAATCCTTCTCCCCGGAGAAATCCTTCTCCCCATACGCGTCTATGGCATATTTCAGAAGGTCAAGCGCCGCCAGACGGATATTTTCGTCCTTGGAGGGCAGCATACGCCGCAGGCTTTCCTGCATACCCGCGCGGTCGCGGCACCGGAGAAGCGCAATGACGCCTTCCCGCAGGTCGGCAGTCTTGTATTTGGCAAAGGCTTCCAGCACGGCGTATTCCTCGCCCGAAAGGGACGTTTTTTTCAGCACCTCCACCGCCTTTTTACGGGTGAAGGTTTCGCGGTCGGCAACGGCACGAAGCAGTGTGTCCCGCTGCGCCGGGGTGGCAAGCCGGGACGCGATCTTTTCCAGCGCGTGCGCACGGCTGCCCGATTCTATTTCGGGCAGTTTGCCGCAGAGGAAGTCGATCTTTTCATCGTCCTCCATGACGCAGGCGGCTTCCAGCGCGCACATGAGCAAAATGCTTTTGGTCATGTAACTGGCATACCACGGGTAAACGATAGGGGCATATTCCACCTTCTTGTGCGGCATGATATCGTACATATGGAGCAGGATGTCATAATGCAGCGCCGCGAGCGCTTTGTCGTCATGAAGCGCTATTTCGTTGCGGGACGCGTTGTCCCTATGGAATCGGTTGAAGATATACACGCCGTCAAAAAGCGAAAACAGCCTGTAATCCTCCGGGTGCGCCTCCAGCACCGCCACAGCAATAGGGGCGGTCACATCGGGCTGTTCGAAATTGCGGCAGAAATAGCCCACCGTCATGAGCTGCATCATGCTGCCGCAGGAACCGCCGTTGACGCCCGTCAGCGCAAGAATGGTGCGCATGGCATCCTCCACATCATAGAAGCCCAGCCCCCAGAGTCCGAGATAGATGTCCACCGGGTCTTCGGACGCGATCATGCCGAGGGCGTTCTCACGGCTTTGCAGAGCGCGGACGGCTCCCTCGATGATTTTTCCGGCGAGACGGTCGGGGTCTTCCCAGCGGGCAAGTCCCGTCCATGTGCCGACAGAACGCTTGACAGAAGCAAAGCGCACGAAATTCTGTTCGTGAATCACTGTCAGTAATCTGATAAAGGCCTGTCGGGTGCCGCAGTCGGCGGCTTCGCAGATCGCCTGCCGCAAGCCCTCCGAAAGCCCCGCCGCTATCAGCAGCTTGCAGAGAAGATCATGCAGCCCGTCATCTGATGAGCAGATCACGCCCCGTATCACTTCGGTCGTGAGAATCGCGGCGTTGTTCTCGGAAGTCATCATGTCCCGTATAATGCCGATGACCTTGCTGTCGCCCGCGTCAATCCTCGCGGCAATGATGTAAGCGTCGTATCCGCCCATGTTTTTTCTTACCGCGCCGAGCGGGTCTTTGTAATTCTTCCGCACAAAGCTGTCCATATCCTCCGCTGTGCAGCCAAGCACCCCCAGCAGAAAATAGGAATAGGTCAGACGGTACATCCGATCCAGAAAGCTGTAATAATCCGAACAGCGGAAGCTGCGGCGGTAGTAGCTTTCGGAATACTGGAACTGATTGAATTTGTCAAGCATGGCGTAATAATCCCCGGCAAATTCCTGCGGCACCAGCAGCGCCACCGCTTCGCCGAAATGCGCCTTGACAAAGGCCGACAGGCAGTCAATGCGCTGCGAGGGAATGCTGACCGGATATTGTACATGATAGATGTTGTAATTATCCACTACCACATGGTTGACAAATTGCGTTTGTTCCTCTGAGAGCGAATCGAGCTGCGCCCTGTGCCGGGCGGAAAAATCCTTCCAATATTGGGTGACGGCTTCAGATGGATTTGCCATTCTGCATACACTCCTTCTTTAGTAAAATTACCACATTCTGCCCGCCAGCATGGTCAGGCGTACAAAGGTGAGGCTGTTGATTTCTGTCAGATCAATGGGGTCATCAAGACCTTGCAGCCGCCGGTCATCGGCAAATATCACGACAATGCCATCGGAAAATGCCTCCAGCGCGTCGGCAGTCGCCTTTGACAGCACCGCGTCCTTTTCACCGTAATTCACACCGAAGGACACCTTGCCCTGCGACGCTTTGTCCTCGATCTGTTCCGGTGAAAGAGCGGTCAGCAGGTCGCTGTTTTGCCTCCGCTGGTTGTAATCGTTCACACACCACGCGACAGTGGCTTCCAGCAATCCCTTCACGTCGGAAATGCCCTCGTCATAGGGGACGGTGACCGTCTGGATCTTGTTTTTCTTTGTCGCCGCCGATTTTACATTGACGCTGATCTGTAACATACCATATTTCCTCCTGCCACACGGTGAATTCTATTCCCATTCTAACACTTGGTGGTGAAAATTTCAATAGTATTTACAAGAGTATTTTCTTCGACCACGGGAATCCATTTCCAAAATAGAAAAGGATTCGCCATACCATATGGCGAATCCAAGCACGTTGTGCGACTCACCCACCGCTACACGGTTTCCCCTCCCTTTCACGAGAAAAGTCTTTTAAGGAAGATTATTGTCCTAAAAATCTTTGCGCAAACACAGGAAGATAAAAGAAGGGAGGCAGGGGGAATAGAGTGTGACGGGTTGTGACGGGTGTGATGGGTGTGACGGGTGTGACGGGTGTGACGGGTGTGACGGGTTGAGGGGATATATATAACTTTTTCTTTTTTTAGTTTTTTTCTGAACATAGAACTAAGAAAAACCCGTCACCATGGAAATTAATCTTTAAAGGGGCTTCCATGATATTTGATTTTTCGATAAAAGTATCTTCATAACAGGATTATTTGATGCAGAAAAACCGAACATGATTGTATTCCGGTGAAATATCGCTTTCGGGCTTGGCAAAGGAAAACCGCGCGAACTGATGAACGTCAAAGTCATATCGGAGCGTGACGCTGTCGTCGGTCTCGCTGCGGGTCGTCGGCTGTCCGTATTTCGCGATCACGTCCTGCTCTGTAGTGTTTTTGTCAAATACCAGTTGCCCCGGCAAAATGATGCTTTTGCAGCAGTAGGGCTGCATATCTACTTCGAACAAGGGACAATCGACGTAATTCAGCGTTTCGCCGCTTGTATTAACCACGCAGATCGATATCTCCTGATCCCCTTTTCTGAGATATTCCGCCGAGCCATAGTAGCGGGATTCGACGGGACGGTTGGCTTCTTCCTTCCATAATTTCCAACCGTTTTGCTCAAATTCGTCGTATGTCGTGGGCAGGGTGTAAAGATGCCCGTCGAGCGAAAACTGGAAACTGTCAAGCCGATCGGAGATGTTGACATTTTCGACTTCCGCCGACTCTTGGCTTGTCTCCCCCTCCGCGTATTCGGTGTTCCTGATGGTAACGGAATCGTTCATCGTATAATCGCTGTTCTTTTTGTAAATTGCAAACCGTATTTCTTTGTCGTATTGGGTAACGTAATACAGCATGATAAAGTTATCCAGATCATCCTGCTTGACCGGCTCACCGTACTGCGCGATGATATCCTCCACCGTGGTCGTGGCACTGAACACAAAATGCCCCGGCAGCGTCACCGTCATGTCATCTTTCACCTCTGCGTGAAGATTGGTGATAATACCGTCTTTCCTTGCAATGGTGTCGGAGGTGTGGTTAGTAACGGTGCAGGCAATCTGCATGACGCCGCCGTGGGAAAAGATCACCATGGTGTCGTTTTTACCCGCCTCGATGGGATCGCCCTCGGTGCAGTACCAGCCGTTGTCGGTCAGATCGGTGACTTTGCAGGGTACAGTGTATACGACGCCCTCCAGCCCGATCTGATAGCTGAAAATATCGTCCGCGATGGTCGTATTTGCAGGATTCTCGTTGCTGCTGCCCGCCTCGCTCTCTGCCGAGGAAACTTTTCCCCCATTTGCCCCGAAGTCCTCCGTACCGCCTTTTTTGCCGCACGAAGCAACCGCGCCGACAGTCAGTGCCGCCGCCAGTAGCAGCGCCATCATTCTTTTGTTCATTGGTTCATTCATCCTTTCTGTATGCATGGCGCATCAACTGAAATTTTCGATTTCCACACACGGATAGACGCCCGTATCCCGGCTTTCGGGTTTCATCACATAGAAATCCATATTATGATAGGGATTTTTCTGATCCTGGTAATACAGGTGAAAGGTGTCCTCGGTTTCACTGCGGAAATAAGGCGTTCCGTATGTTGCCAGCACGTCCTCTTCTTCTGTGTTTTTGTCAAAGGTCAAGCCCTGCGGCAGCACCACGCTGTCTATCCCATACATGAAATCCACTTTGACGGATGTAATCACGCCGTCCGCATAAGGAATGGTTTCCGAAGTGGGATTGTAAATCTTGACAAAGATCACTTTGTCTTCCTTCTTAAACCGCTGCACATGCACATAATGATTAGGTTCGAGCGTTCCCGCCGGATCGGCAAATTCCCAGCCGTTGTCTGTCCATTCCGAAAAGGCACACGGCACCGTGAACACATGCCCGTCCACGCCGATCTGATCGGAAGATAATTCGCCTGTGATTTCCCCTGCTTCGTCATCGGAAGCGCTGTCATCTTCCGCCCCGCCGTCGGATTCCTCCGGCGTCAGCGAAGTCACTTCCGGCATTTCTGCCGAGGAACCGGCGTTGTCCTTTGTGCCGCACGAAGCGGCTGTACCCGCTGTCAGAGCGGCCGCCAGCAGCAGAGCGATGATGGGTCTGTTCATTTGCTGTCAACCTCTTTTGATACAAAATTCACTGATGAAACCTCCATCAATGTCTTT
>CAMHAV010000091.1 GCA_946182865.1 uncultured Clostridia bacterium
AGATGACGCTTGCCGTCATCGGCTGGACTCCCGCGCTCGCATTCGCTCGCTAGTTGCGCTTCGCTTTTTCTTTTTTGTTATTTCGCTAAAATAAAAGGAGGCGGCATCCTTATGATGCATTTTATCCGGGAGATATACCGTATTGAGATTATCGGCATCACGCCCGAACGCTTTTTGAATGTGGTCAACCGACGGCAGCTTCCCCTTTTCAACGTCCACTGTGTAGGGAACCGCATGTTTGGATTTATCGCCGCCGCAGACTTCCCGTCGTTATCCGACGCGGCGCAGAAAGCAGGCGTGCGTCTCGAAATCACCGACCGCCACGGACTGCCCTTTCTCGCCCGTCACTACCGCAAACGGTTGGGATTTATCGTAGGACTCGGATTGTTTTGTCTGGTGCTGTGGTATCTTTCGCTCTTTGTGTGGTTTGTGGATACGGTCAACGTGCCGGAGGCATACGCGGTGAGCGTTTCCGACGCGTTGAACGATCTGGGCGTCCGCACCGGGGTTTTCATCTCGTCGGTGGACGGGCCGCTGCTGGAGGTGGAACTGGAGGAACGACTGCCGCAGTTTGACTTGATCAAGGTGTCCTGCATGGGCTGCAACGCGCAGGTCTATTTCAGCCCCACTCACCCCATAAAAGACGCCGTATCGGATCATGAGCCGTGCGATCTGACCGCCTCGCAGGGCGGTGTGATTGTTTCGGTGGTGGCAAACGAGGGATTGCCGCTGGTGGAACAGGGCGATGTGGTCTATCCCGGAGACACCCTGATCAGCGGCGTATTTTCCAATGAGGGCGGCAAAAATACGATGGTTCACTCGAGCGGGGAAGTCACCGCGCTGGTGGAAGAAACCTTTTCGGAATCCGTCAGCTATAAACAAACCGCGACGGAACCTACCGGGCGTGCGGTCAATATCCACCGTGTCATGGCATTCGGCATGGAAATTCCGCTTTTCGGTTCTCCGCCCAAGGGCAATTACAGTCGTATCTCTCACGAAACCCCCGTCACTGTCGGAGAATTCTCTCTTCCCATCCTGCTGCGAAGCGAACAGTGGCAGGAGCTTTGTTACATCGAAAAAACATTCACACAAGAGGAATGCATCGCGCAGGCGGAAACCCTGATCGACAAGAAGCTGCAAAAAAGCCATTACAAGGAGATCGTCAGCAGTGACACTGTAGTCAGCGAGTGGGGCGGCGGCATTCGTGTGACCCGCACGGTCACACTTCTGAAAGAAATTTCTCAGGAGAGAAAACTCCTGTTTGACCCAGCGCCGCCTCCTGCCAAAAACGCCGATGAACCGTGACGTAACCGTCACGCTCCATCGGCGCATTTGCCGTCAAAATCCAGTTATCTCACCAGACCGACCTTTTTGTAAACCTTGTCTATCGTGCGCTTGGCGATTCTCGCCGCATTCTCCGCACCCTTCCGTGACAACTCGTCAAGGTACTTTCTGTCCTTGATAAGCTCCTTGTAGCGAATCTGAATGGGTTCGAGCTGCGCCACAACCGCCTCGCCGACCGCCGTTTTGAAATCGCCGTATCCCTTGCCGCGGAATTCGTCCTCGATCTGTTCAAAGGTCTTTCCGGTGCAGGCGGAATAAATCTCCATGAGGTTGTTGATGCCGTCCTTGCCCTCGGCATACCGCACGCTGGCTTCGCTGTCGGTCACAGCGGAACGGAATTTCTTCATGATGGTGGCGGGTTCGTCCACCATCAGAATGAAACTCTTGGTATTGGGGTCGGATTTACTCATCTTTTTGGACGGGTCGAGCAGGCTCATGACTCTGGCGGCCGTCTTGGTGATGTACGGCTCCGGCACCACAAAGGTGTTGCCGTAAATGCCGTTGAACCGTTCCGCGACATTGCGGGTGAGTTCTAGGTGCTGCTTCTGATCGGCGCCCACAGGCACCATATCCGCCTGATAGAGCAGAATATCCGCCGCCATGAGCGCGGGATAGGTGAACAGACCCGCGTTGATGTTGTCGGCGTGCTTGGCGGATTTGTCCTTGAACTGGGTCATGCGGGACAGCTCACCGAACTGGGTGTAGGTGCTGAGTACCCACGAAAGTTCCGCGTGCGCCGGCACCTGGCTCTGGTGAAAGAAAATGCATTTTTCGGGGTCCACGCCTGCCGCGATCAGCAGGGCAAACAGGTTGGTAGTGTTTTCCTTCAGTTTTTTGGGATCCTGCCGCACGGTAATGGCGTGCAGATTGGCGGTAGAATAAATGCAGTCAAATTCATCTTGCAGCGTAACCCAGTTGCGAATCGCGCCGAGATAATTGCCGAGCGTCATCTGTCCGCTGGGCTGAATGGCGGAATAAATACGCTTCTTTCTTTCGGGTGCGGTTTTCTCCGCCACAGTTGTATTGTTTTCCATTTGAATCTTCCTCTCTCAAAATTACGGTAAAAATCAATCGAGTTGCAGCTCGGTGTATCTGGTCAGTTCCTCGTTGCCGACATGCAGATACGCTTCATATTCGTCATTGTGCAGGGTGTACTTATTAATGCGCAGGGAAAAACCGTTGTCGCCGTAGGCGTCATCCGTCAGAATGGGAAATGCTTCATAGAAAAACGACTGGCCGCCCGCGCTGCGCAGCTCAATGTAAATATTGCTGTTGTCCTTGAGTTCCACCCAGTCCCCGATGACTCCGCTGAATACGAGGGCGTTCCCTTCATCCACAAAATGGCAGTCCTGCCGCGCATATCGTTGGCGGGTAATCTGCGGCGCCTGCGTCTGAAGCGCGTCCATAATGGGGGCGTTTTTGAGCAGATCAGGCAAATTGCGCTCCACGATTTCCACCACGGCGATATGGAAATTGCCGCTCTTGGCCGCCGTCAGATCATAGGGATTCTGACGGGTATAACGCACCTTGGCAAACGCGTTGGATTGAATGGGAATCAACGCGTTAAAAAAGGAATCGCGGTAGCAGATCGCGTTGTAATAACGCCCCTGGCAGGTGGTGTTGATCTCCTGCGCCATCAGGTCGGTCAGCGGCTTATCCGAAGAAAACGCCTTTTCAAGTCCCAAGTCGTACTGAAGTGCCTTCTGATCAAACGACGGGTAGAGCATTCTTGTGAGATCGCCGCTGGTATCGGTTTCGCTCACGGTCAACTGGCTTTCGTCGATGGGACAGTAATCATAATGCGAAATGCGGCTGTTGAGATTGTCCTGCATGGCATTATAAGCGGCCAGCGCGCCGATATTGTTCCAATGGCTGTCATTTTTGAGGTAAATGCTGCGGGATTTGTCCTTGGCGGAATCCTGCAATACTTTTTTGATATTGACATAATAATCGCTGTCCGACAAAACCTCGCTCAGTCTGTCGAGATTGCTCGGCTGGTTGGAATGCTGAATATACCGCGGCATGTATTCAGGGTAAATGCTGTTTTTATTGGGCGCGCTGAAAAACAGCATGGTAATATTGTTATCCGACGCGTAGCGGTTCATCAGGTCGAGCGTCTTTTTCAGGCGGTAGATACCGCGATCCGAGAGGGCGGATATGCCCGCGTAGTCGTCAATGGTCTCGTTAAAATAATACCATCCGTCATTACCGACTGTCACCTTGGGATTGGCGGAACGGAGAAAGAACTTTTCATTGAGCCACGAATAAGCCGTGACCAGTTCCTGACGAAAGCCGAAATTTTCCGAATAATAATCCCCCAATTCCGTCGTGTAGGCGGTGTTCCACTCCCGCGTGTTTTCTGTCACGGTGTAAAGTTCAGGAAGCCCTGCCGCCGTGCGGTTTTCGGTGGACTCACTGCCCCACCCCAACAGCATTCCCAAAAAGGGAACAGTGCACACCGCCATAATCAGCAAGACATAACTGGCTTTGACAATTTTTTTGGCTGTCTCCATGTTCGAACACCTCCCCTGTCAGAAACGGAAATAAATAAACGGATTGTAGGTGGACGATGCCAGCGACATCACGCACAGTGCAATCAACACAAGACTCACACCGTATTTCAAACAGGAGACAAGCGTTCCTGCATTGTACCTTTTGGCAAAACGATCCGCGAGGTGCTTGACCATTGGCGTGGCCGCCACCAGTGCCGCTAAGAAAATGAAAACATTGTAGAATGTCAGCAACCCACGGGCATTGAGCAAGCCAATTTTGGTAAAATGAAATCCCGCAACCATCTGCCACAAAAACTGCCCCGCCTGCGTCATGCTGTCGGCGCGGAAGATGGTAAATCCGACCATCACCACCGTCATGGCGTAGACATAGCCAAGCGCCCTGTGCTTCCATTTTTCAGGATGAATGACATAGGTTTCAAGAAGCTGGAATATACCGTGAAAAACACCCCACGCCACAAACGTCCACATCGCGCCGTGCCACAGTCCTGTCAGCACAAAGACAAACATGCGGTTCACGCCTGTGCGAACACTGCCCTTTCGGTTGCCTCCCAGCGGGAAATAAACATATTCGCGAAACCAAGTGGTCAGTGAAATGTGCCATTTCTTCCAGAATTCACGCATGGAGAAAGACGTGTAGGGATAATTGAAATTCTCCATGAATTCAAAGCCCGCCATCTTTCCCAAGCCGATGGCCATGTCCGAATAGCCGGAAAAATCAAAGTAGATTTGCAGACAATAGAGAATACCGCCCGCCCAAGCTAAAACAATATTAAGATCGCCGTTGTCGAGGGCAAAAATACGGTCTACCGTCTCGCCAAACACATTGGCCAGCAGCATCTTTTTCGACAGACCCACAATAAAGCGCCGAATGCCGTCGGCAATCTTGGAGACATCGGTGCTGCGCACGCTGAGCTGCTGCTCGATATCGTGGTATTTGACGATGGGACCCGCGATGAGCTGCGGGAAGAAAGAAACATACAACATAAACTTCGCAAAGTTCCTCTGTACGCCGCAGGTGCCGCGATAGGCGTCGATGACATAACTCATGGTCTGGAAAGTGAAAAAGGAAATACCGATGGGCAGCGGAATCTGCGGCACCGGAACCGAAAGTCCCAGCATGGCGTCAAGGGACGACACCAGAAATCCTGCGTACTTAAACAGCGCCAGCATCACCAGATTGAAAACAACGTCCGTTCCCAGCAGCACCCGTTTGGTCACGCAGTCGTTGTCAACGTATTTTTCGGCGGGCAGCGCCATCACAAAATTGACTGCCATCGAAAACAGCATCAGAAGAATATAGATCGGTTCTCCCCACGCGTAAAACAGAAGGCTCATGACCAGCAGCAGCGCGTTGCTGATTCTGACATTTCTGACTAACGACACGATCAAAATATAAACCGGAAAAAAAGCGAACAAAAACGCCGCTGAACTGAATACCATGTTATGATCTGTCCTCCTCCATCGCTATCCGATGTTTCTTCCGCTGAAAATCCCCATCCCTTTGACTTTCTGGGTTTCGGGGTCAAGGGTAAAGCAAAGATAAGGCACGCCAGGACGGTTCGGCTCCCCCGCCCAATAGGTCATGCGGATATAAGATGATTCACTGTCCACCGCTTCCTCGGTGTAGTAAGTTCCGTAGGCTTTTTCTACCGCTTTTCGGGTGGAACCGAGCTTGATGCCCTTGGTGGTTTCCACATCCTCGGTAATGTAATTCTGGATGCTGATCTCGCAGATGGCGTCGCCGCCGTCCGCCAGAATCGGAACCGTAAAAATCGTGCAGAGGCCGTTCCGTTTAAAGCGGTCGTAACGGTAGGTATATTCCTTATCGTCTCCCTTATCCGCATAGGCACAGCTGGTGCATTTTTCAAATTTATTAGGCGTTCCCAACGCTTTGAGCAACGGCTTGACATTTTGGTTGATGGTATATTCCTTCCCATTGATGCGGAAGGTCAGCAAATCTTCGCTCAGGGGTTGGAAATTGGCTGCGTCGGTCTTGTCTTTGACTACGGTTTTCCCGCCCACATTCGGTGGTTCCGCCGAGGTGTCCACCTCGTCCACCACCACATTGATGAGCATGGAAGCCGTCAGATTGCCTTTATCCGTCGTAAGCGTGATAATGGCGGAACCGGTACCGACCGCCCAGATGGACTGTCCCGACACATTGACAATCGAAGGATTATTGGTTGTCCATTTTCCCTCAATACTCCTCGCGTTGGCAGGTGTAGTAACCACTTCGGGGATATAAACGTCTCCCACTTTCATGGTATGACTTTCCTCTGCAAAGGCAATCGCTTCGGGAACAATGGTATTAACTGAGAAATTTTCCAGCGTCGGCTTGATGGTTTGATTATAAACATACACTTTCCGATCAGCGGTAAAGCCTAAAGGAGACCCGTCCACGATCTTAACGATAGTGCCTTCGGGGCACATAGCGTAAATGAAATAAGCCGCTTCTGTCTCGGTACGCAGACAGCCAGACGAACAGTTGGTGCCGATCTGCTGCACCGTTCCACTCATCACAGAGGACAGCTTCGGTTTTTTATACAGCGGCCCGTGAATAAATAACCCGCCATAAATATTTTTGGCCTTATAAAAACAGGTGGCATAGGGCGAATAAGATTCTCCGAACCAGTCATGCCATTCCTCTTTCGTTCCCACCTGATAGAGACCGGAGGGCGTAAGATGTTCACTGGTGCCGGTTGCGGTCAGCCATGTGTAAATCCTTTGGGTATAGAGTCCGTAACCATCCTTACCGAACACAGAGAGCGTATGCGCCCCCTTTTCCACATACACAAGATAAGGAGACTTGCCGATGGGAAACCCGTAAAGATTGCGTTCTTTGAGTTCCTTTTCAGAAATTCGGTCAGTAACGCTTGTGTCTTCCTCATTGATTTCTACCATATCCATATCCAGGACGATTTTGTTATCACGAATATCCGTCAAACTCACGGCTGCACGCGGCTTAGGTTCGGGTCTGACAAACCATGTATTATAATGAAGGGCAAAGTAGACAGCTACCGTCACAAAAACACAGCCCACCATAAATAGCAGCAACCCGGAAATGGCTTTTTCGCTTTTCTTCATAAAATCTGTCACCACACTCTATATCAATCCGAACAATATGACATGCTTTAAAAAGTATTATAGCATTTCCGTACTGAGATAGCAACTGTTTTTTTTAAATATTAAGGAAATCAGCAAAAATGTAAAAAGCCATTGTTCCATACCGTTATCATGCGAGGAACAATGGCTTATACTATTGACTATGGTTTATACTGTTTTTCTTTTCCAAAGAGAGAGTTGTAGATTCGCTGCATTCTTTCATCCGTTTGTGCGATAACGGCGGCACATTCACTCAATTCAGTTGAAACATCGTCAGACACGCCGTGAGGATTTTTGTACTTCAGCTTATGCTCCAATCCGGCCCACGAATCCATTGCCACAGTGCGAAGCTGGATTTCTACGGGAATACGTGCTGCATTTTCGACAGAATGCAAAGATGTACCCACAATCAGATGTAAACTGCGGTACCCACTGGGTTTGGGATGACGGATATAATCCGACCGTCTGATCAGACTGATACTGTCCTGCGCAAGCAGTCTGTCCTGAATTTCGTATATATCACTTATATACGGACAGATTACACGGATTCCGGCAATATCGGTGAGATTTTTTGCGGCGGACTCGAGCGTCAGGGGCTTCTTTTTCTTTTGCAACTTGGTGCAGATGCTTTTGACCGATTTGGTTCTGCCGTCAATCGCTTTGATAATGCGGTGATCGTATTTGATACGGTAATCGAGCTCCAATATTTCCAGTTCGGTGCGTATTCTCTTGGCGGCGCAGATGTAATCGTTCTGAAAAATCAGATAATCGTTCAGACACCGACGCAGCTCCGCTTTCGGGTCGGGGCTGTTGTTATCATAGCCCGCCAGCTTGCGGATTAAATCGCACTCGTCGGGGGAGAAATCCTCCTCCGCCAAAACAATTCTGTATTTATCAGACATAATCCATTCGATGAGGCGGAGTCAATCAGAAATTGCTTCCGTTGAACCCCCATATTCCGACCTCCTCATACTTGATGTAAACCTGCTCGATGCCCAATTCCTGCGCGAGAATCTCGGTAATCGCGGCAGTCAGCCTGTCACAGGCGGGTTTAGCCGCCTTGCCGTAAATCTTGACCTCGACAAAGGCGATTTTCTCCTTGTCGCTGCCTCTGAAATACAGTGCACATTCCGGTTCAAAACCGACCATCAGCCAATTTTCGCTCTTGCCGGGCAGCAGCGAAATCGCCTGACCCAGTTTTTCCTTGACGGATATCTCCTGCGCTTTGGTAATCGGGACATTGGTTTTGGTGTTAATAAAAGGCATGATCAAGCGCTCCTATACATTCTATTGAATGGCGGTCTGCTTTATGTCAGGAAATCCTGAAAAATTCCAAGGAATAAGGCAGCCGTCATTTTTTTGATGAAAAATCCGTTAGTTGATTCTGTCGCCGCTGTAGACAATGCCCTTTTCCGCATCCACCACCACAGTGGTGCCATTTTTGAGGATGTCAGTGGCGTTTTTGCAGCCCGTCAGCACGGGAATCCCCAGTGTCATGCCGACAATCGCCGCGTGGGTGTTCATGCCGGCCGATTCGGTGACGATGGCGCGCGCCTTGCGCATAAAGGGCAGCAGACGGTTGCTGGTCTGCGGCACAACGATGATATCGCCGCTGTCAAATTCCTCCGCGATCTCTTCCTCCGTCTTGGCGACGCACATTTTGGAGCAGACCTTGCCGTCACCGATGCCCTTGCCGGAAACCAGAATATTACCAGTCAGGTGAACCTTGAGCAGATTGGTGGTGCCGGAGATACCGATGGGAACGCCCGCAGTGATAACCGTCAGGTCACCCGACTGAATAAGCCCCGCCTGCTCCGCGACCTTGGCCGAGCAGTCAAACAGTTCGTCGGTGCTCTGCTTTTCGGGAATGAGCAGCGGCGTGACGCCCCACGAAAGATTGAGCTGACGCATGACTTTCTTGTCAGGGGTGCATCCGATGATCGGGCAAGGTGGGCGGTGCTTGCTGATCTGGCGCGCGGTACCGCCTCCCTTGGTAACGGTGATGATAGCTTTAGCGTTAAGGTCGATGGCAGTGGTCACGGTGGCGTGGGAAATCGCACCGGTGACGTCGTCATTTTCCAGTTTGCCGATGGTACTCTTGAAGCCGCCGGCATAGTTAATGTCGGACTCGGTGCGTTCCGCAATCTTCGCCATGGTGAGCAGCGATTCCACGGGATACTTGCCCGCCGCCGTCTCGCCGGAGAGCATAATCGCGCTGGTGCCGTCATAAATGGCGTTTGCCACGTCGGTAGATTCCGCACGGGTGGGGCGGGGATTCTTCATCATACTGTCGAGCATCTGGGTGGCCGTGATGACCATCTTGCCCGCTTTATACGCCTTGTCAATGAGCTTCTTCTGAATAATCGGGATTTCCTGAAGCGGGATTTCCACACCGAGATCGCCGCGGGCAATCATAATGCCGTCAGACACGCGAAGAATCTCGTCGATATTCTGTACGCCCTCAGAGTTTTCGATTTTAGAGATGATCTTGATGGTATTGCAGTGCATCTTGTCAAGCAGCGCGCGAATCTGCATGACGTCGTCGGCACTTCTGACAAAGGAGGCGGCGATAAAATCATAATCGCACTGCACGCCGAACATGATGTCAGAGATATCGCGTTCGCTCAGGTAAGGCATGGAAAGACGCACACCGGGCACATTGATGCCCTTGTTGTTGGAAACAGTGCCACCGTTGACAACGGTGCAGAAGATTTCCGTATCAGTGACGGAATCCACCGTCAACTCGATCAGACCGTCGTCAATCAGAATGCGCTGTCCCTGTTTGACGTCCTTGGGCAGTCCCGCGAAAGAGATGGAAGAAATATTGCTGCTACCCACGATATCCTTGGTGGTGAGGGTGAATTTCTGCCCCTGCACCAATTCCACCTTAGAGGGTTCAAAGGTACCGGTGCGGATTTCCGGGCCTTTGGTGTCCAGCAGGGTCGCAATCGGCAGATTCAATTCTTCACGCAGCGCAATGACCGCGTCAAGGCGCTTTTTGTGGCTGGGATGGTCGCCGTGGCTGAAATTGAAGCGGCAGACATTCATGCCGCCCAGCATGAGCTGACGGAGAATATCCCCGTTGTCAGTGGCGGGACCCAGCGTGCAGATTATTTTTGTTTTTCTCATAACTATTACCAACCTTTTCCTGAGCCTGTTTTTCGATTGAATTAACATGCTCTAAATTTTTCAAGAGGAATTCGCACTCCATACAGTATATATAATACACAATAATTCACAAAAAGTAAAGCGATGTTTTATAAATTTTTTAACTTTTTTTACTGGCAGATAATAAAAATCGGTTATAACGCAGAAATCTTACATCATAACCGATTTTTATTTTATGAAATATAAGGTTCATTCATTAAAATTGTATTCCATACGCCGCACCTGTACTGCCGCGCCGAGAATTCTCACCGGAATTTCTGCGAGCTGCTCAGTGGTGTAAAACTGATCCTCTTTTTCAGGATCCAGCGGCTTGATCCACTTTCCGTTGCGTTTTTTCAGAATGAGACAGATAAATGCGTCTCCGTCGGCAATACTGACGATTCCCACTCGGTCACGATCCATCTTACTTCGCCGTTCAAAAATCACCAGATCACCGTCATAGTATCGTGGTGCAAGTGAACCGCCTTGGATGCGTATACCAAAAAACTCCCTGCCGCCGACCAGCCACGACTGTGGAATCAGCTCTTCTGTGCCGTTTTCACATTCGCCGCCGTCAATCGGATTAAATCGTGAATATATTTTTATGATATGCCCCTGCTGCTCACAGCCTTGCGGCACCTCTGACGGATGAAGCATATCAGATCTTCCCATCAGGTAATCAGCAGAAACCCCAAGCACCTTTGCCAAACAAAAAATGGTACCTGCGGACGGCTCGTGAATCCCGTTTTCATACTTTGAAATCATGCCCTTGTTGGCGTTGGCGCTAAACTCGCGGTTAAGCCGATCGGCCACATCGCTCAGAGAAAGTCCCGACTGTTTGCGAAGCTGTTTCAGGCGCCGACCGATGGCGGCCGTCTCCTGATTTTTCGCACAAGACTTGCAGGTTCTCATGATTCACCACCGTCCTTTCCTATTTAATTTTTCTCTCCAATATCGGCTCAGGAAATCCGCATGGAGATATCAAACGCCTGCACCGAATGCGTCAGCGCGCCGATGGAGATGATGTCCACTCCGGTTTCCGCCACCTCGCGCAAGGTGTCGTGCGTAATGCCGCCGGAAGCCTCCAGCAGCGCCTTGCCGCTCACCAGCTCCACCGCCGCCTTCATGGTGGGGCAGTCCATGTTGTCGAGCATAATGATGTCCGCGCCTGCTTCCAGCGCTTCCCTGACCTCGGCCAGATTGCGGGTTTCCACCTCGATCTTGACCATGTGACCCAGCTTACTACGAAGGGTATTCACCGCGCCGGTGATGCCGCCGCACGCGTCGATGTGGTTGTCCTTGAGCATCGCGCCGTCGCTGAGATTGTAGCGGTGATTCTTGCCGCCGCCTACCGTCACGGCGTATTTTTGCAGCGCGCGCAGTCCCGGCAGCGTCTTGCGCGTGTCGGTGACGGCCGCCTTGGTGCCTTTCACGATTGCCACGCAGCGCGCGGTTTCGGTGGCGATGCCCGACATATGCTGGATGAGATTGAGCGCCGTGCGCTCCCCTTTGAGCAGGCAGCGCATATTGCCCTCAAATTCGCAGATCACGTCGCCCTTTTGCAGCGCGTCGCCGTCGTGGAAATACACCTTGCTCTCAAAGGTGTTGTCGAGCAGCGCAAACACGCGCATGGCCGCGTCGATGCCGCACAGCACGCCCGACGCTTTCGCCACAAAATACGCGCTCCCCCGCTGATCGGCGGGAATCACCAGATCAGCGGTGGTGTCGATGTAATTGATGTCCTCCTTGATGGCGTTTTTAATGACGTCATCCATGTAAAAATCCAGAACCATGGGGGTCGTCCTCTTTTCTTTGGTTGATGATGGAGTAAATATGAAATGTGAAGTGTGAAGTGTGAAGTGTGAAGTGAGAAGTGGGAAGT
>CAMHAV010000092.1 GCA_946182865.1 uncultured Clostridia bacterium
CTGATCGACGAGCCTGATCCCACTTTGACAGTCAATGACGGTGCTAACGAGGAAGATGAAAGCGAAAAGATGCATATTTACGAGCTTTCCAAGATGGAAAAGCAGTTGGTCATCAATTTCCGTATGCTTTCTCCGGCACAGCAAGAGGATTTACTTTTTTCATTGAGTTCTTCTGCCTACGATAAGAATAAAAAGCCGCGTAAAAATACTGCTGGCAGTGTCGATACAGACGAAAACTGATTCTTCATCAGGAAATTTGGCAAAAACGCTTAAGCTTATGCAATTGTGGTCATTTGAACAAAAATTAAGCAAATTATTGGGACAAGTCATCTGTCAACACGCGTTGAGCATTGGCAAACCGATTGATTGGCAATCAAAAACGGCGGAACTACATTTTGTTCCCGCCGTTTTTTATTTTCTTTTTATGAATGGATTTTTATAAAAAAAGTGTCCCACTCTGCATTCCATCATATTGACGATTACACCGTTAATCAATCCTGTCAGTGTTCCGACAGCTAAAAGAATCGGCAGCAGTGACAAAACTCCCCAGGTGGCTGTCATCCACGCCGCCACAACCGTCTGAGATATCATATGCACCGCACCGCCTGCCGCACTGACACCCGCCGCCGATAACCGACTCGCTTCTTTTCCTGTTTTTGACACACCAACTGTCACGGGATATCTGCGGCACAACACAGCCATAATAAAAAAACTTGTCGCGCCTCCTGCCAGAGAATAAGGCAATCCGCCCATTCCTGAAAACAGTGCAGAACTGATAAGGATTTTGGTCAACATCACGCCGGCCGCCGTTGTTTCCGAACCGCACAACCGCAGCGCCATCAAAACGGCGATATTTCCCAATCCTAATTTGATACCTGCAATGGGCGGCACAACGGGAATCAGATATTCCACATATCCCAGCAAAACCGCAAGTCCTGCAAGCAAAGCGGCCACTGTCACTTTTTTGGAAAGTGTCATTCCCATTCTCCTTCCTTTATTTCGTGTTTTCAATCGGAGAATTGTATCAATCGTACAACCCTATCCGCATTATCCCAAATATCTGAGGTGATGGTTTTGAATAAAAAACAAAAAAACAGCATCATACTGACTGCCGCTTTGCTGATCTTACTGCTGATAGCTGCGGTAACGGCCATTCTTTTCCCATCCAGCAAAAAACCCATATCGCAAACGGAGTTTGCACTTGACACTATTTGCACCGTTTCGCTTTATGAGTGGTCCGGCGACGGAGAGCAGCTCCTGTCTAATGCTTTTGCCCTCTGTCGCCGTTATGAAAATATGCTGAGTACCACTGTCAGCGGAAGTGACATTTTCAACATCAATCACAGCCACGGAAAAACGGTCACTGTCTCGGCCGAAACTGCCACGCTGCTTTCGGACGCACTGACCTATTGCGAAATGAGCGGCGGCAAATTTGATATCACGATCTACCCCGTGAAACAGCTATGGGATTTCAGCGGGAACAGCCATTCTATCCCCGATAGAGGTGCTCTTGAAGGTGCTCTTGCACAGGTCAATTACCGCCATGTCGTTATCAATGAAAACAGCGTCACTCTTCCCGATGGAAGCGGCATTGATCTTGGCGCAGTCGCCAAAGGCTATATTACCGATAAGATGGCTGAATACCTGCAAAGCAAAAAAGTGAATGCCGCCGTCATCGACCTTGGAGGCAATATACGTGTCATCGGATCAAAGCCGGACGGAAGTAAATGGAAAATCGGTATTCAGAAACCGTTTGACAGCGGCAGCATCCAAACAGTGCAGGCGTCCGATGAAGCAATAGTCACTTCCGGCATTTATCAGCGCTATTTTATTACTAATGATGTACTCTACCATCACATACTCGACCCATCCACAGGTATGCCCTGTGATACCGGCTTATCTTCTGTTACCATCATAGCGCCATCCGCCGAACTGGCCGACGTACTTTCCACCGTCTGCATGCTTCTGGGATACGAGCAATCCTGTCAGCTTTTGCAGAACTTTCCAAACGTGCAGGCCGTTTTTATCACTTCGGAGATGCAAGTTCTTACCGCTTACTAATCCACTGGATTTTACTGCATCACAAAACAATCAAGTTGATTCTCTACAGCGTTATGCGGAAGTATCCAGCATAAGTACCCTATCCAATTAACACATTACATATCGTAGGTTTCGGGGCAGACCTCCATGATTTTGTCGCGCAGCAGCAGGAAGTCATTGAACGCGTCGGGCTTCTGGTTGGGATTGCGCAGCAGCGCGGCGGGATGCAGGGTCGCCATCATCAGCGTTCCCTTTTTGTCGATAAACTGTCCGTGTTCCTTGGTAATGCGCATATTGGGGTTCATCAGCTTCATGCCGGCGATCCGGCCGAGACACACCACGATCTTCGGGCGCATAATGGCAAACTGGTTGCGCAGCCAGCCGATGCAGGCCTCCTGTTCACCCGGCTGGGGGTCGCGGTTCTGGGGCGGACGGCATTTGACGATGTTGGCAATATAGATGTTGCGTTCGCGGGATAAATCCACCGCGTCCAGCATGGTATCGAGCAGCTTGCCGGCTCTGCCCACAAAGGGTTCGCCCTGTAAGTCCTCGTTTTCGCCGGGACCCTCCCCCACAAACATCACCTTGGCATGGGGATTGCCCACGCCGAACACCACATTGTGGCGCGTCTCGCAAAGCCCGCACTGACGGCATTGCAGGCAGGCTTCTTTCAGTTCTTCAAAATTCTGATACATGTTGGAATACCTCGTTTCTGTTATCTACTTCACCTCAATGAGCTTATCAAGGTAAAACGAATAAAGATAAATCCCCTTCACCGGCTTCTGCAAGACCTTCGCCATCGCGTAACGGTACAGCCGCAGCTGTGTGCCGTAATGCTCCGCGAGCTTCTGCGGGTCGCTGATGCGGTCGGTCTTATAGTCGAGTATCACCGAACCGTCCTCACACACCAACACGCAGTCGCACTCGCCCTCCAGCACTACAGCCTCCTCCTCCAGCGCCACATCCGTCACCAGCGACGTATGCGCCGGGTCGAGCATTACGGAAAACTCCCGCTCCCGCCATATCTCCCCCGCCTCCGACAGCATGGGCTGCATTTGTTCAAAGAAGCGCCGCACTTTTTCGATATCCACCGCCATGGCTTCGGTTTCGGTGAGGAAACCGTATTGCTGCAGGCGTTCCAGTTCACGGTCGGGCGACTCGGCGGCGGCGCGGAAATTGGCAAACTCCATGTATTTATGCAGCGCCTTGCCGCGTTCCACAGGCGTGAGGCCTCCCGCCATCAGGAAAGAGGGACGCACGAGATCAACGGTATCGCCCGAATGCTCCCGCTTGGTCAGCTCCGAAGCCGTGACCTTGGCGGGAACGCCGATCAACGCGTCATAAGGATACCGGTATTGCAGGCGTTCTTCGATCAACGCCATGAGTTCCGGATTCGGCGCGGGGCGGTTTTCGTCGGTCGGCTCAACCGCTTCCGCCTTTTCTGCCGCTTCATCGGAGGAACGGTCCGTGTTTTCTTCCTCCGGCTCCTCGTAAAAGACAATGTGAAAATGCGAACCGTCCGCGGGCAGCGCTTCCACCGGAAGGGCTGCTCTCTCCCGCAGCGCGCCGCCGTCGGGGTGCCGGATGACCGCCATGGTCAGCCACACGGCAAACGAACCGCTCTGCACCAGCGCATAGGGAGGTATCCCGCCGCCGCACACCGCCATCGCGGCGCTGTTGATGCAGGACGGCAGCGAACGCGGCGTCGCCACCAGAATGAGCTTTTCCCGCGCGCGGGTGAGCGCCACATACAGCACCCGCATTTCCTCGCTCAGGCTTTCGGTATAGGCGCGGTCGATCATGGCGCGGCGGGGCTGCGTTTCGTAATATATGCCGTCCTCTTTGAGCTTCATTCCCACGCCGAGATCATTGTGGGTCATCACGCCGCCCACGTCGCCGTCTTTGTTGAACTGGGAACCCAGACCCGCCACGATACAGACGGGAAATTCCAGCCCCTTGGATTTGTGAATGGTCATGACCCGCACCACGTCGGAGTTTTCGGTCACGGAGGACGCGCCCGGCAGATCCTCCCCCTGTTCGAGCATCCGGTCAACGGCGGCTATCAGCGCGCCTGTGCCGAACGAGCCGGAACGCTCGCAGTCTGCGGCAAATTCACACAGCAGACGCAGCGTCGCGAGACGGATTTCTCCGCCTCGCATCGCGCTGACCGCCGCCATATAGCCGGTGGCGTACATGATCTCTTCCATAAGCCTGTCGGCGGACACGGTGGATGCCAGCAGGCGGAATTTTTCCATGCTTTCGAGGAACGCCGCGCATTTGGCGCTGCCGTCTTTCGCCATCGACATGACCGCGCCGTATAAAGGGGCGCTGCGCTCTTTGAGGCGAATCTCCGCCATTTCGTCGGGGCTGAAAGCGTAGATCGGAGACATCATAACGCACATCAGCGGAATATCCAGCAGGGGATTGCCCAGCACCCGCAGGAAGGAAAGCATGACGTTGGCTTCGTCGGTTTCGAGAAGTCCCCCCTCGCTCGACATCCACGCGGGAATGCCCCTCGCTTCGAGCGCCTCCACATAGCAGTCCCCGTTGCTGCTGAGGCTGCGCCGGAGAATGCAGAAATCGCTGTAACGCGCCGGACGAAGCTCCCCGGTCGCCTTGTCGATCACGCGGAAGCCCTCGTCCATCATGCGCCCGATCAGGTCGGCAATGTAAACCGCTTCATAGGCCGCGCCGCTGAGCTCGTGTCCATTGGGACGGGAGAGAAAATGCATTTCGGGGGTCATGCCCTCCGCTTCGGGATATACCGCGCGCGCCGTCAATGCCTGCGCCTCGTCGTAGTCTACCCCGCCCATCTCTTGGGACATAATGGCGCGAAAGATAAAATTGATCGCCTCGGTCACTTCCGGGCGGCTGCGGAAGTTCGCCCCCAGTGTGATGAGCGACGGATACGCTGTTTCCTCGGCGCTGTAGGGCGTGTAGCGCGAGAATTTCTCCATAAAAAGCTCCGGTACGGCTTTGCGGAAACGGTAAATGCTTTGTTTCATGTCGCCTACCATGAAAAGATTCACACCGTCCGACAACTCCCGCGGGTCGCTCCCCTTAGCGCTGCGGGCAACGGCGGAGAAAATCAGGCTTTGCACCGCGTTGGTATCCTGGTATTCGTCCAGCATGATCTCGTCGTATTGTTCGGACACCGTGAGCGCCGTTTCGGTCTTGCGGTAAACGGCGTTATAGCCCATCGTTCCCCCAAAGTCGGCAGCGTCTGCCGCGTCGGGCTTTTTCTCCGTGAGCAGGCGCACCGAAAGGTGTTCGAGATCGCCGAAATCCAGCACCTTGCGGCGCTGCTTGCTCTCACGCAGCAGCGCCATGTACTGCCGCAGGATTTTGATGAGAACATTCACCATTTTACCTGTGAACTTAATTTCCTTTACAAATTGTGCCTCGTCGGAAATCACGCTTTGGCGGATGTCGAGCAGCGTGTCCTTGACGACGGAACGCGCTGCCTTGGCGATTTCCGCCTCCGGGGGGAAATTTCTTCCCTTGCCCAAGGGGGCCACCTCGGCGGTCGAAGCATCCTTGTAAAGCCTATTCCATTGACATCCAACCGCCGCCGCATGAATCTCCTCCAGCACCTCCGCGTCCTTCTCAAAGGAGGGCAGATATTTTTCGGCCAGCTTTTCATCGGACGACGCGATGTCCGCCGCCATACGGTTATAGAGCATGGCGTATTCGGCAGCCTTGCGCACGCCCTCCATCGTGGCACGCGCCCAGATGCTGTCCGACGCGTTCTCTCCCTCATAGGCATGCTCCAGCCAGTCGAGATAATCCTCCGGGAAAGGGCAGGAACTGACATGATCTTCCAGACTTTTGATCAGCTCCGACAGCTCCACGTCATTTTTTTCTCCGATAAGCTGTTCCGCCAGCTCGATAAAATCGGGTTCTGCCTCCGCGTAAAACTGCTCCAGCACCTCGGACACGCATTCTTCCCGCATGATTTTCAGCTCTGCCGCGTCGGCAATGCGAAAATCCGGCGAGATTTCGAGCTGGTAGAAATGGTCGCGTATCAGCGAGCTGCAAAAGGAGTGAATCGTGCTGATCTGCGCCTTTTTGAGCAAAATCATCTGCCGGCGCAGGCGGGAATCCCACGGATTTTGCTGCAATCGCTGCTGCAACTGAGCGGCAATGCGCTCTTTCATCTCGGCGGCGGCGGCGCGGGTAAAGGTGACGATGAGCAGGCGGTCGGCGTCGCAGGCAATCGCCGGGTCATCCGAAGTCAGTTTTTCGATCACGCGCTGCACCAGCACCGCCGTCTTGCCCGAACCCGCCGCCGCCGACACCAGCACCGTGCCGCCGTGCGCGTCAATGGCGCTGCGCTGCTGCTGCGTCCATTTTCTCTCACTCATGCTTCTCCTCCTCTCCCTGTCTTTCGCCCTCCGGCGCTGCCTTTTCAATCAGCGCCATTGTCTCGGTCATGCTCTTTTTTCGGATCTCCCGCCCGGTGTTCTTGCGTTCCTGCGAACACATCACGCGATAATCGCAATAGGCGCACGCGTCATAGGTTCCCTTGGCGGGCAGCGCCTGAATCTCGCCGCGGTGGAGAGCCTCCCCCATCTCGCGGAGCAGTCCCCGCATATAGCCGCGAATCTCGGCAAACTGGGTCGGATTGGCCACATAGGTGGACGAAAGAAAGGTAGTGGCGCCTTTCACGCCGGCGTTGGCCTTTTTGTCCACCTTTTTTTCCATGCCGATTTCCATTGCGTTGATCACGTCGGAATCGTCCACAATCAGCCCGTTCTTTTTGAGCATTTCCTGCCGTTCCTTGTCGTAGGAGGTTTCCCCCCGCACACCCGCCACTTTTTTGAGGGACGCGGGCGAATAAATCACGCCGGCGGGACTGTTGTCCTCGGCCGCAAGCGCGCGGTCACAGAGGATATCGAGATAAATGAGCATTTGCATATTCAGCCCCGACAGAATATCGCTCAGCACAAACTCCTTACTCCCCGTCTTGTAATCCACCACGCGGAGATAGCGCACGCCGTCCTTGCGGAACACGTCCACCCTGTCGATCTTGCCGCCGACGACGATCTTCGTGCCGTCGGACAGCGGGAGGGACAAGGGCTGCACCTGCGTGCCGTCGATGGGCAGTTCAAAGGCTTCGGGGGTAAAGAGGCTTTTGGCAAATTCCTCGCCGAGCTGCACCACCAGCACCGTCAGCGTTCCCACCAGCCGCCGGAAGAGATAGAGAAACCGCGCGGATTTCATTTCCACGCCACCCATCACTTCATCGAGATATCGCCGGAGACAGTCTTTAATCTTGTCATTCAATCGCTCGTCATTTACCAACTGCCCGATATCGTTTTCTTTGAGAAGCTGTTCCAATACATAATGCACCACGCTGCCGTATTCGAGGGGATTGAGTTCCGCACGGCGACGGGGCGGCGCTTTCATGCCATATTTGCAAAAATACTGAAAGCGGCAGTTGTAAAAACTCTCCGCTTTGGAGGCCGAAACGCGGATATTCCTGCCAAACAGCGAATAAATCTGCTCCTTATTATGTAAAGCATATTCGCTTTTCACGTTGGCGCTGCGCACCACCGCGATTTTGTCGGCATATTCGCTCCTGTCGGCATAACACTGCACCAGAGAAGCCGCCAGTTCGCTGTTGTCCCCCATCCGTCCGGCCGCCAGCAGGAAGCCCGCCTCGACATGTTCGATCATATCCAGCGTGAGTTCACCGCTTTTCGTCATCTGACGGCAATTCGGCACCGTCCGCAGCAGTTCCGACACCGCGTCAGAGCTGTAAAGCGTTTCACCGTTACATGATTTTGCGTAGGTGACATAGAGCTTTTCGGAGGCGCAGGTCATCGCGTGATAGGCAAGAAACTGCTCGGACACCGCGCTGTCCTCCTGATCGCCCGACAGGGGCAGCTTCATCCGGATGAGCAGCTTGCGCTCGTTATCCGTGAGCAATCCGCTTTGCGACGGTGTGAGGGGGAACACGCCGTCGTTGGCTCCCACGACAAACACGGCTTTCACGTCCGGCGTGCGGATTCTGTCCGCCGCGCCAAAGACCACCTCATCCATCCCCTGCGGAATATGCCCCACATCGCAAAGCCCCACCATCAGGGTAAAGAGTTCCGTGAATTCGCGGAACGACACCTTGACATCCGCTAAGATGTCCGCGAGCTGGTCGAGGACGTTCATCAGGGATTGCCACACCTGCCCCTGCGCGTCTGCGTCTGCGGGAGACAGCTTGGGCAGCATGCGCTCGATGCACTTCGCCGCGCCCGCGCCGTCAATCAGTTCATAAACCGCCGCCGCCATGTCACGACCTGTGGCATTTTCGTCCTTCATGCACTTTTCAAATCTGTCAAGCAGATTCACTATACACTCTCGTGAGGCGTTGATCTGCGCCAGAACGGCGGCTTCTCCCTCCTGCTCACGGTCAGAATAGCCGTAGGGCGACAGGGTAAACTCGCTTTTCCACTTTTTGCTGCCGCTGATGCCCCACAGGAAGCAGTAATTTTCCAGACGCGCCGCGTCCACATAGCTCACGTCGGTCAGCATACCCGTTTTGAGCCAGCGCATGATATCCTCCGTGCGCCAGCGTCCCCCCACGATCTCCAGCGCCGCCAGCACGAACCGCACCAGCGGCAGATCGGTGATGACCGCTCTCCGGTCGCAGAAATACGGGATGCCCTGCATTTCCAGCGCACGCAGCATAGGCGCTTGGTAGTCCGAAGCCGTGCGGCAGATGACGGCGAAATCCCGCCACCGCATATGCTCTTCCCGCACCAGCCGGCGAATCTCGCGGGCGGTAAACTCCGCCTCATCGTATTTGTCCGCCGCCGCGTAAACCGTCAGTTCCTCCGTCGCGTCCGGATAGGGCTGCGTCGCGGCGGTTCGGAAAATCCCCGCCTCCGCCCGCTGCATGGCTTCATTGGCAAAACGGGGATGACCGTCCAGATGTCGGAAGGCGAGACTTCCCTGCCGCTGCTCGGTCAGTTCCCTGAGCGCGTCCACCGTCTGATAGACCGACGCGAACAGATCCAGTTTATCCTCGGTCGTCCGCGCGCCGCCTTTCCTGCCCCGCGCGTCGTCACAGCACAGCGTGATCTCCATTTCCCCGCACTGCGCGGCGATCTGCTCCAGCACCAGCCATTCCTGCCGCGTAAAGCCTGTAAAACTGTCCGCAATGACAGTCATATCCGCGAAATAATCCCACTCCTCGAGCTGTTTCGCCAGTCGGGACAGGTCGTCCAGCGGGTCGATGGAGCCGATATTGGCGATGCAGGCGTTGTAAGCGCCGTAAATCAGCGACAGCTCCCGCAGCTTCTGCGACAGCACCGATTCCTCCACCTGCTCGGCGGTCTCCGCGAGCAATTCCGGCGAAATCGCACAGCTTTTGAATTCGCCCACCGCCGCCTGCAGATTGGCAATCAGTTCCTGCCCCTTTCTGCCCCCCGCGTACAGGGTGAGATGATCCTGCACCTGCGACATGGCGACGCTCATCACCGCCGCGCGTCCGCATTCGTCGAGCCTGCGCCCCGCGAGGCCGCCCACCTGACGGGCGATTTTGTCCGCCAGACGTGTGAAGCTGAATACCTCCACACGGTCGGCGTGGGACGGTTCGAGCAGTTCCAGCATAGCGCGCTCGGTTTCAAACGAGAACTGCTCCGGCACCAGCAGCGCCGTCCGCTGTCCGGCCAGTGCCAGCTCGGCGGCGCGGCGGCGCGCATACCGGGTTTTGCCGCTGCCGGCCGTTCCCGTGACAATCTTGATTTTCACCTGTCGTTCACCTCCGTCGGGATTTTTGTATTTTTTATTTTTATCATTATGCCATATCCGTGACGGGAATGCAATATCAAAATTGACCGCAGTTCTTATTTTGGGACACTGCCTTCGAAGACACTGCTGCGTCTGATGCCTCCCACGAACGCTTCCATTCTTCATATAATTCCACACATTTGAATTTCATTTCATATTCTGACCCTTGCACCAGCTCCAACTGCTGCGGGTCAAGCACGTCCTCCAGCTGCGTCTCGTCTTCCGAAGCGGCGGAAAGGCAAAGCGGCGGAAACATCACGCACCACCAGTTATGTCCCTCTCCCTCCCCGATGACCACGCGCAGGGCTTGGTAATTTCCCGCCGGCAGGGTGATTTCTCCATAACTGCGGGTGGTAAAATAGGTTTCTTCGAGCCTGACCTCCACGGGATACTGATATCCCTCGGCTTGCACCACTTTTTCCGCCTCTTTTTGCAGGTAAGCCAGATGGCTTTCCGCGCTTTTGATCGCGTCCTCGCGGTTTTTCGCCTGCGAAAACAGCTCTCCGCCCACTTCGAGCAATCTGTCCCGCACATCCAGCTTGAGCTGCTGGTCCTCCGCCGTGTCGGAATTGGCCAGCACATGCAGCCGCAGCACGCTTTCGCGAATGCCGTCACATTCGATTTGCAGGGCGCTCATGCGCAGCACCGCCCCAAACAGCAAAGCAATCAGCAAAGAAATTTCCAGTCGTTTCATGATAAAATACCCTCCGTCAATCTCGTGAATGGATTCGCTGTAAGGATTGACGGAGGATTCTCATTTTATTCATGTCGCAAAAAATAATTTATTCCGGGATTTCTTTGCAGCCGCAGCTTTCTGCCCTTGTGAGGTACACCTTGGCATACTCCTTTTTCAACAGGGCGGCGCAGGACGCGGCCTTGTCCTCATCGTCGAAAATGCCGAACACCGTGGTGCCGCTGCCCGTCATGCACGCGCCAAGCGCGCCGCCCTGCTCCCGCATGATTTCCTTGATATGCTCGCATTCCGCAATCTGAAGCACCTGTTCAAACACATTGCCGAGACACGCCGCCAGACGCTTACTGTCCTGCGCGGCGAGCGCGCGTTTCATGCCCTCGGTATCGGGCTGCACGATCTGCGAGGGGTCGCAGCCGTCCACCGCGCCATAGGCCTTGCCGGTGGACACGCCCACCTCCGGCTTGCAAAGCAGAATGACCGGAGGCGCGGCAAAATCCGCCAGCTGGGGCAAAGGGCTGAGGATTTCCCCCTTGCCCTCGGACAGCATGGTGCCGCCCGTAATGCAGAAAGGAATGTCCGCCCCCACTTTCACGCCGATCTCCCAGAGCTGCGCGTCGCTGTAGCCCGTGCCGCACAGCCGGTTGAGCGCGACAATGACCGCCGCGCCGTCCGCGCTGCCGCCGGCCATGCCCGCTTCCATGGGGATATTTTTTTCGATCCCGATGGACACGCCCTGTCCCTCGATGGCGGCATAGTCAAAGAAGGCTTTCGCCGCTTTGTAGGCGATGTTGCTCTCGTCATCGACAGGTAAAGCCGATATACTTTTCACTTTTCCGTCGTGTAAACCTATTTCACTTTTCACCGAAATTCTGCCGCTGTCGTTCAGACTGACGGTCACGACATCATGCAGCCCCACCGACTGCATGATCATCACGAGATCGTGATAGCCGTCGGGACGCTTCCCCAATATATCCAGCGTCAGATTGATCTTGGCATTCGCTTGTATTTTCATAGCACCTCGTCCTTTCGTTCGTAGCTGATTAGTGTAAATGAGAATTTAGCGGAATAAATAAAGAAAAAAGCATAGCGCAGCGCATAACTAGCGAGCGAATGCGAGCGTGGGAGT
>CAMHAV010000093.1 GCA_946182865.1 uncultured Clostridia bacterium
GTCCTTCCAGAACCGCGTTGACAAAATCCTCGCGATAACGGCTGACGTCGGTCAGTTGTTTTTTGCCGCTGCCGCACAGGTGCATGACCGGAAGCTTTGTACGGAGGATATCGTTGACCAGTTCCAGCGGCGGCTGGAAAGCGGGAAGCGCTCCGGACGCAAAGCGGTTTTGTTTCCGGTATAGATGCAGATCCATAAGAAAGTTTTCGTCGGCGGGAAGCGCGACGCGGTCAAGACTGTCGGGAAAGAGATAATGACACAGATTGAGCAGACCGAGGGCGAAAAAAGAAAATTCGCGGGTGAATTTGCTCTCGCCAAAGTCATGAGAACGCTTCCTGCCCTTGCACACGTCACTGAGAGAAGCGGAAAATCCCTCAAAATTTTCGTCTGTCAGGTGCAGGAGGCAGGAGACAACCGCCTTGCTCTCGACGGTTTCTTTGATGCTCAGGATGTGCCGTCCCTCGTCCTGCACGGCTTCTTTCCATGCTTCCTCACGGTAATACAGGTACATCACCAGATTGGTAACTGCCTTGCAGACGCGGTGTCCGTTGACACTCAGTCCGTTTTCCCTGGGGAAGATTTTGGGAATATTCTCCCATCGGTTGGCTGACAGAAGGAGGGGCAGCAGGTTCCAGCCATAGATGCAGTGGTCGTAGCCGGAGTCGGAGATATTGAGCTGCTCTGTCACCGAAGTGAAAGCCAGCGCGTCGTTGAGCAGCGACCAGTCCCGCTGCTCCAGCGAACGCATGATACCCAGATAAAGCAGACGGTTGGGGGACAGGCCGTGAAGAAAGGTCATCCATGTCCTGATTTGTTCGGGCCGCTCCCTTGCTACGCAGAAGCGCGTGTAAATGTCTGACAGATAGTCCGTGTATTCATCGGGGCTTTTGTAATAGTGTTCCGTGTCCGCGAGGTCAAAATACAATGTCAGCAGTTTTTCCCGGCGTTTTTCGTTCATTTTCGTTCACGCTCCGCTTGTAAAATGAAAAAAGGAAAAAGGATCTATGTCATTTTACCATGAATCGTGCGGACTGGCAAGAAAAATCAGAAAAATTCAAAGAAATTCATCATAAAACTGTTGAGAAAGTGACAGCAGGTGTGTTATAATATCAGAGTTAAGAATCAGAATGGCATTTTATTGATTGAAACCATTCATTCCCAATGGAGGAACCGGAATGTTAAACAGACGTGAATCAAGACAGCAAGCATTTGAGTTTATTTTTGAAAGATCGTTCGGCGCGGACAGTGTGGACAGCATTATTATGTGCGCACAGGCGGCGCGTGACGCGGAGATTTCGCCTTATGCGCAGCAGGTGGCCGAGGGAGTGTCTGCCCATCAGGAAGAAATCGACGGTTACATATCCGCTTATTCCCGCGCCCGTCATATCCGCAGAATGTCGAGGGTTGTGCTGGCGGCGCTGCGGCTGGCCATTTATGAAATACTGTATGTGGACGATCTCGAGCCGCGCATTTCCATCAACGAGGCCATCGAGCTGGTCAAGAAATTCGGTGAAAAAGACGAAGCGGGCTTTGTCAACGGCGTGCTGGGCGGCTTTATGAAGGCGTACACCGCGGGTGAAATCAAGCCGTCGGGCGGCAGCAATCCGGAAGCGGCTTCTTCTGCCAAGGACGGCGAAGGTGAGGCGCAATGAGCCTGTATCTCGGCATTGACACCAGCAATTACACCACATCGGCTGCGCTGTATGACAGCGACAGCGGCAGGGTGACACAGCAGAAAATGCTGCTTCCCGTCAAGGCGGGGGAGAAGGGCATTCGTCAGAGTGACGCGGTCTTTCACCACACGCAGCAGCTTCCGCAGATGATCGCCGCGCTGCGGCAGGAATACGGCGCGTTGGAAGGATTGGCGGCGGTAGGCGCGTCGGTTCGTCCGCGCAGCGTGGACGGATCGTATATGCCCTGCTTCACGGTAGGCAGCGGTACGGCGCGTATTCTCGCGGATGTGATGGGCGTTCCGTTCGCGGCATTTTCCCATCAGGAGGGACACATTGCGGCGGCGCTCTATTCGGCGGAACGGCTTAACCTGATGAACGGTCAATTCATCGCGTTCCATGTGTCGGGCGGCACTACCGAGGCGGTGCTGGTCAGGGGAGACGGGCTGCATTTTCAAACGGAAATGATCGCGCAGTCGCTCGACCTCAAGGCGGGGCAGGCGATTGACCGCACCGCCGTCATGCTGGGACTGCCTTTCCCCGGCGGAAAATATCTGGAAGAACTCGCGCTGACCTGCACGGAAGACATCAAATACAGACCCGTTATGAAGGGCTGCGACTGTTCGCTATCCGGCATTGAAAACCAGTGCCAAAAAATGTTCGCGCAGGGGCAGCCTAAAGAGAACATCTCGAAATACTGTCTCACGGCGGTGATGAATGCCATCATCGCCATGACCGACGCGCTGACGGTGAAATACGGCGATTTACCGCTGGTCTACGCCGGCGGTGTGATGTCGAACGGCCTCATGCGGCGCGCGATTACGGCACGATATCCGAACGCGCATTTTGCGGCGCCGGATTTCTCCTGCGACAATGCGGCAGGCATCGCGGTGCTGACCGCACGCAGTCAAAACAAATAAGGAGTATTGTTTTGGAAGTTGTATCAGTAAGTCAGATTAACAAATATATCAAGTCGCTCATGGATCACGACACGCTGCTGAGCGACGTCACTGTGATGGGGGAAATCTCCAATTTCAAGCGTCACAGTTCGGGACATTATTATTTTTCGGTCAAGGACGCGGGCGCGACCATTTCGGCGGCGATGTTCAAATGGCAGAACCGCACGCTGAAATTCATGCCCGAAAACGGTATGCGCGTGCTGGTTCACGGACGTATTTCCGTCTATGAACCGTCCGGGCAGTACCAGATCATTGCGGACAGCATCGAGCCGGACGGCGTGGGCGCGCTGTATGAAGCGTATGAAAAGCTGAAAAGGCAGCTGGAAGAGCAGGGATGGTTTGCGCCCGAGCGCAAAAAGCCGCTGCCGCAGTTCCCGCGGAAAATCGCGGTGATCACATCCCCCACAGGCGCGGCGATCCGCGATATCCTGAATATTTTAGGGCGCAGATATCCGCTGACCAAGGTGGAAATCTTTTCGTCGGAGGTGCAGGGGGAAAACGCGCCCGCGGCACTTGCAAGGGCGCTCCGGGCGGTCAATCAGAGAGCCGACAGTGACGTAATCATCATCGGCCGCGGCGGCGGCTCCATGGAGGATCTGTGGGCGTTCAACAGCATGGAAGTGGTGAGCGCGGTTGCCGCCTCACGCATTCCCGTGATCTCCGCCGTGGGGCATGAGACGGACTTTACGCTTTGCGATTTTGTGGCGGATATGCGCGCTCCCACGCCATCGGCGGCGGCGGAATTGGCCGTGCCCGACAGCGCGGGCGTGCTGGGATACCTTCGACAGTTCGAGGCCAAAAGCAAAGCGGCGATGGAGCGCAAAATCACAATGGGAGAAGCGCGCGTGACGGCGGTCATGCATCTTTCCTGCATGAAAAATCCGCTCGGCTTCACCGAGAACAAAAGCCGTCAGCTTGACGAACTGACTTCGCGGCTGCAAAGCGCCATGAAGGACAAACTGCAATCCTGCGATACCGCACTGCGTGAAAACGCTTCCCGTTTGGCGGCGCTGAGTCCGCTGGCGGTGCTGGGGCGCGGTTACGCGGTTGTGTATAAAGAACAGTCTCCTGTGAATTCCGTAATGGCGGTGGCAGAGGGAGACGAAATCAGCATCAGACTGTTCGACGGCGCGGCACAGTGCCGGGTGGAAAAAGTCACAAGAGAGGTTGTAGAATCATAATGGCAGACAAAATCAACGAACCGAAGAGCTTTGAAGCGGCTATGCTGCGATTGGAGGAAATTGCCAATCTGCTGGAAGACGGTGAAGCGGAGCTGGCCAAATCGCTCGAATTATACAAGGAGGGCGCGGGTCTGGCCGCATGGTGCACACAGCAGCTTCAAAACGCCCGTCAGGAAGTTACCATGTTGGAGAACAAGAGCGTTTGACAAACCGAATCGTTTTTAATTTTAACATAAAGGTGGATTTGATGATCATGAGCCATATTGTGAAAGAAAGACAAAACGAATGGCTGCCTAAAATCGAGGCGGCATTGGATCAATATACTGCCGAATGCGGTTCGCTGCATCCCGAATTGCTTGCGGCGATGCGCTACAGCCTGCTCGACGCGGGCAAGCGCATTCGACCCATTCTCGCGCTGGAATTCTGCCGCGCGGCGGGGGGACATCCCGAGGACGCGATGCCCTTTGCCTGCGGTGTGGAGATGATACACAGCTACTCGCTGATTCATGACGATCTGCCCTGCATGGACGACGACGACCTGCGACGCGGCAAGCCCTCCTGTCATATTCGGTTCGGCGAGGACACCGCACTGCTGGCCGGTGACGCGCTTCAGCCGCTGGCCTTTGAAACCATGCTGACCCGCAGCACCGTCAGTCCCGCCCTCACCGTGAAAGCGGCGGGTGTGCTGGCGCACGCCTGCGGAGCGGCGGGGATGGTCGGCGGACAGGTCATCGACCTGCAAAACGAAGGCAAAAACGTCGGCATGGAAGATTTGCGTCTGATGGATTCCGGCAAAACCGGCGCGATCATCAAGGCCGCCTGTCTGATGGGTGTGATCGTCGCGGGCGGCGGGGAAGACCTGTTGCACATTGCTGACGTTTACGCGGAAAATATCGGCATTGCTTTCCAGATTACGGACGATATTCTTGACGTGACGAGCGACGCGGCTACTCTCGGCAAACCGGTGGCAAGCGACATCGAAAACGACAAATCCACCTATGTGTCGCTGCTGGGGCTGGACAAAGCCCGCGAAGAAGCGGCCAGATATACGGCGCTGGCTGTGGAGGCGGTTGCCCCGTTGGGAGAAAAGGCGGAATTCCTGGCGGCGTTTGCGCAAATGCTGGCCGAGAGAATCAACTGACGGGAGGCATCACCATGAATACGCTGAGTGATCTGATTCACAACTATGTGCTGGTCTGTGCGCTGTCCGCATGGGCGACCGCGCAGATCTGTAAATTTTTCATCAATTATTTTATCAACCGCGATTTGAATTTTGAACGCCTGCGCGGAGCGGGCGGCATGCCCAGTGCCCATTCTGCCACCGTCACGGCGCTGGTGATTTCCTGTGCGCGGTTCAACGGCGTGCAATCGACCTATTTCGCGCTGGCTGTGGCGCTGGCGGCCATCGTGATTTACGACGCGATGGGCGTGCGGCACGAGGCGGGAGAACACGCCAAGATCATCAATCAGATGCTCAAAAATTCCGCTGATGAGGAATCGGATGATCCCGATATCAAGGAATTGAAGGAAATGCTGGGTCATACGCCTCTCGAGGTTGTGGGCGGCGTTTTTACGGGAATTCTGATTCCCTTGATTATTCCCCTGCCGTAAGTGGGGTTATTCATGCGATAAGGGTGGTTCATGGAAATGGCTGGATTATTGGATACCATCAATTCCCCTGCTGACATCAAGGCTTTCAGTCAGGAACAAATAACGCAGCTTTGCGAGGAAATCAGGGAGCGCCTGATTGAAACCGTAGCGCTCAACGGAGGACATCTTGCCTCCAATCTCGGGGTGGTCGAAATGACGGTGGCTATGCACCGCGTATTTGATTCCCCGCACGATCAGTTTGTCTTTGACGTGGGACATCAGTGCTATACCCACAAGCTGCTCACGGGACGGCGCGAATGGTTCTCCACGCTTCGCACCGAAGGCGGTATGTCGGGCTTTCCCAAGCCGAGCGAGAGCGAGCATGACCCGATGATCGCGGGACACAGCAGCACCTCGATTTCGGCGGCGAGCGGCCTGGCGGCGGCCAAAAAACTGCAGGGGGATGACGGCTATGTGGTGGCGGTGATCGGTGACGGTGCGCTCACCGGCGGTCTGGCTTACGAGGGACTCAACAACCTCGGACGTTTGCCACAGAGAACCATCGTCATTCTCAATGACAACAAAATGTCGATCTCCAAAAATGTCGGTTCGATGGCGCGTTATCTCGCCGCCATCCGCACGCGGCACACCTACATCCGCTTTAAAACCAAGCTTTATCGGGGACTGAACCGGATTCCGTGGTTGGGGAGAAAAATCAACGGCGTATTATTCCGTTCCAAAAACGCGCTGAAAGGGGCGATTCTGCACCGACGCGGCACGATTTTTGAGGACATGGGATTTTTATACATAGGGCCGGTGGACGGTCACAATGAAAAGGTGCTGGAACGCACACTGAATGTGGCGAAATCCATGCCCGACCGCCCGGTGCTGATTCATATCTGCACGGTCAAAGGCAAGGGATACGAGCCTGCCGAATTGAAACCCAAGGTATTCCACGGCATAGCGGGCTTTGACATTGACTCGGGCGAACCCAAGCACGGCAGCACTACTTTTTCGGATGTTTTCGCGCAGAGTCTCAGCGAGCTGGCGGAGCAGGACGAAAGTGTCTGCGCCGTGACCGCCGCCATGAAATCCGGCACGGGATTGGGAAATTTTGCTACCAATTTCCGGCACCGTTTCTTTGACGTGGGCATTGCCGAGGGACATGCCGTGACTTTTTGCGCGGGCATGGCGGCCAATCATATGCGTCCTGTGTTCGCGGTGTATTCCAGTTTTTTGCAGCGCGCTTATGACCAGATCATTCATGATGTGGCGATACAAAACCTCAATGTGACGCTGGCGGTGGACCGGGCAGGCATTGTGGGTGAGGACGGCGAAACGCACCAAGGGCTGTTTGATACAGCGATGCTCGGCACGGTGCCGAATGTGAGAATTTATTGCCCCGCGTATTTCAGCGAGATGATGCCCATGCTCCGCAAATGCATGTACGACTACAGCGGCGTGACGGCCATTCGCTATCCGCGCGGCTCCGAAAAATACAAGCCGGAGGGATTTGCCGCGGAGGGCAGTGATTATGATATACTCGGTTCCGTGCAATCGGGCGTGCTGGCTGTCACCTACGGTCGCATCTTCGGCAGCCTGTGTCAGGCGAGTGAAAAGCTGCAGGCGGAGGGACATGCCGTGGGTGTGCTCAAGCTCGGTCTGGTCAAGCCGATCGCGGGGGACGCGCTGGCGTATGCGAAACAGTTTGACAGCATTGTTTTCTTTGAGGAAGGCATCAAGCACGGCGGCGTGGGGGAGGATATGTGCGCGCGGCTGCATGAGGCAGGCTGGCAGGGACGCTATACCGTCGTTGCGCCGGACGAATGCTTTGTGCCTCACGCGTCGGTCAACGCTTCTCTGGCCAAGCTGGGACTTGACGAAGAAGGTATGTACCGGACGCTGCTCACGCAATTTGCGCACGGGAATTAATTTTGCAGGCGATCGTAAAATAATGCGTTAAATGAGAATTTAAGCGCGCAGCGGAGCTGCGCTAAGATAATAGATAATAGATAAGAAATAATAACGAATAGATAGAAGGAAGGCGCAGAGCGCCTTGAATTATATATTCAGCGCGCAAGCGCTCCTTTTCTATTATCTATTCTTTATTATCTATTATCTTAGCGAGCTTGCGAGCGCTCTAAATTCTCATTTACAGCGCCAAAAATGACTGCACTGCAATCTGCATAAAGACCCATCGGAAGGACGGTTTCGTAATTTGAGCGATAAAATACGATTGGACACTGCCGTATTTGAGGCGGGACTGGCGGACAGCCGCGAAAAAGCCAAAGCCATGATCATGGAGGGGATTGTGTTTGTCAACAACCAGAAAGAAGACAAACCCGGCACTCAGATCAAGGCCGACGCCAAGATCGAAGTGCGCGGGGAAAAGCTGCCCTTTGCCAGCCGCGGCGGATTGAAGCTTGACAAGGCGGTGAAGGTGTTCGGACTGGATTTGCAGGACAAGATCTGCATGGACGTGGGAGCCTCTCACGGCGGCTTTACGGACTGCATGCTGCAAAACGGCGCAAAAAAGGTGTATTCGGTGGACGTAGGGTACGGACAGCTCGTCTGGAAGCTGCGCAACGACCCCCGTGTGGTGAATATGGAACGCACCAATATCCGCTATGTCACGCCGGAACAGATTCCGGACAAACTGGATTTTGCCAGCGTGGACGTTTCGTTTATTTCGCTGACGCTGGTGGTTCCCGTGGTGCGGGAACTGCTGAAGGACGGCGGAGAGATTATGTGCCTTATCAAGCCGCAGTTCGAGGCTGGCAAAGGCAAGGTGGGGAAGAAAGGCGTGGTGCGGGAGCCGGAGATTCACCGCGAGGTCATCGAAAAAATTCTTGCGCTGATGGCGGAGAAGCAGTTCCGTGTGATGGCGCTGGATTACTCGCCCATCAAGGGTCCCGAGGGAAACATCGAATATCTGATCTACGCCGTGAAAGACGACAACGCGCCGTCCGCCGTTGATTTTGACGTTAAGGCGCTGGTGAGCGAGTCGCACGCGGCTCTTAGTTAGTGTGAAGTGGTTAGCCGTTAGTGATCAGTGGGAAGTGGAGTTGCACAAGCCCTGTGAACTTAGAATATATGTTTCCAAGGCGCTTTGCGCCTTCCTTAACTCCACTCTTCAGACTTTCAAAAGGCGAAAGGAGGAAATGCGGGTTGCAGATTTTGGTGACGCCCAACAACGGTAAAGAGGAAATATTGGAAAACACACTGACGCTCTGCGACAAGCTGCATGAGTGCGGCGGCAAGGTGATGATGGTATCGTCCGACTGTGAAACCTACCGTGGCGCGTGGGATATACGGGGAGACGACGTGAATGAACTCACCAAGACTTGCGACGCGGTGATTGCCATCGGCGGCGACGGAACGATCCTCCGCTCCGCGACAATCGCGGCGATTTACGACAAGCCGGTGCTGGGGCTGAATCTCGGTCGGCTGGGCTTTATGGCAGGTCTGGAATTTTCCGAGCTGCCGCTCATTTCGCGGCTCTTCACACAGGATTATAAAATCCAGAAGCGCATGATGCTCGACGTTACCGTCAGGCAAAACGGGGGCTGTCGCTACCGCAGCATTGCGCTCAATGACGCGGTGTTGTCACGCGGCGCGATGTCCCACATTATCGACTTCAACGTGCGGCACAACAGTGACGTCTGTCTGGACTATCGGGCGGACGGTCTGATTATTGCCACTCCCACCGGCTCTACGGCCTATTCACTGGCGGCAGGCGGCCCGGTGGTGGATCCCAGCGTCAAGAGCATTATTCTGACGCCTGTGTGTCCGCATTCACTGTGTGATCGTTCGGTCATTTTTTCCAGCGACTCCTGTCTGGATATTGAACCGAAGATTACTTATGAAAACGAGTTGTATTTGACGATTGACGGCAACGGCGGCTATCAGTTGGAAAACGGCTGCACGGTGCATATCAAGCGCTCCAAACTCAACGCGAAATTCATTATTATCAAGCACAACAGCTTTTCCCGTGTGTTTACCCAAAAGATGCTTCACGGCTGACAGAGATGGGCTTATTCACGGCAAAGCCAACATAAAAAGAGAAGGCGAGAATTTGAAAAACGGCAGACAAAGGAAAATTCTGGAGATCATAAGAAAATACAACGTCGAAACGCAGGAGGAACTCATCGGTCGGCTCAAAGAGGCGGGCTACAGTGTGACGCAGGCAACTGTTTCGCGGGATATCCGCGAATTACGTCTGGTGAAGATTACCAACGGAGCAGGCGGTTATAAATACGCCGAGTCGGGCGGGGAGAACGCCGTCAATTCCGATCGGTTTTTGACGCTTTTTTCGGAAAATGTCGCGTCTGTGGCGCGGGGACAGAATATTGTCTGTGTGAAGTGTCTCACGGGTATGGCGCAGGCGGTCTGCGCCGCCTTAGACCGTCTGAGCCGGGAGAATATCGTCGGCACACTGGCGGGGGAAGATACGATTTTTGTTCTCTGCCGTACGGAAAAGGATGCGGAGACGCTGACGGAGGAAATGCAGAAGCTTTTAATGCGGTAAGATACAGGATGGTTAAACATGATAAGTAAGCTGTATATTGAAAACATTGCCGTCATCGAGCGGGCGGAAATCAATTTTGATAAGGGGTTTAACGTGCTGACAGGCGAGACCGGCGCGGGCAAGTCGATTCTGATTGACTCCATCAACGCGGTGTTAGGACAGCGTACCAGCCGCGAACTGATCAGAACAGGCGCGCAAAAGGCGTTTGTCAGCGCGCAGTTTGAGGATATCTCACAGGGTACCGTGCAAGCGCTGGCCGATCTGGGCGTGGAACTGAGCGAGGAGGACGGCGGCATACTGCTGCTCCAGCGCGAGATTCGCGCCGACGGCAGAGGCAGCGTGAAGATTAACGACCGCCCCGCGACCATTGCCACGCTGCGCAGCGTCGGTCGGGAACTCATTAATATTCACGGACAGCATGAAAATCAGGCGTTGATGTCGGTGGAACGTCACATGCGTTATCTGGATATGATGGGCGGCTATTCGGAGCAGATAGACGCTTATCAGGAGTTGTTCACTGCCTACACGGCGGCGGTGAGACAGCTTCGCAAGATGAAAACCGACGATGCGGAAAAGGCGCGGCGCGCCGATATGCTCCAATATCAGATAGGCGAAATCGAAAGTGCGGCCCTCAGCGTGGGGGAGACCGAAACGCTCAAAAAACGCAGAGACATGATCGAAAACGCCGAGAAAATTGCCAATTCATTGGCAGGCGCTCACAGTCTGCTCAGCGGCGGCGAGGAATACGACGGCGCGCTGAGTCTGCTGGAGCAGTGCGCGGGCTATCTGTCGGAGATCAGCGGCATTGTGCCGGCCTGTGTCGGTCTGGGAGAACGGGTGAACGGTCTGATCTATGAGCTGGAGGATGTTTCCTCCGAAATTCACTCGCTCAACGAGGAAAATGAATTCAGTCCCTATGAACTGGACGAGATTGAAACCCGACTGGAAACGCTCAGCCGCATTCAGCGCAAGTACGGAGACGAGCAGGAAGCGCTGGCGTTTCTGGAAAATGCGCGGGCCGAACTGGAGCAGATTGAGCGTTCGGATGAACTGGTGGCGGAGTTGACGCAGAAGGCGCGCGGACTTTATCGCGACACGGTAAAAGCGGCAGCCCGGCTGACGGAACTGCGAAAGCAGGCGGCGGAGAAATTCTGCGAAGCGGTGGGCAAAGAGCTGACTTTTCTGGATATGCCGCGCGTGAAGCTGGCGGTCAGCATCCAGCCGTGCGAACTGAATCAGAACGGCGCGGACGCGGTGGAATTTCTGATATCCGCCAACCCCGGCGAACCGCCTAAGCCGCTCGGCAAAATCGCTTCCGGCGGCGAACTCAGCCGCATTATGCTGGCGATCAAAACCGTGCTGGCGGATATTGACGACATCGACACCATGATCTTTGACGAGGTGGACACCGGCATCAGCGGAAGGGCCGCGCATAAGGTAGGCGTGAAGCTGCACGAAGTGTCCCGCACACGGCAGATTATCTGCATTACCCATCTGGCGCAGATGGCGGCGCAGGCGGACACACATATGCTGATAAGCAAAAATGTGGCAGACGGCCGCACCTATACTTCCGTCAAGCCGCTCAGCTTTGAGGAACGCAAGCAGGAACTGGCGCGTATCAATGGCGGCGATGTAATTACCGAGAGCATGCTGAAAACCGCAGAGGAATTGCTCAACAGCGCGGGCTTTTACGGATAAAATGGTTTTGTGTAA
>CAMHAV010000094.1 GCA_946182865.1 uncultured Clostridia bacterium
TCGCTGCCAAATCTGAGGAACAAGCCAAAAAGCTGGATGAAAGCACTGCTTCTTCTCCCGCCCTGACTCCCGCAGCGGTTACCGATAACAAATCTGAATCACAGGAAAAAGGAAAAAACAGTACGTCCTCCGAAACAGAGGCTACCGCAGCCGAAGAATGTGCAACGACCAAAGAGCAGACAGAAACGGAACAACCTTGCGACGGGCCTTTGACCGGCACAGAAGCTGCCTCAATAATGCCCGATAAGACCAGCGTAGCAGACGCAGACATGGACGGGGACAATACAGCAACCGCGTCCAACGGGAAGCAGGATTCCAGTCAATCACAGGATTCGGATGAAACTGCCTCAGATGTTTCCCTGACGGCCGCAGCTTCCGTGCAGACCGAACAAAAGGAATCCCATCCGTCCATCCAAACTCCGTCTGCATCTGTTTCCACTGCTTCATCATCAGATATTTCCAAAAACACGGGCAATCATAAATCCTCAAACGGCATAGGAAAATTCATTGTGTTGTGCGTTATCATCATGTTGACAGCCGGCGTAGGAGGATATCTCTTCTCCCAAGATATCCTCCCTTTGAAAAACACCAAAAAAGAACCGCCTGTTTTCTCCCAACCGATTGTCTCCCGCTCCGACGCATCACAGCAGGCAACCGACTCCTCAGAAACCCAGACACCAGCAGAAACAACTGTCTCTACCACCACCGCACCTCCCACTACCACTGCCACCACTGCCGCACCGGTCTATCAGACGTTGAAAAAAGGCGACAAGAATGCAGACGTGAAAAAAATGCAAAAACGGCTTTGTAAACTGGGATATATGGATGAGGAAAGCTGCACCGGATATTTTGGACCTTTTACAGAATTACGTGTAAAAATGTTCCAAAAAAAGGCAGGCCTTTCCCAGACGGGAATCGCAGATTCGGATACTTTGACACATCTTTACGCTGATGACGCGCCTAAATGCATATAAATGCAGCGTTATATTTTCTTAGCAAACATCATACCCTGCCATAACATGATGCTCCCTATATTCAAAAACAAAAATTTCCTTATTATTTGTTTTTCGTTACCCGATTGTAAAAGTTAAAAAACGGGGCTGTCTCACCGGGATTTGTATTTTCCTTGTGTGACAGCCCCGTTTCATATTAATACGCTATCTTGCCAATCATTAATCCCCTATCAACCGAGGAATCACATCAGACCGCCTGCGCAGACGGCGGCAAGGAGGCACGCCCCTTTCTCTTTAAGCAGGAAAACGAGAACGCCAATGACGGCACAGGCGGCCAACAGACAAATGCTGGGGTTCCTCTTCCCACTGATAAATCTCCACCACTCTGTCAAGTGCAGCGGAATGGACGCTGACCTGAAATACTTCGTCCGAAACAGACGCATCTTCAACGGTGAACTTTCCGCCTACCGCCACCAACTGACCGCTGTACTGCGCGCAGTTGCTCATGGCTGTGATCTTGGGGATATTCTTTTCCACCTCGTCGGTGGTTTTGATGTTGCGGACGTTGTTGCCCTCATTCCACCAGAGAAACACCGTTCCTTTGATGACCGTGAGCAAGCCCGCGATAACGCCGGCAAACGCTTTCCAAAAAACTATACCAAAATGGTTGACTTTTGGCATGAGGCGTGTTATAATGCCTTTACAATAAATCATATAAAATCTATGTGTTTTATAAAAACGAAAGAGGGCGGCCGGTATGGCTCATTTATTGGAAATCAAAGATCTTCACGTTTCCGTGGAGGAAAAAGAACTGCTGCACGGGGTATCGCTGGATGTGAAAGCAGGCGAAACGCATGTGCTGATGGGTCCCAACGGCGCGGGTAAATCCACGCTGGGCTATTCGGTCATGGGCAGTCCCCGCTACGCCGTGACAAGCGGCAGCATCGTCTTTGACGGCGAGGACATCACGGCGCTGTCTGCCGACAAACGCGCCAAAAAGGGCATTTTTCTCTCCTTTCAGGCGCCGGTGGAGATTCCCGGCATCACGTTGAGCAGCTTTCTGCGCAGCGCGCTGGAGCAACAGACCGGGCAGCGCATCAAGCTGTGGGATTTCAAGAAACGCCTCAGGGAAACCATGGCGCTGCTGCAAATGGACGAGTCCTACGCCGAGCGGGAACTGAACGTCGGCTTTTCGGGCGGCGAAAAGAAGAAGGCCGAGATTCTCCAGCTTCTCATGCTGCGCCCCAAGCTCGCCATTCTCGACGAAACCGATTCAGGACTGGACGTGGACGCGGTGAGAACCGTTTCCCAAGGCATTCATGAGTTCCAGAAAAATCCCGAAAACTCGCTTCTCATCATCACCCACAATACGCGGCTGCTTGCATCGCTGTCGGTGGACAAGGCGCATGTGCTGGTGGGCGGACGCATCGCGGCGCAGGGCGGCGCGGAGCTGGTGGACGAGATCAATGCCGCCGGATTTGAGAAATATCTGACAGTCGAGTGAGGGCAGCGGCATGAAAGAAAAAACACAGGTGGAGCATCTCAATGAAAGCCTCTACGATTTCCGCTTTGACGAGGACGACGCCGACCGCTTTGAAAGCGGCATCACGCCCCAGATCATCCGTGAAATCGCGGAGGAAAAGGGCGACCCCGACTGGATGCGGGATTTTCGCTTAAAATCACTGGAAATATACAACAAGACCCCGATGGTGGATTGGGGTCCCTCGATCGAGGGGCTTGACATGAGCCAGATCGTGACCTATATCCGCCCCAAGACCCGCATGAGAACCGACTGGAACGAGGTGCCTGACGACATCAAGAGCACCTTTGAACGGCTGGGCATTCCGCAGGCGGAGCGGGAATCGCTGGCGGGCGTGGGCGCACAGTACGATTCGGAATTGGTTTATCACAACGTCCGCCGCGAGGTCGCGGAGCAGGGCGTGGTCTACACCGACCTTGAAAGCGCCATGCACGACGAACGCTGGGCGGACATCATTCGGACGCATTTTATGAAGCTGGTGCCTCCTACCGATCACAAATTCGCGGCGCTGCACGGCGCGGTGTGGTCGGGCGGTTCCTTCGTCTATGTGCCGAAGGGGGTACACCTTGACATCCCGCTGCAATCCTACTTCCGGCTCAACGCCAAGGGGGCCGGACAGTTTGAGCATACGCTCATCATCCTCGAGGAAGGCTCCTATCTGCACTTCATCGAGGGATGCTCCGCTCCCAAGTATTTCGTGGCGAGTCTGCACGCGGGCTGTGTGGAGCTGTACGTCGGCAAGAATGCCACGCTTCGCTATTCCACTGTGGAGAACTGGTCGAAAAACATGTACAACCTCAACACCAAGCGCGCCATCGTGGAGGAAGGCGGCAAGGTGGAATGGGTGTCCGGCTCGTTCGGCTCCCACGTTTCCTATCTCTACCCCATGAGCATCCTGCACGGCAGGGGCGCACGCGCGGAATTTACCGGCATTACCTTCGCGGGCGAAGGGCAGAATCTTGACACGGGCGCGAAGATCGTCCACGCCGCGCCGGACACCTCGTCCTATGTCAACACCCGCTCCATTTCCAAGAGCGGCGGTATCAGCACGTTCCGCAGCGCGGTGCAGATCAACGAAAACGCACACGGCAGCAAATGTTCCGTCTCCTGCGAATCGCTCATGCTCGACAGCCAGTCCCGTTCCGACACCATTCCCGCTATGGATATCCGCACCAATCGCGCGGATGTGGGACACGAAGCCAAAATCGGACGCATCAGCGATGAGGCGGTCTTTTATCTCATGGCGCGGGGACTCAGCGAGGAGGACGCAAAGGCGCTCATCGTGCGGGGATTTGCGGACAATGTATCCAAGGAACTGCCGCTGGAATACGCCGTCGAGATGAACAACCTCATCGGCATCGAAATGAAAGGCAGCATCGGCTGACGGAGGGAGCGAAAACAGCATGGAACACAACAACGCAATACAAATCAACCTACTCGCCTCGCCCACATGGCGGCACCTTAAAATGAACTACGCCGAAATCGCGCGGGAGGAATATACCGAAACGCTTACACCGTCGGCGGTCATTCCCACAGGCATGACCGTCTCGGAACCACACGGCGCAGCCCCGTTTCGCACAGGCGGCGGGGAGGAATTGTCAGCCCTTCTCGATCGTTCGGGCGTATCGGAAACCGTCTTTACCGCGAGCGAATCGGTAAACGAACCGCTTCGGCTGGATTACGATTTCACGGACGGTACCAACGCCGCCCATCGGGTGGGCATTGCTGCCGCACCGCACACTGCCGTCACGGCTGTCGCGTTTTACACAGCGGCACACGACGCGCAAGGCCGCGCCGCCATACAAACACGGCTGGACGCCGCCGAGGGAGCAAAAATCCACTTCATTCAGGTCATTCGCGTCGGCGCGGACTTTGCCCTGGTCAACGATATCGGCACAACACAGGCGGAGGGCGCACAGGTCGAGCTGACGCAGCTCTATTTAGGGGGCGGTCAGGTTTACGGCGGTGCCTTCGCGGAATTAGCGGGATACCGTTCCCACTTCCAAAATGACATCGGCTATCTTCTCAAAGGCAGCGAATCGCTCGATATCAACATTCACACCAGTCACAGCGGTCAGAAATCCGCCTGCGACATTACAGCCAAGGGCGTGCTTTCCGACCGTTCCCGCAAGGTCTTCCGCGGCACCATCGACTTTCTCCGAGGCGCGGCGGGCGCGAAAGGCGCGGAAAACGAGGAAGTACTGCTCATGAGCGAGCATGCCGTCAATCAGACACTGCCCGTCATTCTCTGTGCCGAGGAGGATGTAGAGGGAAGTCACGGCGCTTCTATCGGCCGTCTGGACGAGGACACGGTCTTTTACCTGATGTCCCGCGGACTCAGCCGCGAAAGCATTGACAAGCTCATGGCACGCGCCAAAATCGAAACGGTGATGCGGCACATCCCCGATCAGCCGACGCTCGACAGAATCACCGGAATGATAGGAGGAAATGCCGATGAATAAGGAGTTGCTTCGCAAGGAAAACTTTCCCGTATTCGGCGTTTATCCCGATTTGGTTTATCTCGACAGCTCCGCCACACAGCAAAAGCCCGCGCGTGTCATGCAGGCGGTGGAACGGTATTACCGCGAAGAAAACGCCAATCCGCTGCGGGGGCTTTACGATCTGAGCGTCAAGGCAACAGACGTTTACGAGGGCGCACGGGAGGCAGTGCGGCGCTTCATCAACGCCAAGGACAGCGCGGAGATTGTCTTTACCCGCAACGCCACCGAAAGCCTCAACCTGGTAGCGCAAAGCTGGGGCAGAGCGTTCCTGCATGAGGGCGACGAAATCTTAGTGAGCATTGCGGAGCATCACAGCAATCTGTTGCCATGGCAGTTGATTGCCAAAGAGAAAGGCGCCTCGCTTCGCTTTTTAGAGTGCGACCGGCGGGGGCGCTTTTCGGAAGACGACCTGAAAGCCGCACTCACCCCAAAGACAAAGCTCTTTGCGATCACGCAGATTTCCAACATTTTCGGCAGAGTCAATCCCATCCGGGAAATGGCCGCCATCTGCCACCGCAACGGCACCCTGATTGTCTGCGACGGCGCACAGAGCGTGCCGCATATTCCGGTGGATGTGCAGGCGCTGGATGTGGATTTTCTCGCCTTTTCGGGGCATAAAATGCTCGCGCCGATGGGCATCGGCGTGCTGTACGGCAAGCGGGAACTGCTCGAAGCCATGCCCCCCTTTCTATCGGGCGGCGAGATGATCGAATATGTCACCCGCGAGAGCGCGACCTATGCCCCTCTCCCCCACAAGTTTGAAGCCGGCACGGTCAACGCGGGCGGCGCGGCAGGTCTGGGAGCCGCCATCGAATATATCGAGGAACTGGGCTTTGAGGCGATCGAACAGCGCGAGGCGGAACTGACGGCGCTCTGCATGAGCGAAATGACCCGACTGCCTTATGTCAGCATTCTCGGTTCGGACAGGGCGGAGGAGCATTGCGGCATCCTCACCTTTACCATAGAGGGGGTACACCCGCACGACATTGCCTATATTTTCAACTCGCAGCATATCGCGGTGCGGGCGGGGCATCACTGCGCCCAGCCGCTTCACAAGCACCTCGGCATCCCGTCCAGCACACGGGTAAGCCTTGCCTTTTACAACGACGAGCAGGACGTCGAACGGTTTATCGCCTGTCTCAGGCAGATCAGAAGGAGCATGGGTTACAATGAATAATACCTTTTACAACGAAGTTCTCACCGACCACAACCTCCATCCGGCGCACAAGCGGCTCATCGAGTGCGCGACCTGCCACCGGGAGGGCATCAATCCCTCCTGCGGGGACGACATCGAGCTGCACCTGCGCATTGAGGACGGCAAGATTCTCGACGGTTCTTTCACGGGCAGCGGATGCGCCATCTCGCAGGCCTCGGCGGACATGATGCTCGACCTCATCATCGGCCGCTCGGTGGAGGAAGCCCGCGAGTTGTCCGATATCTTTCTGCGCATGATTAAGGGACAGATCACCGACGACGAACTGGAACGTCTCGAAGAGGCGGGCGCTTTGCAGGACATCAGCCATATGCCCGCCCGTGTCAAATGCGCCGTCCTCGGCTGGCACACACTGGAAGAATTAATTCATAATGCGTAATTCATAATGCGTAATTCATAATGCGTAATTCATAATGCGTAATGCGTAATTCGTAATGCGTAATGATGGCTTGACGGCGTCCTGCTGGCGGGACGGAAGCCTTTTTTCAAAAAAAATAGGGGCTGTCACACAAGGAACTTTTATTTTCCCTTGTGCGACAGCCCTGTTTTTACTGTTATGATTTGAAAAAATTATCTCTTTCTGCCGCTGCTGTCATCTATATCGTAAAACGGAACAGGCTCCCATGCTTTCGGTTTCCCGTATTCCTCCATGAATTCGGCATTTTTCCATTCCTGCTCGTAGTCCTGGTTGACGATATAATACCAGACAAACTGCGTGTTCTTCCAGTTGACGTAAAACCGTTCTTTGTAAATGCCGTAGCCGGTAGTAGTCGTTTCGGGATCGCTTTCTTCCGACACATAAAAGCCGGACGGTTTTTCCGCGCACAATGACAGGGAAGTAACCACATATTTGTCGGGCTGAATCGCCATCACTGCCTCAAACGGTGAGATACCGGAAGGGGCATATTCTTCCAATGAACGTCTGATTTCCTGTAATTCTTTTTCGCTCAGATGATCGAGCGCCGCCAGTTCTTTCTCGCGTTGCTTTTTTTCTTCGGGATACCAGTCATTGTTGCCCCAGATGTAATCCCTCATTTGCTCATCCGCTTCCACAAACGCCTTGTAATGCTCCATGAGCAAATCCAGATTGATATAAGAAAAATCCATACCGTTGTACTTGAACAAAAAGCTGTTCTTAGGGGTCGGTTTTCCGTTGATAAAGTGGGTGGGATAAGCAAAGGTCGCATAATCGCCGCCGCTCTTAACGGGGTAGATCTCGTCCCCCTCCTCACTGTAAAGACCGTCGTTCCTTAATTCAAATTCGACTGCTTTCTCCCCGTCCTTATAGCCTGCAACCGTAATATCCAGCTCGAATCCCGGCATATATCCGCCGTAGATACGCTTGCTGCCGTGGTGAGTGACCCGGACAGGCATCAGGAAATGGCTTCCGAGTATCGCGTCAAATGAGCTGACCGGTTCATCATTTTCACCCCACTCGCTGTTACCGTCAATTCCAACATCCTCACAAACCATGATATCGCCGAATTCAAACTCAAAATCGTCTATGTTCACATACTGATCGAGATCGCCGATTTTCAGCATCACAGCGGCATCTCCATTGTGATAATCTATCGGCACAAATTCCGTGTAGCAATTTCCCTTGGCTTCCACCTCACGGGAAACATATGTTCCGAAAAACTTTCCGAACAGTTCCTCCGCCGCGCTGACCACCATTCCGCCCAGCGGCGTGGTTGCCAGCAGGATGGCAATGATCGCGGCGGTGGCGATCATGCGCCTGGCGGTCTTGTCGCGTCGGCGCTGCCGTTCCCTCTTTTCCTCGCTCCTTTTTTCCATTTCTTCGAGCGTCTTGCGCTTTAGTTCTTCCGGCGCGTGATAGTCGCGCAGCACCAAAGCCGTCGGCTTGATTCCCCCGTCAGATTCCTCCGCATGCGCCTGCCCGTCGAGCAGGCGGTTTTTCTCCTTGATAAAATCAATCATTCTGTGCTCACTCATGCATATCGTCTCCCTTCGCCATGAGTTTTTTCAGCTGCTTTTTTCCCCGCACGAGCAGCGTCTTTACCGTTCCCTCATTTTCCCCTGTCAGCTTCGCTATCACCTTGATCGGATAGCCGCAGTCAAACCGCAGCAGCAGCACCTCGCGGTACCTCGGCTTTAAGCGGTTGAGAAGCGCCGTCAGCGACTCCTTCTGCTCCAGTTCGGCGGCAAAGTCCGTGTCAGACGGCACATCCTCCGCCGTTTCGATCTCCTGCTCGTTTTTCATCTGCTTCTGCACCTGCCGGAACATACTGTTGCAGACGTTGATCGTGACCCGGATGAACCATGCCTTGCCGTGTTCGTCATCCCTGAATTTCGGACTTTTTTGTATGTATCTGAAAAATACCTCCTGAAAGACGTCATCCGCGTCCGACGGCTGGCTCGTCCGGTTCAGGGCAATGTAATGCACCAGATCGGCGTATTTTTCTATCGCTTCCTGATTTGTCATTTGTTTTTCTCCTTGCCTGTATGTCAACTATCCGACATGGCGAAATGCCACGGGTGTATATCCGCTGAGCGCCTCGGCTGCGGCAGGCGTTTCTTTTTTGAGGCGGTCGGTATAGTCCCTGTTGACCACCCGGTAGTCCGCCTTTTGCATATCCTTCCATTTGACCACGAATCGGTTGACAAAGCTGTCATACACCGTGTCCGTTGGATAATAGGTACTGGTCTTCACGACCTCATAGCCCGTCGCGGTATAGGTAGAAAGCTCCGCTGTCGTAATCTCATATCTGTCGGGATGCAAGGCGGAGATGACCGCATATCCCGTGAAGTTATCTGCGGAGGAATAAGCCGACCAGCCTTCAGAATCATAATATAGGGCAAAGTCATTTTCCAGCGCCTCCGCTCTTTCCGCTTTGCTCATTCTGTCGCTTTCGCGGATCAACTGCTTACAGACGTTTTTTGCACCCTCATTCCAGCTTTTGCATGGGTCAGGCATCACATCTATTTCGGGATCCGAACCGTCATCCCAAAATGTATCATCTGAGGAAAGCGAATAACCTAATTCAAAATCCTTCACATCTCCATATACAAATTCGTTGACATCATAGAAAGCCTGCCGGTATTGTTTATAATGATCCGCCAGCAGATCGGTGTCCAGATCAATGATTTCACCGTAATATCCCATCAGATACGCATTCGTCGGGGAATGCTTTCCGTTGATAAATTTTGTGGGATAATATTCTATCGTGTCCATGTAAGGATACATTTCGTCACCGATCTCACTGTATAAATCCGCGTGCCGGAATGCAAACTCGACCACTTTTTTGTTATCCTTATACCCGACGACGTTGAATTGCAGTTGAAACGGCGGCAGATAGTCTCCGTATGTTTCCCTGTCGCCCTGATAACTGACTTTTACAGGCAGCAGGAAAGTATTTGAAAAATCAGAATACGCATCGGATATTGTGTTCTCCCATATCAGATTCTGCCATTCCAGCGCAAAATCGCCGATCGTCACGCTCCGGTTCACAGGGCTGATGGTTTTACGCACCGCCACACGTTCATACCCGTAATCCACCACTTCCAGCCCGTCACGGGCGCTTTCGATGCGGATGCCCGTGAGACGCCCCAGCGTTTCGCCCGCCGCGCAGAGCATCGTCCTTACCTGCGGGGAAGCAGCGAGTATGGCGATCACCAACGCCGCCGCCGCAAAACGCATGAATCGCCTGTAATGATGCCCGCGTTCGCCCTCCGTCCTGTGCCGCCGCCTATTTCTCAGACGGTCAAATGTGCTGACGAATCCATTTATTTTCATTTCACGTCCTCCTTCCGGAATCGCCAAATGCCTCAGCAACTCCTTACATATAATACACGCAGCGAGAGTGGAAAAGGTAACATTTTTTGTAACTATTCAGTGACGAGCGAAAAGCGACCATAAAGGAGGGAACGAAGCGCATCAAAAGCAGTAAACCCATTTTTGACAGCGGTGGATGTAAAGGACTTGAGAATAAGGAAATCTTTAGCGCCTTGTTCGGAACGAAACGTACCAATGACCTTGTTTTTCATCTTGACCATACGGAGATCACGTTCCGCCTGATTGTTGGTAAACGGAACGAGGGGATTATCTGCAAAACGGCAGACGTCTCCCTTGTGTTCAATAAGACGATCAATCAAGGCACGAATGGTGCCTTTCTTCGGTTTCCCTCGTTTTCCCTTTTCCTTCTCCGGAATGGGATTTTGCCGCACGCCTCTTTCGAGAATCTCATCATAATGCACTTTCAGGCATTCCATGTAATGCTGGCGTGATGTAATTTCCGGATGCTGATTGTAGAAATCAGCCGCTTGGTGCATGGCAAGCAACTGATCATACATCTCACGCGCCCACACCTGCTCCGGATGATTCTCGAAAATGCCTGTAAGCTCACGTAAAATATGAGCGCAGCACATAGCGTGTTCCGCTTCGGTTGCTATGAAATACGATTGCCAGAAATCATGTTCCACAATCCCTTTATACTCCGGAAGAAAACCGATTTGTTCCATCGCTTCCTTCCCGCGCTTTTTGGAAAGCGCATAGTAAGTCAGATTCGCCGTACACATCACATGAACATAGTGCAGCTTACCATTGACGTCTGCTCCTGTTTCGTCACAATTCACAACAGGTTCTTGGTGCAAAAGTTGTGGAAAAGTATCCACGACGGGATTTGCTACTCCCGCCGCACTGTGCAGCATATTGGCAACGGTGCCAACACTCGGTTTGATACCTGTCAGGTCTTTGATGATATTGCAAAGATTCTGCATCGCCACCATTCCCTGTGTGTTCAGGATGCATATCAGCGATTTCAGATCAGTGCCGTAAGTGACTGTTCCTTTGATTCCGGCAGGGCGTTCAGCGGTTTCCTGAAAGCCGTTGCAATTGCATTCCATCATCTGATATTTGACGGTTTCTTTCTTAACGGTAACGTCAACCACATAACAAGAGTCGTGAACCTTCAAATTGGCACAGTTCTCCCTGTAGGGACAATCCGCGCAATGATTCGGATATACTTGTTCGACTCGATCCGGATGTTCAAGTGCCATATGATGTCCCTTATGTCCCTTTTGTCCGCCCGCTTTTTTACCGCTTTGCTTACGCAGACTCTTTGGCGCAGGTTTTTTGTAACCGTCTGATGACGGTGGCTTACTGCTGTTATGGCTATCCTTATGCAGTTGTTCTTCCAATTCCGCGATTCTTGCTTCAGCTTTTGCTAATTTTTCCGTCAGTTCTTCTATGGTAGCCTGCTGCATTTTGATTATTGCAAGAAGCTCCTCATATGTTGGCATTGCCATAACCTCACCACCATTCCTTTTCTTCAGCATACCACCTTTTTCGCTTCTTGTATATTGACATTTCGCTGATTTTTTTCTGTCCCAGTCCATCTTTCAACTTTGTCCTGAAATTGTGGATTTCTCAGGGTCACTGAATAGTTAC
>CAMHAV010000095.1 GCA_946182865.1 uncultured Clostridia bacterium
GTTACTGTTGTTGTTCAATTGACCGGACTCCTTCTTTTATCATGTTTCATATTTTATAATATATTAAAGCAATTTAATAAAAATTTCAATACAAGAAACGAACCATTTTATAGTTTTTTCATGTTTTTTTCCGCCCAGAGTTTCAAAATCAGCGTTTGTGTCTTGGCATCGGGAAGTTTGCCGTCCATCACCATCTGCACGGCGGTTTCGAGCGGCAGATATTCCACTTCCAAAAATTCACCTTCGTCGGGATGGCTTTCACCTGCCGCGTCGATGTCGCAGGCGTAAAGACGGATGATCTCGTCGGTGTAGCCGGGGGTAGGATAGAGACAGCCCATGCTGCGCCAGTTGACGCAGTGCGCGCCGACTTCCTCGGCAAACTCGCGTTTTACCGCGTCAAAGGGGTCTTCTCCTTTTTCGAGTTTGCCGGCAGGCAGTTCGAGGACGTTTTCACGGTAAGCGTAGCGATACTGACGCACAAAGGGCAGTCGGCCGTCCGCAGTGAGTGCCGCAACGCACACCCCGCCCGGGTGTTCTATGATTTCTCTTACGGACGTGCTGCCGTCGGGCAGTTCCACGTCGTCCACGCGGAGATTGATGATTCTTCCTCTGAAGTGGTAGGTCTGTGTGAGTGTTTTTTCTTCGAGATTCATGGATGATGTCTCCTTTAACGATGGAACGGACATTGTTATGAAACGCCGTTTTTTTTCATATGATAAACTTGAACCAATGATGGGAAAGAGGGAATGCCGAATGAAGGAAAGCGATAGAATCGTGAAGATCGAGCCGCCGGATGACGGAAGGCTCAAAATGTGGATCGAGCGGCTGAAATCCGCCTATGGCAACCTGCTGGAGGTGTCGGTGATCGGGAACAGTCTGCTCGGACGCAGCATATGCGCGCTGCACATGGGCAGCGGCAGCCGGAGGGTGCTTTATTGCGGCGGCGTACACGGCAGAGAATGGATTACCACACTGCTCATGATGTATTTTGCCGAGGAACTGCTGCACGCATACCGCGAAGGGCAGAGAATGTGCGAAATGGATGTCGGCAAGCTGCTGCATTCGGGAGGACTGACGATCATCCCTGCGCTCAATCCTGACGGCATTGAAATTGCCATCAATGGCGGCGACTGCCCCGGATTGCGGGATTATCTGAGCGCCGACCTTTTGAAAAACTGCCGCAGCCGTGAATTCTGCCGCCGATGGAAGTCCAACGCGCGAGGGGTGGATATCAACCGCAACTTTGACGCAGGGTGGGATGAAATGCGCTCCGTCGCCATGAACGGCGGCATCTGCGGCCCTTCCGCAGGGGGATGGACGGGGGAATATCCCGAAAGCGAGCCGGAAACCCGCGCGGTGGTGCAGCTTTGCGAGGAAGTGAGGTTTCGCCATGTGATGGCGTTTCATTCGCAGGGGGAGGAGATTTATTGGAATTACCGCGGATTTACTCCCCCGCGAGCACATCTGATGGCACGGGTGCTGTCGGTGTCCTCCGGTTATGCCCTGTGCCAGCCACAGTCCGACGCGGCAGCGGCGGGACTCAAGGACTGGTTCATGGAAAAATACCATGCCCCTGCCTTCACCGTGGAGATCGGCCGCGGCGAATGTCCCATTCCTTTGGGCTGCTTCCGTTTTCTCTACAGCCGTCTGCGCGAAATGCTGGTGTTGGGCGCCGCCATATGACGTGCCGGTGAAATCACCGGTGAAACCGCAAATTTTCTCATTATTATTATAACACACTTTTGCATAAAGAGCAACCGCATATTTTTACTATTTTCCCTGTGCAAAATCAATTTTAAAATTTCATGTTGTAATATTTTTTGTATGTGGTATAATGAAAGACAGACAGTCTGCCGCATGTCAAAATGATTGCTGATTTTTAGCGACAAAAATTACGAAATGTATGTTTATTTAAAAATATTACAAACTATGAGGTGCATCGGGATGGGGAAAATGCCTTCTGTGACGGTGGAGGTCGGCGCGTTTTCGGCGGCGGCCACGCTGACGAGCGGACAGTGTTTTCGCTGGACGGAACGGGACGGCAAGCTGTGCGGCACAGCCTTCGGAAGATATGTGGAAATGCGGCAGGAAGGCGGCACATTGACCGTTTTTGGAGCCGACCGACAGGAATACGACCGCCTTTGGCGCGGCTATCTCGATCTGAGCCGCGATTACGAAGCCATCCGGCGGGAAGTGACCGCCATTGACCCGCGTCTGGGCGAATGTGCGGCCTACGCGGCGGGGGTTCATATTCTGGCGCAGGAGCCGTGGGAGGCGCTTTGTTCCTTTGTCATTTCCCAAAACAACAATATCCCGCGTATTCGTGGGATTATCGGGCGGCTTTGTCTGCTCTGCGGCACGCCCGCGCTGCGCGGCGAACAGGCAGTGGATGAGGCCGAAGGATATGCGTTTCCCACGCCGGAAGCGCTGGCGGAGGTGTCGGAGCAAACCTTTCGTGAACTGGGGTGCGGTTATCGGGCGGCTTATCTGACAGAACTGTCACGCGCTGCGGCAGAAGGCCGCATAGATTTTGATGCTATCAAAAAAGCCCCGATTGACGAGGCAAGGAAGAAACTGCGCTTACTGAAAGGGGTCGGCCCCAAGGTGGCGGAATGCGCACTGCTTTACGGATTCGGAAGGCTGGAATGCTTTCCCATAGATGTGTGGATACGCCGTGCGCTCGAAACGGAGTTCGCAGGAGGCACGGCGCTCATGGACAGTCCATTTGCGGGAGTGGCGCAGCAATATATCTTTGAGTATATCCGACGACATCCACCGAGATGATTCTATATCACCGGAGCGACGCCATCCGCCGGAGCAACCACGGTGTGATTGGTAAAAACAAGTTTTAAATATTCCAATATGTAATTATTTATTTATACATAACAAATTGCAATAGGAACGGCGGAACGATTATTTCTTAAAAACCTCTTTTTCTCCGTCAGGATTGGTGAGGGTAAGATGCTGGGCGTCCTTATCGGTGACGCTGGCCACGATCTTGTATTTGTCGCCGTTTTTGTCGGTCAGCGTCATTACGATGTTGCCTTCCTCGTCGTTTTCCCATGTGCCGTCGATGCGGAAGCTGCCGTAGGTGACGCGTACCTTGCTGCCGGAAAATTTGATTTTGGTATCGGGGTCTTTCTGGGAACGCCAAGTGCCGTCCAGATCAGAGCCGCAGGAGCAAAGCAGCGCTAGAGACGTCAGCAGGGCGAAAAGAAAGACGGCGGTTTTGTGAGCCGCACTGTTCATATGCATTACCGTCCTTTTTGGATATTGATATTATATTATTATGAACCGTCGGCTTTGTCAATGACAGAAGATTGAATAATCATTAAAAATAAATGAATAAAAGAAAAAACACCGACAGGGAGGAATCTTGCAATGAACAGAAAAAAACCGCAGATCAGCATGCATCTCAACAAGAACGAATCCGCGCTTGATGTTTTTATCAAAGCGGATGTGGAAGAATGTGACGTAAACGGTTTTTTGTTTACCGATGAAACGGTGGAGCACCTCAATATTTCCGATGTGGAGATTTCGGGCTGTATCTTTATCAACTGCCGTTTTTACGACTGCATTTTTGAGGGCGTCAGTTTCAGCAATTGCATTTTCAAAAACTGCGATCTTTCCTTTATGAATATGACGCAGGGTTCCATTGCCTGCACAGAGATCATCGAGAGCAACATTTCAGGTCTGAATCTGACATTTGGCGTGATGAATCATGTGCTGATCAAGTCCACCGCCTGCCGTTACGTGAATTTTTCGGAAGTCCGGATGATGGAAACGGATTTTGTGGCCTGTGATATGACCTCCGGCAACATCGACCGGTCGCGCCTGAAAGAAACGCGATTTGTGCAGTGCGACCTGACGGGAGCGGATTTTGCGCATACGTCCCTTAAAGGAATGGATCTGCGGGGCAACCGCCTTGACAGGATCGTCTTTCTCGGCGGCGAACTGGAGGGCACTACCGTCGACTACGGACAGGCCATCGCGCTGGTGAAGCTGCTGGGCATCGAAGTGGTGGATAACCGCGGCGTAGGCGGTGCTTTTTGAAGCAGGGAGTGACTAGGCATGCGTCGTAAATCCAAACAGAAGGAAAAAACACTTCGCACCGTCAGTATGGTGTGTCTGGCTGTGCTGACAGTGGTGAGTTTTTTGATTACCTACCGCAGCAGAGGGGACGGTCTTTCTGACGGGAAAGCGGAGATCTATTCTATGCCTGACGCGGACAAAACCGTCAGCCGTTCCGACAATGCGGACGATGCGCCGTCGGACAGCAAGGAAAAAGCCGAAGGCGTGCATGAGGTATCCAAAGCGAGAATTTCGGTGACGGGGGATGTGATCGGTCACACGGCCCTGCTGAAAGCGGCTTACCTTTCCAAAAACAAATACAATTTTGATTTTATCTATACACATCTGAAAAGCTATGTGTCGTCGTCGGACTACGCGGTGACCAATCTGGAAACCACGCTGGGCGGTTCGGGGTACAGCGGCTATCCGGCCTTCAATTCGCCCGACAGTCTGGTGGACGCCATTATCGGCGCTGGGTTTGATATGCTGCTTACCGCCAACAATCACGCCAACGATACAGGCTATCAGGGAATGCGCAGAACGGCGCAGGTGCTGGGCAAAAAGAAGATTGATTTTATCGGCACGGTGGCGAATGAGGAGGACAAGCGGTATCTGGTGCGGGAAGTCAACGGCATCAGAATCGGCATGATCTGCTATACCTATGAGGGAAGAGCACGGGACAGCAAAGGCTATCAATATCTGAACGGCATTATGGATAAACGCACGGCAAAGCTCATCAATACTTTCAATGTACGCAATCTCGACGAATTTTACACCGAGCTGGGTGAGCGGATGGACGCGATGAAAGCTGAAGGCGCCCAGGTCATCGTGGCATATATGCACTGGGGCAAGGAATATTCCTTGGAACCCAACAGCGCGCAGAAGAAAATGGCGCAGAAGCTGTGCGACATGGGTGTGGACGTGATCGTGGGGGGACATCCCCATGTGGTGCAGCCCATGCAGCTTTTGACAAGCACTGCCGACAGCACGCACAGGACGGTGTGCATTTATTCCATCGGCAATTCCATCTCCAACCAGCGCAAGGAAGGCCAGAAACTCAATACGGGACATACCGAGGACGGCGTGTATTTCAGCTTTACCTTCAGTCAATACAGCGACGGCAGGGTGACCGTATCAGATGTGGATTTGCTTCCTACATGGGTGAATGTCTACCGCAACAAAAAAACGGGTCGTGACGTTTTTGAAATCATTCCGCTAGACCAATCGGTGGCAGATTGGCAAAAAGCCTTTTCTCTCAGCAGCACCAGTGCCAAGGACGCGAAGAAATCCTATGACCGCACGATGAAAATCGTGGGAGAAGGACTGGAAACCTGTCAAAAAAGCTGCCGGCAGGCTGCCGCTTCCATTGTCAGCGGCAGCGATCTTCCGTAACAGATTTCCCGAACAACAACGCCGCGCAAAGCTGAAAAAGAGCTTTGCGCGGCGTTTTGTACTTTATGGTTCAAATATCATGCGGCAGGCAAAGGACTGTTTGCCGGTTGTGTCGTTGACGCCGTCGATGAGCAGTTCTCCATTTGTCACGCCGGGAGCGCTGCGGCGCATGGTGAAGCTGTCGCCCAGACGGAGTTCGGATTTATAGTAAATATTCATTCTGCGCAGCGCGTCGAGGCGGCGCAGTTCGTCGTCGGTGAGCGCGTCGTAGGCAAATTCGCTGTAGCGGCAGTTATTGGTGTGTCCGAGGCAGTCGATGTGGCTGGGATAGATTCGGCGGCGGTCGCAGGGCTGCATATCGCCGTTCGGGTGCAGCTTGTGGGAGGCTTCCATGACAAACGACGGGTACGGCTGTCCGATGGAAATGGGCAGCTTGTCGGGGCGGACGATTTTGCGCGTGTCGGTGTCCATCAGCACCGAAAAGGTGACGGCATGAAAGAGCGGCGTGCCGTCTGTGTCGGTGAAGGAAAAGTCGCGGCGGAAAGTCAGGCGTTCCTGCTCCGAGTGCCAGGTGCGTCCGATGACGGTGGGCTGCCCCACGATGGGACGGACGATTTCAAAGGAGGAGGAGATCATCACCCATGACAGATGATAGGGAGCCAGATCGTCCACATTCAGATGAAACTGCCGCAGATGCCGTTCCGCGATCTCACAGATGAGGGTCTGGTAGCCGCAGGGCTTCATAAGTGCGTCGCCGTTGAGCATATCCATGCTCACGTCGTAGGAATAAGACCGCTCGGTTTCGTTGCTTAATGTCATGTGCGCCACATTCTTTCGGTAGATTTTCATTTATTATAGCAGTGTCGGTGTGATTTGTCAAACCGATTGTTATTCCTCTAAATTCTCATTTACTTTTACAATTGCCTAGTATGAAATAACAAATCTCTCATTTTATTGTTGAAATTCTCTGTCGAATCCTGTATAATAAAAAATACATCAAGATTTGTTATTTTATTGAGGAGTGTATTCCGATGATCGAAGCACTGCAAACCTTTTTTCAGGAGAATTTTCCTCCGCAGCTCGCGGTCTTTTTAATTTCCATGGTACCGCTCGTGGAGTGCAGAGGCGCGATTCCGTTTGGCATCGTGGCGCTCCAGATGCCGCTGTGGGAGGTGCTGCCCCTTTCCATCGCGGGCAATATCATTCCGGTGCCGTTTATCCTGCTGCTCATCCGGCCTGTGATCAACTGGTTCAAAAAGACCAAACTGCTCAGCCCTTTGGCGCACTGGATCGAGGGCAAGGCGGACAAGAAAAAGGACAAGGTACTCAAATACAGCAAGTGGGGGCTTTTCTTTTTTGTCGCCATTCCCATTCCCGGCACAGGCGCGTGGACAGGCGCATTGATCGCCGCGCTGCTGGATATGCGCATCAAGAACGCTTTCATCACCATTCTGTTCGGCATGATCTGCGCGGCGCTGATTATGACGCTCGGCTCCACACTGGCGGACGCGATCATCAGCGGCGAAATCTGGACATATATTGACACGGCGAGGGGTTACATCGTGTCTCTCACAGGCGGACAGGCCGCGTGAGGAGGATTCCCCGCGGAATCCGTGGAGAATGCCGTGACAATCTGTAAAAAAAGCGGGTGTTTTTATGAAGAAACTGTTCAGGGGCGTGTTGGGATTGCTGGCCCGCATCGCCGTTGTTTTCAACCGTATGTTCAACAAGGGCGACGCTGCCGCCAATCCCGCAGGCAAAGGCACCGGCAATGAAGCCCGGCCCCGCCGCAGACTGGTGGACGGTGTGGACGCGGACAGATTCACTCGGCTCTGTGTGGTTCTGGTGATCGGCTTTGTCAGTCTGCTGGGAGCGGTGCTGATCGCGGTGTCGCTGCATTCGGGCGGCAGACGTATTCCCATCGAGGAGGACGAGGCCGGCAGCGCGGCGCCTTCCGGCCGTGTGACGATTTCTTTCGGCGGCAACATCATGCCGACGCAGGACATGGTGGACGCGGCGCTCACCGACAGCGGCTATCAGTTTCACAACGATCTCTCCGAGCTTTCGGAAGTGCTGGCGGGGGATATCACCGTCGCGGGACTTTGCGGACAGGTGGACGCCTACGGCAAGGACAAGGACGTGGGCGGCTTCGATCGCAATAAAAACTACCCCGACGCGCTGGCTTCGGCTGTGTCCGAACTGGGCGTGCAGCATATTTTCGGTGCGAATCAGCACGCTTTTGCCAACGGCTATGACGCGATGTGCGCCACTGTGACCAATCTGCACATGCATTCGGTGGGCATGATCGGACTGACCACCACCGACCCGCAAAAGATCAATACCCGCGTGGTGCGGGTGAACGGCGTGAGCGTGGGACTGGCGGGTTACAACTGCGCCGACAGCAAGGATTACGACGCGCTGACCGACGAGCAGAAAACCTATATCGCCCAGACGCTGCCCAACGCCGACGAGATCGCGGAGCGAGCGGCTGCGGATATTGCCAAGCTGAAAAACAGCGGCGCGGAATTTATCGTGGTGTGCATCACATGGGGCGGCCGGGGAACCGTCGCGCAGAGCGAACTCATGAAGCAGACCGCTCCCAAGGTGGCGCAGGCGGGCGCGGATGTGATCGTAGGCTACGGCCCCTGCGTCACGCTGGACGCGGAGATTCTCACCCGCGAGGAAAACGGCGTGAACAAGGAGTGTTATGTGTTTTATTCGCTGGGATGTCTGTTTGGAGACAATACATACAGCGGCAATCAGAAGATTCTGAGTCAGAAGGGCAAATTAACCGACGCGCAGAAGAAATCCGTGGAAGCGGAAAAGAAAAAAGTGTCACAGGTCAATGCCGCTATGAAGCGCAGCATGACGGTGACGCTCAGCGTGGCGCGGGGCAAAAACGGCACGGTGTCGGTGGAAAGCGCCGGGTACAGCCCCATCTATATCATCCGGAACGCCGGACAGGGGGAGGAAAACGCCCATCTGAAATATATGGCGGTGCCGGCGGCGAAGTATGTCTCAGCGGAGGAACGCCCCGCGATTTTTGCGGACAACGCGCAGTGGAAGAGCTGCAAGGAGGCATTTACCGCCATCTGCGCCATTGCCGACAAGACGGACGGCAGACTGGTGCTGCGTCAGTACGGCCAGGGAGAGGAAACCGCTTCCGACCCGGCGGACGGAAAAATTTAAACCGCGTTTCAAAGACCGCCATGCATGGCATTTTGCATGGCGGTCTTTTTTGTGTCTGAATCCGACAATTTCTTTGCTTTGTATTGTGTACAATGACGTTTGGAAACATACCGCGGCGGCGGGTGAGTGGCCTATATTACCCAATTTTCGGGCAAAAAATTTTGAAAATTTTTCATTGGGTTTTGCAATTACGGTTGCAGTCGTCGGTTTTGCGTGATATAATAAGATATATTTTAGTTTGAAGTGCCGGAGGTACTGATTTATGAATGTGATTTTTATTTCGCCCAATTACCCCGAAGATCGCTGGAGATATATTCATGCGCTGCGAGGACTCGGCGTGAATGTGCTGGGCATCGGCGACGCGGTGGAGGAGAACTTCCCCCACGGGCTGCAGGGCTGCCTGACCGATTATTACCGTGTGGATGATCTGCACGATTATGACGCGGTGTACCGCGCGGTGTCCTATCTTTCCTATCAGTACGGCCGACCGGACGGCATCGAGTCGCTCAACGACTACTGGGCGACACTGGAGGCGAGCCTGCGCAGGGATTTCAATGTGGTGGGCTTTGATGTGGATTATGCCCGCCGCGTGTTTGACAAGGCGAGTGTGAATGACGCGGTGCGTGCCGCCGGCGTGAAGCTGATGGAGCGCGACGAAGAGGGCAATGCGGTGCTTCCCGAAGGTTCCCGCGTGATTCGCTGCTGCGGCATGGTCAACCGCTACGGCAAGGTGATGGGCGCGGCGGTCTATGAATTTTCCGATCTGCCGGAGCGCATCGCGCAGAAGAAGGAACTTCTCTCGTTTTTCAGCATTGCGCCGGAGGAATGCGGCACCGAAAGCGAGGGCTTCATGGAGACGGCGCTCAAAGTGGTGGACGCGGTGCGTGTGCGGGGCGGCTTCTTTAACCTGACCTTTGCGGTGGGCAAGGAAATTCTGTTGGCGGACGCGTCGTTCCTGCCGCCGGAGGAATATTTTGCCGACGTGATGGCCTGCACGGGCAGCAGCGATGTGTGCCACCTGTGGGCGGCGGACAAGGTGGGCATGAACATGGATTACCACATTCTGCCCGAAACCACGGTCTTTGCGACACGTCGCTTTGACCGCAGCTACCGCTATTCCCACGACAGAATCATGAGCAAGCTCAAATCCGTCATCCGTCGCTATGGCAGATGCTACACCGATTTTGACATGACGGGGGACTATTTCTATATTTTCAAGGCGGACAGCGCAGCGAAGGCACGCGAACTGATCCAGTTTATTCAGGTGGATTACGCGGACGTCAGCCCGATTGCGCAGTTCCCCGCGCTGAAAGCGGTTGACCGCAGAAATCTCAGACAGAGCGCCATTCGGGAGCAGTCCTCATATGACGCGAGGATGCTGCTGAATCGTAAGGTGGAGGAGAAGATTCATCAGAGCAGCGCTTATGAGAAAGCGAAGAAAGAAGCGGGAACGGCGCAGAAAGCGAAAAAGAAAAAGTAAGAAATAGAGAAAAATAAAAAAGCGAAGCGCAATTAGCGAGCGAATGCGAGCGTGGGAGTCGAGCCGATGACGGCAAGCGTCATCTCGGACTGGTCCTCCTCGCAGGTCAAGGGCAGCGTATGTCAGCGAAGCTGACAGGGAGTGGGGCAGCGCCCCACGAGGTCGGCATAGCCGACCGAGCGGAACGAGCTTGGATTTGCAACGGGGTCGGGCGAATACGGAGAATCTTCCCACAAAATTCGCCCCACTGCGTTTTATATCGGGGGCTGATGTTGTCCGCCTGCCGTCAGAGATGATGCTTGCCGTCATCGGCTGCACCCCGCGCCGTCTGAAAGCAAGACGCGGCGGATGGCGCTTCGCTTTTTTCTTTTTCTATTTTTTCACTAAGGAGCCTGTTATGAAAAAAATATTTGCCTTGTTATTGTCCGCCGCCATTCTCATCGGTACGGTGGGCTGCGGCAAGCCAAAAGAACGCCAAGAAAAAGAAATCATCCGCGACCTCGTCACCTATTACGGCTCTTACGGAGGGCAGTCCCGTGAGAAAGTGGGGCAGCTTCTGACCGAGCTGGAGCAAAAAGACAGCAGACAGGGGCAGCTCTGGAAGGGCATTATGGAGTATTGGGCGTATGTCGATGACGAGATGGAAATCAACACCGGCACTTTGCCGGATGACCTTTCCGACGGAAGCGACGACCTCGCCATTGTGGTGCTCGGCTTTGAACTCAACGCCGACGGCACCATGAAGGACGAGCTGCTGCAGCGCCTTGACGTGGGGCTGAAGTGCGCTTTGCAGTATGACAACGCCTATGTGGTCTGCACGGGCGGCGGTACGGCGAGCGGCAACAAAAAAGTCACCGAAGCGGGTCTGATGGCGGAGTGGCTGAAAGATCACGGCGTGGACGAGAACCGTCTGATTGTGGAAAATCAATCCTTTACCACCGCGCAGAACGCTTTATATTCGTATGCCATTTTGTCGAAGCAATATCCGCAGGTGCGTTCTGTGGTCATTGTCAGCAGCGATTATCACATTCCGTGGGGTTCGCTGATGTTTGAGACGGTATTTCGTCAGGCCGCCTCGGAAAACAATGCGCCTGAAATGCATGTGGTTTCCCACGGCGCGTGCGTTGTGGAGAACCAATACGATATGCTGCCCTATGAAACGGGCGGCATGCTCGAACTGTTGCAGGATGGCAAGCTCGCCAATCGCTATTACAGCAATACATATTCCAAACCGAAACT
>CAMHAV010000096.1 GCA_946182865.1 uncultured Clostridia bacterium
TGAAGGTGGACTTGTGCTGCTGGCTTTTGAATCTCATTTGGTAATCACTCTCCTACAAATTTTTTTTAGCAAACAAAAAAAGCCGACTGTTTTTTCTGTCGGACGCTGATCAGACGTCCTTCTTCAAAACAATCGGCTTTCTATGTTTTATACAAAAAAGCGCACAGATTTTCTACCTGCACGCTTGATTGGCTGTGTATTGAATTTTCTTGAAATAGGGGGAAGCGTGGCTCGAAAAAAGATGCTTCAGGGGTTCGATTCCGTAAAGAAGGGCAAAATGAGCCAAATGCATCTACGGAAAAACCTTGCCGTTTTTTGCCCCCTAAAACCACGAAAAGCCCCGAAAATCGGGGCTTTAGGGGAGGTGCATCTTTTTTGTTCACCTATTCTGGTGGACGTTAACGGAATCGAACCGCTGACAACCTGCACGTCAAGCAGGTGCTCTACCAGCTGAGCTAAACGTCCGAAGATTTTCTTTTGCCTCGTATTTCCGAGTGCTATGTCATTATACATGAACAGATTCGATTTGTCAAGAGTTTTTTTTAATTTTTTTTAAGAAATAAGGAAACGCCTTGTATTCAAACAAAAAGTATGGTATAATGATCGATATTAACAGAAGTAAAGATGTTTATTGAATGATGTCTGACGCAATAGACATAAGCCTGTTTGATCGTGGGAGGGAAATGTTACAATGCAAAACAAACACGCTGTGATATCCAAATGGCTGGGCAATGTAAAAAAGCTGACACAGGAGGCTTTGTCTGCCAAGAACGAAAAAAAGAAGCGCAGAAAGGCGGCCGCCGCTGAAAAAATCTGTCGCAAGGCCCTCGCACTCAGCCGCGAGGAAATTGCCTTTTACAAGGAAGAACCGTACAATCCGGGCTATATCGATTTCGCTTACTGCGTATATCATCTGAGCGCACTGCTGGTTCGGACAGGACAGTCTGATCGTGCGCAGCCGATTTTAGCGGAATACCATGCGCTGTCCGACAAGGTGGGTCAACATCTGTATTCCATTGCCTGCGCCTGTTATTATGGCAGCATCCTCTGTGAACAGGGCCGCTATGATCCCGCGTCGCAGGTGCTGGCGGAAGCCGTGGAACGCATCAACTCCGACGGATGCGGCACCGAATATATCCGCTGCGACACCTACGCCGTATGCCGGGCCCTCGGCAATGCCGCCATTGCCTTTACCTATTCCGATACCGCTGAGGGCTACGCCAATCATCTGTTTACCGATCCCGCCAAATGGCTGCTTAAGTGCAAAGAGGAAGGCATTGACATAGGAAACGAAAACCTGAAAAAGGCGACATACTTTGCGGCGAGCGATCTGCTGGGCGTTACCTGTCACGATCCCGTATCTGTCGGGGACGCCTCCGGCGCGGTGCAACTTGCCAAAACCTGTGTTTCTGTCTGCAAGGAAGACGACAAGGTGGATTTTTACCTGCCTGCCGCTATGAGAATCATCGCGCTCGCTGCGGCGAGAGACTGCCGTTTTGCTGACTGCGTCAAGGCGTGCAAGGACACGCTTGACGTGTGCGCCATGTACAAATACGGAATGGGGACTTCCCCCTTCGGCAGCATCCAGAACATTGCGGCGGATATGAATCTGCTGCTGGGGATCATGCATTACCGCGCGTCGCAGTTTGAGGAATGCATCCGTTACTTCAAGGCGGCCGTGTCGGCGCTGGAAGCTGACGCAAAAGGAAAACCGCTTGCCTCCGTGGGATATGTGGAAGTGGAGACGGTGCTGCTGTCTGTGTCCTCCGCCGAAAAAGCGTCGTTTGCCTACAAATATATGGGGCTTGCCATGTTTGCCATGGACGGGAAATATGAACTCTCGGAATGCGTGGAAACCGTCCGGCTGGGAATCGAAATGCTGGAAACAGCCGACAAAAATGAGCCGTATTTCCGCTTGTCCGCCTCCTCGGATGAGCATATTCTCTCGCAGATGTGCAGCCGCCGCGGCAATCAGGCATTGGCGGATGAATTTGAAAAGAAAAGCAAGGAAATTGGCTATTCGGCACTCTCGCTGCTGGATGAAACGGCGTCAGACGGTGAGCGCTTTGCGGACTATCAGGAACGCGTGGGCGTGCGCAAGCGGCTGGCGCTGCGGCTGGGGCTGCTCGAACTGTACGGCGATTACACGCGCTACGAGATGATGCTCCGTGAGCCGCCCTATACCCAAGAAAAGCCGTATGACGCTGCGCTTGCCAATCTTCATTTTATGATGGGTGACAACTGCCGCGTGCTGGGCAAGTATGAAAGTGCTGTGGCGTATTTTCAGAATGTCAGAAAATACGCCTACGATCAGGAGGGAAATCGTTATTTTGATCTTAACCGCATCGAAATTTCCGCCGTCTCGGAAGCGGCGTGTCTGGCGAAAATCGGTCAATTGCCGCAGGCGCGAAGGAAGTTTCATGAATATGCGGAATGGCTGCGCAAAAATGAAGGGGGGCGGCTGAGCAAAAAACGGCTGCTCATGCTCGCCTACACTTCGCGTGATATCGAACTGAATCCCGCCGAATGTGCCGGTTATCTCCATACGGCCGCAGAAGCCTTCCGCGATGGGGAGGAGGAATGCCTGACGGCGGCGGAACTGTATAATCAGGAGGGAATCTGCTGGTACAACGCTTCGCCTGAAACCGATGCGCCGGACGATTTGTCGGTAAACGACGAAGAAAAAGCAAAGCAAAATGAGCAGTTGACCAAGACTTTTTTCCACAATGAAATAAAGGCATTTGAAAACGCGTGCGACAGGCTGTCGGTGTGTTCTCCCGATCATTCCAAGGTCATCGACCTGATGCCGTCGCTGATGTCCAATATCGGAGAGTGCCATGTTCGTTCGGGTGAAACGGAAAAAGCGCTGCTGGATTATCAGCGTTCTATCGAGGCGTTTGAAAAGCTGTTTACCTCCGACGGCTTCAACGAAAAACGCCGGGAAGAACAGACCCCCTTTGTGTTCCAATACGGTCTTTGCTTTAAGAATCTGGGGGAAATCTATGAAGAACAGGACAACAACGAGCAATGCGCCAAGGCATTGACCAAAGCCGTGGAGGTCATGGAAAAACTGGATTCCGACGCCGCGCGCAACGAGCTGGCCGCCTGTCTCAATGCGCTGGGCTGCATTAAGTACCGTCTGGGGGATTACAAAGGCAATATTGCCGACATCACACGCGCCCTCGCTCTGAAAAAGGAGGATAAGGGCAGCGAGGTCATCATAGCGATCATGCTCAAAAACCGCTCCGACGCCTATCGTGAGCTGGGTGATTTCAAGTCGATGCAATCCGATCTCACCAAATCCATCAATATGCTTGATCACTCCGACCTGCCCGACGGATTGCGCAATTCCTTCTACGGTTCCCATTGGTTTTCCATGGGCGTGTGTCAGGAAGGACTCAACAAGGCAGGCAAAGCGGCGGACGCTTACCGCCGTGCCGCCGGCTATATGGATTCCGCAGGGGAAAACGCGGAGGACGGCGTGAATCCCTACATCAAGGCGCTGTGCCACTTCCGACGTGCCAACTGTCTCTGCCGCCGGGACGAGCAGGAATATTACGGGGCGCTGTTTGAATACAATAATGCGATTCGTCTGATCGAGGAGATGCCGGTTTCCAAGGAGCGAAACGAAAATCTCCGGCAGCTTCTCGCGTCGCGCGGCAGTCTGTACGAGGCTTTTCGCGAGATAGACCTTGCCAAGGCGGATTTCCGCCGCGCAGAGAGCCTGAAATCCGCTTCCGATCATGAATCATAGTCCTATAATCAAACCGTTTTCAGAAAGGTGTAATGATGATGAACAATAACCGTGGGAACGCGCCAAAGAAACAACCCGTTCCATCGCAAAAGCGTCCGTCTCCTCCTAAAAACAGCGCTTCGTCAAAAAAGCCGTCTTCTGCCCCGGCACGTCCGAACCAACAAAATGCGGAAGACGCTGTCTATTGTCCTTTAAAAGCAATCAATACCACAAAGACCGTGAAGGAATCTTTTAAAGAACTGGATTTTCAGGAAGCATTGGTTCAGCTTATCAACAGCCTCAACAATAAGGAGAAACTATACGGTTCCACAGCGGTCAATTATCAGACGCTTGTCACCAAAATACTGATGATTTTTTTCAAGGTTTACAAGCAAAACCGTATTTCGTTTGAACGTCCCGAAAACGAAGACGATACCTTGCGGAACAACTGGGGAAAATTGGAAAAAGAAGTCCTTTCTTCTTCTTTGAAGGAAAAAGAAAAGTTTGCGAAAGAGATTTCAAAGAAAACCATCACCATTAACCGATATGCCAATCAACATAAACACAGTGTCGGTAAAACCAATCCGTATGATTTTGACAATGACATCATAAAAACCTATAACGGTATGTTGTTGATTCTTGACGAATTACTGGGAGAAAACAGACTGTTCACTCAAATCTCCCTGAAGGGAAGTACAAAGGGGGAGGTCTATTTTGGCGAAAAGAAAAAAGCTACCAAAATATACTTTGTCCGCACCAAGGAGCATGATCCGAAACCGGCGTTGTCCTTTGAATTTGACGTCAATAAAGACACCAGTGATTTTTATACCAAAAACGAAAAAGACCTGGGTCATGGAAAGAAAGTCACGCAGAGAGTGCTTACCGTGTTTTTTGTCCTTAAAACACTTGCTGTAGACGCTAATACGACAGACGCCGTCTCCATACAAGTGGGCGGCATCTATAATTGTCAGACCAATCAGCCTCTGGAGGTCTATAGAAAAAAGGGACTTAGCTCTCATGACGCCGATCACGGCGTGTTTGAAGTCATCATTACGGAGGATGACAAAGAGGAAAAAAATGACTACTATTTCAAAATTCTCATCTCGTACAGCGACAAACTGGGAAAAAAAGATTTTTGGAGCAAAAAATATCCCACTGTTACCAAGGAAGTAGACATCAAATGGAACGGTCATATTCATAGACCCAAAAAACAGTCAGAAACGGGTTGCTGAAAATAACCGACGGCACCGCCGTTTCCGGAAAACTCCGGAACAGCGGTGCCGTCTTTTGGGTTAGCGGGAACGCCGGCAGCGCTCCGCGCGATGCGACACAGGGCTTATCTGTTGAAGCAGCCGCAGCCACAACCGCAGATGCTGTCGTTGTCGCCCATGTTGCCCATGTTGCCGTTGCCGTGGCAGCAGCAGTCATTGTCGTTGTCCTGGAGGAGAACCAGGATGACAAGCAGGATGATGATCCAGGTGAAGGAACCACCGAAGAAACCGTTCATATCGTTTACCCTCCTTTCTTTTGGGTTCTCTACATAATATGTGAGAAGGGGAGGGTGGGTGATTTGTTTTTTGGCAAAAAAATCCGCAGGCGCTGCTTCCGGATCTTCCGGAGCAACCGCACCTGCGGAAAAGGATTTTAGCCGAAAATTATAGCAATCCAAATAATCAGGGAGACAAAAGGAGGCGATGATGGTGAGTGCAGGGCAAGGCGGAGGACGACGGTGGGCTGGCGCCCTCCTAGGACGACAACGCAGCCATGTGCTTACCAGCGCGCCGAACTTGTCTTTTTGTTTGGATTGCTATAGTATTAGTCCTGCTTAATGCCCTTCGATCCTGTGTTTGGCCATGTAGTCCTCAAATTCCTTGGCGGAGATGGGCTTGGAGTAGTAATACCCCTGAATGAGATCACACTCGGTCGTGCGCAGGAAAGCCACCTGTTCTTCCGACTCGATGCCCTCCGCCACTACCGTCATTTTCAGCGCCTTGGCGAGGTCAATGATATTCTGTACCACGAGGTTGGCACGGTTTAAGTCAGTGACATGGCGGAAGAATTCACCGTCAATTTTAAGGGTGTCAAAGGGCAGTTCCTTGAGAAGATTGAGCGAAGAATAACCGGAGCCGAAATCATCCATGGAAACAGGGAATCCCATGGAACGCAGCGTGACAATGGTGTTGACCAGCACCTCCATGTCGTCAAAACAGGCGCTTTCGGTCAGTTCGAGGTCGATGTATTGGTGGGGTACCCCGTATTTGTCAACGATACCGCAGATTTCCTGCGCGAGATGGGGGTCGCTGAGCTGCACACGGGAGACATTGACTGAAATCGGTACGGTCTTGAGTCCGCGCTGGAGGCGTTTTTGCTGGAAACGGCATAGCTGCTCCAGAATATAGTTGTCCACCTTGCCGACAAAGCCGTTCTTTTCAAACAGCGGAATGAACATACCGGGGGAGATAAAGCCCTTTTCGGGGCTGATCCAGCGCACCAGCGCTTCCGCGCCGCCCAGTGCGCCGCCCTGCACCTTGTGCTTGGGCTGGAGATAGAGTTTGAATTCGTCGTTTTCGAGTGCGGTCTGCATCAGCTTTTCCAATTCATGTTCCTGCGTCATGGCAGTACGCAGATTTTCGTCGAAGTAGACAACGGTGTTGACCTTGGCGTCATTGACCGACTGCTCCGCCATATTTGCCATATCCACGGCGTGTACAATGTCCCTGTCATTTTCGTCGAGCAGATAAACGCCCACTGTCAGCGAGACATTTTGACTGTTAGGGCCGTCTTTCATCAGCTGAAACAGATCATTGATGCGCTCGTCAAGCTGCTGTTTGTCGGAATAAGTCCACAGCACCACAAAATTGTCGGCGCTGCGCCGGGCGGAAATTTCCTTGGCGGAGCACATCAGCTCCAGCGTCTCCGCGATGTATTGCAACAGACTGTTGCCCGCACGGTTGCCGTAATAGTCGTTGTAAATGGCAAAGCGGTTGATGTTGATATCCAGCGCGGCATGCTTGCTCATCCACCAGCTTTTGTTTTTCAGGCGGTTGTTGGAGGTGATGACAAATTTCTGCCAGTTGGCGCGGCCGGTGATTTCATCCTTATAGGCGAGACTGGTGATTTTTTTGCCGCTGTACCATTGCAGCAGCAGCATGACGATCATGGCCACCAAGAAGATAAGCACGATGGAAAAGAGCAGCACACGGCTCAGAATAATAAATGAAATGGTGCTTTGGGAGAGATTGAACGATCTGACGTAAAACAGCGTCCACCCGTTTTGCTTGAGTGGCTTTTTCATATAAATGCTGCTGGTATTTTGCCGACGGGAGAGCCAACCGAAAAAGCCCTGCGAATCGGTGATGTCACCCGTGTAATAATCGGTGGTTTTGACGGTCTGCGCACGGGACCCGTCCTCGCCTGCCGCTTCCCCATCGGAAGCCGTCTCAGCGACGGTTTCCAGCAGACGGTAACTGCCGTCGGAACCGTCGGCATATTTGCTGTCCTTGACCGAATCATAGAAACTGCCGTTTCCTGCGGAGGCGGAGGACATGACCAAATCTCCTTTGGTGTTGAGGATATACATGCCGGAGTAGGGATTGACCGCGTAGTTGGTGTAATCGGACAGCTCCATCTGCGCCGCTGACACGCCGCAAAGAACGGCTGTCAATTGTCCCTCTGCGTCGGAAACGGGGGCATAATAAACCACCGCATAGGCTCCGTCTGTGGCAATACGGGGTTTGACCCGCTCGGAAACGCCCGAACGGCCGCTGCGTGCGATCTGGAAATAATCCCGGTCGCCAATGGAACCCACCTCGCCCTCTTTGCTGTAGGCATTGCCCTCTGTATCGGACAGCAAAACAGCCGCAAATCCGCCGTTGTCAGCGTAGGTTTGCAGGCTTTTCTGATGCCGTTTGAGCAGCTCGTCAAAGTCGGATTCCTTCTGGGACAATGTTTCGGCGGTGCTTCGGATAAAATCGGATTTGGCGGTGATATCCTTTTGCACCTTGGCGGTGGTCTGCTGCATGGAGGTCTTGTTCTCATTAAACTTGTCCTCCATCATGCTGCGGTCGGCAGAACCGATGACCACCAGACTGAATACCGAAATGATGACGCATAAAACCACGCTTGCCGCAATCAGAATCGGCAGGCGTATCTTGCTCCATTTCAAAGCTACCACTCCTTGTGACAGTAATCTGTGGGGGATTACTTTTTTTCTATCATACCATAAAAACCACAATATTTCAATACACATTATACAAATTATTAAATGAAAACGAAAAAAATACAGCTTGAATGATAAAAAACAAGCACTCGTTGATGCCCCGATGCATATTGTGAAATAAGAAGTATCTTATTTCCTTTTTATTCTTTTGGCGAACGCATGAGCGCATCTTGGGAGTGATTGGGTATGATCAGAGAAACGCTACTTTGTATGGCGGTGATTCTGGGAGCGGCAGCGACACTCTGGGTTGTCACCGCATTGATCGGCATGGCGCTGTACCAACCCGGCAGCGATGAAAGAATGTATATCGTTCTCCCGGTGAAGGGGCACAGGGAGGATATTGAATTTGTCATACGGGGAACAGCCGCCTCCCGCCGGCGCGGCACGGTCATATTGGTGGCGGATTTCGGGGCGGACAGGGAGACGGCCGCCATCGCGCGCCGTCTGTGCTGCGAATATGACCGGATGGAATGGGTGCGCGGAGACGCCATTGAGCAATGCCTGCATCAATACGTCAACAGCGCAACCGACGCATTTTGCCGCTGACAGCGGCAGACAGGCAAAAAACACCGGCCTCCCACAAAGGAGGGCACGGTGTTTTGGCAGAGAGCAAAACAGTTATTTCTTCTCCGGCTGAATGAAATGAATCTTGTTTTTGATGCAGGAGACAACGCTTGTTCCCTTGCTGCGCACAAATTCGCCGTCGAGTGACCAGTCGGACGCACCGTCGGACGTGATGACAAACCGATCGGAGCGGCAAAAATCAATATAGGGACTGTCATAATAGTCCTGATGCGTGATGCTGTGGATTTCCGAGATCAGGGTCGCGAGACTGTTCGGCATACGGATCAGCAGCATTTCGAGTTTTTCATCGCTGACGTCCACTTTGTCCTTTCCGTATTTCACCAGCCCCCCGATGGAACGGGAATTGCTGATGGCGCCGAACGCATAATCGCCCTCGTAGGTTCTGCCGTTGGCGGTGACGATCATGTGCTCCGCGTGAATATCACTGAGATCTCTGGCTCCCTCCAGAAAATAGGAAAAGCGTCCCAGAAGATTTTTCATACTCTGCGGTGTGGTGTAGGATGTCTTGGTGAAAGCCCCGAAAGAAGCGACGTAGCTGAAATAGCGGTCGTCAAACTGTCCCGCGTCAATGGTTTCGGTGTGCCCGGCCATAATGTCCCTCACTGCCTGACGCGGCTCTCTGGACAGCTTCATGCTGGTGGCAAAATCATTGGTGCTGCCTGCCGGAATGTAGCCCAGCGGGATATCGAGATCGCTTTTGAGAATGCCGTTGATCACCTCATTGAGGGTGCCGTCTCCTCCCATACAGACGATGACGTCGTGTTCTCTGCCGCTGCTGAGAACGAATTTCGTGCCGTCTCCCCGTTTTTCCGTCAGAAACAGATGGCATTCTGCTTCCTCCTGCCGGAACCACTCCGCCACCTTGTCCGATAGCCGTTCGCCGTATTTGCGGCCCGCACAGGGATTGACAATCAGCATGATGTTTTTCTTCTCCATCCGGAATCACCCCTTTACTGATTGGATGGTTTTTTGCATTGGTATTACATGGAAATGATACCATTTCCATATGAATTGATTATAAACAATTTGCTTAAAATCAAGTTGAAAATATGTATTTTTCCCGTACAAAAAGCCGCTGCGTTCCAAAGACAGCAGCGGCTTGCATCAAAAAAGTTACGGCTTTTCGGGCAGGATTATCGTGATGCGGGTGCCTTTGTCCACAGTGGATTCGGCGGTTACGGTGCCGCCGAGCTTTTCCACGACCGAACGGGTGATGAAAAGGCCCATGCCGGTTCTGCGGCCCGATTCGTTGGGGACATTGTCCCCCATAAACCCTGCCATGAAGATATGAGGCAGATCGTCATCCGAAATGCCGCATCCGCTGTCATCCACCATCAGATGAATCATGCTGCCTTCTTTCTTGGCGGAAATGGCGATCTTGCCGCCGAGTCCGGTAAACTCCACAGCGTTGAAAACCACCTGCGTCAGCGCGAAGATCAGCCAGCGCTTGTCAGTGATGATGTCAATGTCGAGTCCTTTCCACAGCAGCCCGATGCGCTTTTCCATAAAGAAGGGAGAAAAGCGGCGGAGACATTCCTTGACCATGGCGGAGAAATTATACTTCTTCAACTCCAGATTATCCTTGATGCTGTCGAGCATGGTGAAATAGTAGATGCGGTCGAGCATGGCGTTGACATATTCCGCTTCGCGGCCGAGCGTGTCCGCGACCTTCTTGTCTCCGAGTGATTCCACCTGCTTGAGCAGGCGGATGGCGGCAGGCTTGGCATCGGCTGCCCATACCTCTACACAATCGCTGTAGAGCAGCTCGTCGTCGCTCATGTTGTCAAAGAATTGTTCGATTTCCTTGCCTCTGCCGCTTTGCACGGGAGGCGCCGCCGTCGGTTCGACGCTCTTGACAGGCTGAGGCGCTGTCTGCGAATAGGCGACAGGTGTGGGCGCGGGCGGCGTATAGGATTCCTGTGTCACAGAGGGAGAAGCCGAACCGCGATAGGGAATGGACATGACCGGGCCTCCGATGACGTCCGGCGGAGGCGGCGGAACCACCACATTGGGCGCTACAGCCGAAGCAGCCATGGCAACCGCTTCATCCGCTCTGCCGGAAGGATTGGGGAAGGTCATGACAGGCTGCCCGATCGCGCCGGCGTCGAAGCTCCGGACGGGGCGGTCGAAATCCGAACGGTCTGCATAAGGCTCCGGTTCGGGGGTAAAAGCAAAGGAGGAGCGATCGTCAAAGCTGTCGTTCTGCGGCTCGCTGACCGCCATGTCATAGCCCGATGCTCTGATCTGATCAGCGGCGGACATCATGTCCTCCCCTCTGCCTCTGTGGAACACACCGCCGAAGCGTCTGGGCGGTTCCTCCTGCCTCGGTTCCGGTTCGGTGGTATATTCAATTTCCTGTTCGCGGTAACTGTCGACGGGATCATCGGAAAAATCCACCGCAAAGCGGTTGTCATTTTCATAAACCTCGTCTCCGTAGTCCGCATTGTCAAATCTGTTATCCGACGGGCCGTCATTGGCATGATAGCCGTATGACTCGTCCTGATAGGCAAAATCATCGGCGGGTTCGTCAAAAAAATCGTAGGTTTCCTGCTGTGGCTGCGGTGGCGTGCGCCGCGACAGGATGAAGTCCGCAATGATAATCGCAGCCATGAGCAAAAAACCGATGGCTACCGAGATCAGCGCAATGACGCCGCCGGCCTCGGCTATCGCGTCGATGAGTATGCCGAGAATAGAAACCACGGCAAAAATCACCAGTCCTGCCGCCAGAATACGCTTTTTTTTGTCCATATCCCGGATAATGGGGATTTTTTCAAAAAGCGGGTCCAAAAAATTCATAGTGTCAATTCAACCTCCGTTTTGGCATCGTGCGTCTG
>CAMHAV010000097.1 GCA_946182865.1 uncultured Clostridia bacterium
AGCATGTAGAGCTTGCCGTGCTCGACGGTGAACTCCATGTCCTGCATGTCTCTGTAGTGGTTCTCGAGGATCGAGCAGACTTCCTTGAACTGCTTGAAAGCTTCGGGGAACTTCTGCTCCATCTCGGTGATGTGCATAGGAGTACGCACGCCGGCGACAACGTCTTCGCCCTGTGCGTTGGTGAGGAACTCACCGAACAGGCCCTTGTTGCCGGTAGCGGGGTCACGGGTGAAAGCAACGCCGGTGCCGCAGTCGTCACCCATGTTGCCGAACGCCATGGACTGCACGTTGACAGCAGTACCCCAGGAATAGGGGATGTCGTTGTCGCGGCGGTAAACATTGGCGCGGGGGTTATCCCAAGAACGGAAAACAGCCATGATAGCGCCCATGAGCTGCTCTTTGGGATCGGAGGGAAAGTCTGTGCCGATCTTGGCCTTGTATTCGGCCTTGAACTGGTTGGCAAGCTCCTTGAGGTCGTCAGCATTCAGCTCAACGTCCTGCTTGACACCTTTCTTTTCCTTCATCTCGTCGATGAGCTGCTCGAAGTACTTCTTGCCGACTTCCATAACAACGTCGGAGTACATCTGGATAAATCTTCTGTAGCAGTCCCAGGCCCAGCGGGGATTGCCGGACTGCTTGGCAATGGTTTCGACAACCTCTTCATTCAGACCGAGGTTGAGGATGGTGTCCATCATACCGGGCATGGAAGCTCTTGCGCCCGAACGGACGGAAACGAGAAGGGGATTCTCCTTGTCACCGAACTTCTTGCCGGTGATTTCTTCCATCTTGACGATGTACTCGTTGATCTGACCCATGATCTCGTCGTTGATCTTCTTGCCGTCTTCGTAATACTGTGTGCAGGCCTCTGTGGTGATGGTGAAGCCCTGAGGAACGGGAAGACCGATCTTGGTCATTTCAGCCAGGTTCGCGCCCTTGCCGCCGAGAAGCTCACGCATGTCCGCGTTGCCTTCACTGAAAAGATAAACCCATTTTCTCATGTTTAGAATTACCTCCTAAAAATTTTTGCTAATTCCATTTTAGCCGATACGCCCATTGCAAACAGATTTGTCCGCAACTCGTACAGTGCTTCGTATATAATAGCACATACTTGCGCTAAAATCCAGTACTTTTACAATTTTTTCAAAAATTTTTTGAAAAAATTTCCTCCCCTGTTTTCAACTAAATGGCATAATAATCCTTGTCATTTTTCCACAGTTTTGTGAAAAGAGTAGAAGTCATTCCCGCAGAGGAATAAAATACAAAAATTCACTTGAAAAACGGCTGTAAAAATGCCATAATAAATTTATGTATTTTCCATCTGTACGATCGCTGCGGCTGGCATGAAAACAGACGTTTTCACACGCAGGCGGTCAGATAATTGAAGGAGTTGAGCGGGAAAATGTTTATGGTCTCAAACGACAGCGTTGAAGATCAGGGTACCTTTTCCGAAAAGATCCACGCCGAGGGCGGCAACGTATGCGCCATCGTCCTGGCGGCCGGCGAGGGCAAACGCATGAAATCCAAAAAGCCCAAAGCCATGATGGAGGTTCTTTTCAAGCCTATGCTTGGCTGGGTCATTGATTCGGTCAGACAGGCAGGCGTGCAGGACATCTGCGTCGTCACAGGGCACCTGGAAGAAATGATCAAGGATTATCTTGCCAAAACCTACACAGGCGATGCGGCCTGCTCCACCGTCACCCAGACCGAGCGCAAAGGCACCGGCCACGCCGTGATGATGGCAAAAGAATTTCTGGAGGCGCACAGAGGCGGCAGCGTGCTGATTCTCAACGGCGACGCGCCCTTTATGGACAGCCGCAACATTTCCAATTCCTATTACTTCCACACAGCGCAGAACAACTGCGTCACCGTGATCTCCGCCATGCTGGACGATCCCACCGGCTACGGCAGAATCCTGCGCAGCGCCGACGGAAACCTGCAGGCCATCGTGGAGCACAAGGAAGCCTCCCTCGAACAGCTCGCCGTCAAAGAAGTCAACTCCGGCGCTTACTGGTTCGAGACGGATGCGCTGCTCTCGGTACTCGACACCGATCACATCAAATGCAGCAGCATCACCGGCGAATATTATCTCCCCGACGCGGTCAAACTGCTCGGAGACGCCGCCAATGCTTTCACCGCCGACTCGGCCAGCGTGGTCATGGGCGCCAACGACCCGGTACAGCTCGGTGAACTGAATCAAATCGCCCGCACAGGCATTCTGGGCGACATGATCGCGCAGGGCGTTTCCATCACCTGCACCGACGGCGTGATCATCGGCCCCGACGTTCAGATCGGCACAGGCACCGTCATTCTTCCCGGCACCATTCTCAGAGGCAAGGTCGCCATCGGTGAGGACTGCACCATCGGCCCCAACAGCCTGGTGGAAAACGCCGTCATTCACGACAATGTCATCGTCAACGCCAGCCAAGTCAAACAAAGCGAAATCTTTGACGACACCGACATCGGCCCCTTCTCTCAGATCAGACCCAACTGCAAGATCGGCCCCAAGGTACATATCGGGGACTTCGTAGAGGTCAAAAACTCGGTGCTTGACGAAGGCACCAAGGTCGCTCATCTCACCTATGTCGGAGACAGCGACGTCGGCAAACGCGTCAACTTCGGCTGCGGCTGCGTCACCGTCAATTACGACGGCAAAAATAAGGCGCGCTGCGTGGTGGGCGACGATTGCTTCATCGGCTGCAACACCAATCTGGTGGCTCCCGTCAACATCGGCGCGGGCGCTTACACGGCGGCCGGCTCCACGATTACGCACGACATTCCCTCCGACGCGCTGGGCATCGCACGCGCCCGTCAGGTCGTCAAGGACGGCTGGGCAGCCGTCAAGCGCGCCGAGCCAAAGAAATAAATTCTGTTTTCCCTGAAATCACTTTTTGGAAAACGCCCGGAAAAGCTGCGCTGCTTTTTCCAAACGCAACATCAAGCTGTATAGCCGTTCGGTGCTGTGGCGCCGAACGGCTGAGAATAGACCGGCTCCCGATGTTCCGCAGCAGCGGATACATCAGGCTCCGAAGAAACCACCACATTACAGGAGGACAAAACATGATCATTCACGGAAGTCTGCACGGCAAAGGAATCAAGATCTTCTCATGTAACTCAAACCGTCAGCTCGCTCAGGCCATCTGCGACGAACTGCACGAGAAAATGGGCATCAGCGAGGTCGGCAAGTTCAGCGACGGAGAAATTTCGGTCACTCTCAAAGAATCGGTACGCGGACAGGACTGCTTTGTCATTCAGTCCACCAGCGATCCCGTCAACGACAACCTCATGGAAATGCTTATCATGATCGACGCGCTCAAGAGAGCCTCTGCGGCACGTATCACCGCCGTCATCCCCTACATGGGCTATGCCCGTCAGGACAGAAAGGCAAGATCGAGAGACCCGATCTCCGCAAAACTCTGTGCCGATCTGATTTCCACCGCCGGCGCAGACCGTGTGCTGACAATGGATCTTCACGCCGCACAGATTCAGGGCTTCTTCAACATCCCGGTGGATCACCTGCTCGGCGCTCCCCTTCTCGCGAAATACTTCAAAGAGAAAATCGGCGACAACAACGGCGAATATATGTGTGTCTCTCCCGACCTCGGCTCGGTCACCCGTGTGAGAAACTTTGCCCAGCGCCTTGACTGTCCTATGGCCATCATTGACAAGCGCCGTCAGAAAGCCAATGTCAGCGAAGTCATGAACATCATCGGCGACGTCAAGGGCAAGAAGGTGCTTCTCATCGACGACATGGTTGACACCGCCGGCACCATCTGCAACGCCGCACAGGCACTCATCAACAACGGCGCCATCGAGGTTTCCGCCTGCGCGACCCACGCGGTGCTCAGCGGCCCCGCTCTGGAAAGAATCGAAAAGAGCTGCATCAAGGAGTTTGTGTTCCTCGACACCATTCATCTGCCGGAGGAAAAAATGCTCGACAAGTTCACGATTCTCAGCACCGCCCCCTATTTTGCGGAAGTCATCGAGAGAATCTACACCGACAAGCCCATCTCTTTGATTTTCGAAGACTAATAAAAATTACATAAACGCATTTCCAAGGCAGGGCCATCACCTCTCACGGCGATTGTCCTGCCATTTGGGCGTTTTTGACAGAGTGAAGCAGGGAGAGTGAAGTGAATCTATTTTTTCAAAGCATCAATTTCACATTTCACATTTCACATTTCACATTTCACATTTCACACTTCACACTGGAATTAAAGGAGGCAATGCAATCAAATGTTAGGATTCAATCAGCCCCAAAGCATCGACTGGCTGGTGGTGGGTTTGGGCAATCCCGGCAAAAAATACGAGGGCACCCGCCACAACGCCGGATTTCTGGCGGCGGACGCTCTGGCGGCAAAGACAGGCATCACGGTAGACCGCCTGAAATTTCACGCCCTGATCGGGGACGGACTGTGCGGCGAAAAGCGCATCCTGCTCGCCAAGCCGCAGACCTTTATGAACCTGTCGGGGCAGGCGGTGGATGAAATCATGCAGTTTTACAAAATCCCCCCCGAACGCCTGCTGGTCATGTGCGACGATATCTCGCTTGAACCGGGAAAACTGCGCATCCGCCGCAAGGGTTCCCACGGCGGTCAGAACGGCATGCGCAACATCATTGACATGGTGGAAACCTCCGATTTCTGCCGCATCAAGCTGGGGGTAGGAGCGAAACCTCATCCCGACTACAATCTGGCGGACTGGGTGCTGAGCCACTTCACCGTGAATGAATGCAAGGAAATGGAACAGTCGGCCAAAAACGCTGCTGACGCTGCCGAGCTAATCGTCAACGGCCAGATCGACAAGGCAATGAATCTTTACAATTCTTAAAAGGTTACAGGGGAGACTCCGCTTATGAAAAACGAAGCCAGCATTCCCACCCGCCGCGAAGCATGGCCTGATATTGCGCGAGGTTTCTGCGCACTCGCCGTCATTCTTTCCCACATTCCCATTACGCCCGACGCGCTTGTCATGTACGTCACCCCGTTTATGCTGCCCTGCTTTTTTCTGCTGTCGGGCTACTTTACCAAGAATTACGGCGGCCATCTTTCTGCCTATCTCTACAACAGAGTTCTGAAAGAGCTGATCGTGAAGCTGCTCTTTTCGGTAAGCCTCACCACTTTTTCTCTTTCCGCCATTGCGGGGCTGCTTCTGCATCCCTCCGCCATTCCCGAATGGATCTACGACACGCTGGCGGTCATGTTTCTCAAGCCGCGTGCGATTTTCTTTTCTATTCTCATTCTCTGCTCGGTATTATTTATTGTCATCGACAAAATCTGCCGCGACAAGCCGCTGCCCATGCTGCTTGTCGGCATGGCGGCTGCCGCTGTAGGAATCGCCGTATCGCGCAGCCGGATCATCCGCTGGTGGAGCTGGGACACCGCGCTGGTGTGCCTGCTGTTCTTCCTCATCGGCTACTGTGCGAGGCAGACGGGAATCATCGCCCGTTTCCGCTTCCGGCCGCGGCACGCGCTGCTGTCGGGAGGACTCTTTATCGCGTCGGTAACGGGAAGTGCGTTGCTGTGGGGCGTGGATAAAACCAAAATGATAGTGGCCAACAACACATGGGGCTTTCTCCCGCTGACACTGGTTTTTGTTGTCACCGGCAACGCCTTTGTCATCAGCCTGTCCCACTGTCTGCCCGCGTCGGCCCGTCTGACGAAGCTGCTCACGTATATCGGGCGGCACGCGCTGATTTACTTTATGTTCGGCGGGCCTGTGATCGCGTATCTCGCGTATTTTATCGGCTTGCTGTACCATGCGGTGCATTGGAGCTTTTTGCAAAACGGATATGGGATGGTACCGGTATATATGCTGCTGACCGTTGCGCTCACATTGCTCCCCTGCCGGCTCTCCGACCGCTTTTGTCCTGCCCTCAACGGCAGCTTCAAACTGCCTCAAAACCTGCCGCAGAAGCATCCCAAAGCCTGCATCGCAGCCTGCGCCGCGTGTGTCATGACAGCGGCAGGCGTTTTTGCCGCCGCGTGGCAGGGGTGGATCATCCCCAACCGCATTTATGCCCGACATTATCCCGTTCACGGTGTGGACGTTTCCTCCTATCAGGGAGTCATCGACTGGCCCACCCTCGCCGCGCAGGACATCGACTTTGCCTACATCAAGGCGACCGAGGGCAGCGGGCATGTGGACGAACGTTTCGCGGAAAACTGGCGCGCCGTCTCGGCCACCGATCTGTATGTCGGCGCGTACCATTTCTTCAGCTACGACAGTCCCGGCCGGACGCAGGCTGACAATTTTATTGCCACGGTTCCGATGACGGAAAACGCCCTGCCGCCGGTGGTCGATCTGGAATTTTACGGCGACAAGGCGAAGCATCCGCCAACCAAAGAAGCCGTTGTTCCTGAGCTGCATAACCTGCTCGAAGCGCTGGAACAGCATTACGGCAAACGTCCGATTCTCTACGTCACCGATACCACCTATCTCCTGTATGTGTACGGGCAGTTGGACGATTACGACATCTGGTACCGCGACGTCATCACCGACCCGCCCGAAGGACACTGGGCCATCTGGCAATACACCAACCGCATGAAGCTCGACGGTTATGACGGCAAGGAAACCTTTATCGACATGAACGCCTTTATGGGAACAAAAGAGGAATGGGAGCGTTTTATCAGGAAAACATCTTAAATGCAATCGTAGTGTTCAAAACCTACAGCAAAATCTCAAATGGAGGAACACATGGCACTTGACTTTATTCCGTCGCTGCTCGACGGACTGGAAGAATACAAATCGCTGGTTTACAATATTACACATCACCGTCTGCCCGCCGCTGTCACAGGACTGGCGAGCATACACAAAAATCATTTCACCGCCGCGCTGAGCCGTTCGCTGGGGCGCAAAATCCTCTATATCGCCGCGGACGAGGCGGAAGCGGTGCGCACCTGCGACGATCTCGGCAAAATGGGCATCACCGCCTATTTCTGCCCGGCGCGCGACATCGAACTGCGTCCGCTGGAAGGACGTTCGCACGACTATGAACACAACCGCATCGAAACCCTCAGCCACATCATCAAAGAAGAATTTGACGTTGCGGTGGTATGCGCCGACGGCGCGTCGCAGCTTACCATCCCGCCCGAAGAATTACAGGAACGCATGGTCACCATGCGTGCAGGCGCGGAGGTTTCGGTGGACGCATGCGTCAATGCCCTTGCTGCGGCGGGTTACGAGCGCGCCGACATGGTGGAGGGTACAGGACAGTTCTCCCTGCGGGGCGGTATTCTCGACTTCTTCCCGCCCGACGCGCCCCACCCGGTGCGCGCGGATTTCTGGGGCGATACCATTGACACGCTCCGCTATTTCGACATCGACACCCAGCGCAGTCTGGAATCTATCGAGGAAATCCACCTGCTGCCCGCCGCCGAACTCATCATCAACGACAAGTCCGCCCTCGCCGCCAAACTACGAACCATCGCCAAATCCCTTCGCGGCAAGGCGACGGCCGCTGCCAAAGAGCGTCTCCTGCGCGAGGCGGACGATATGGAGGCAGGCGTGAAATGCGGCTCGCCCGACCGCTACATCTCCCTGCTGTGCAGCTATGAGGCGACCATCTTTGACTATATGCCCAAGGATTCGCTCATTCTGGTAAGCGAACACATTGCCGTGCAGGAACGTCTGCGCGCCGGAGAAGCGCTCATGCAGGAGGAAATCAAAAACCTCATCACCGACGGCATCCTCTGCAAAGGCATGGACAAATTCACGCTGTCTTACGGGGAATTCATGGCAAAGCTGTCCCGCGCGGTCTATCTGGAAACCTTCACGAGAGGCGGCTATGAATTTGACCTGCAAGCCCTGATCAACGTCAACGTCAGACAGCACCCTGTCTGGAGCGGCAAGACCTCCGACCTGATCGACGAAATCAAGGCGATGCTCGACGGGGGCAACCGCGTGATCTTATTAGGCGGCACCGAACGCTCCTGCGAAGGTCTGTACACCGATCTCAAAAAGGCGGAGCTTCCCGTGATACAGGACAACGCCCCTCAACTGCCCCTTTTTCAGGGCATTACAGTGGCACAGGGCGGGCTTTCGGGCGGCTTTGAATATTTTTCCACCGGCGTCGTTCTTCTCTCGTGGGGCCGATACACGCAGCCCAAGGAGGACGAACAGAAAAAACGCAAGACTAAAAATTCGCTCGATCTGCAAAACCTCAACGAGCTGAACTTAGGCGATTATGTGGTGCATTCCTCCTTCGGTGTGGGAACCTTCGGGGGCATTCAGAAGATCAAGACCGACGGCGTAACCAAGGACTACATCAAAATCAACTACGCCCAGAGCGACGTGCTTTATGTACCCATCACGCAGCTCGACATGGTGAGCAAATATGTCGGCGGCAAGGAAGGCTCCGTCGTCAAAATCAACCGTCTCGGCTCGGACGAATGGGCGAATCAGAAACGCCGTGTGCAGAAGCACGTCACCGACATTGCCGACAAGCTGGTAAAGATTTACGCGGAACGCATGAAAGCCAAGGGCTACGCTTTTGACGCGGACACCGAATGGCAGCGCGAATTTGAAGACCGCTTTGAATATCCCGAAACCTTCGATCAGCTCAAGGCGACGGAGGAAATCAAGCGCGACATGGAGCGCACCACGCCGATGGACCGTCTGCTCTGCGGCGACGTGGGCTTCGGCAAGACGGAAGTCGCCCTGCGCGCCGCTTTCAAGTGCATGATCGAGGGGCGGCAGTGCGCGATTCTTGTACCCACCACGATTCTGGCATGGCAGCACTTTCAGACCGCCGCCAAGCGTTTTGACGCGTACCCTTTCCGCATCGAGATTCTCTCCCGTTTCCGCACGCCAAAGCAGCAGGCGGAAATTCTGCGCCGTCTCAAACGGGGGGACATTGATCTCATTATCGGCACCCATAAGCTCATTCAGAAAAACGTGGAATTCAGCGATCTGGGACTTGCCATCATCGACGAGGAACAGCGCTTTGGTGTGGCGCAAAAGGAACGATTCAAGGAACGCTATCCCGCAGTGGATATCCTCACGCTCTCCGCCACCCCTATCCCCCGCACGCTCAACATGGCCATGAGCGGCCTGCGCGATATTTCCTCCCTGGAGGAACCGCCGCAGGACCGTCATCCCGTGCAGACCTATATCATCGACCACGACGACGGCATGATCGCTGAGGCCATTCACCGCGAACTGCGTCGCGGCGGGCAGGTCTTTTACCTGCACAACAAAATCGAGGACATCCAGAATACCGCCGCACGGGTGGCGGAAATGGCGCCGGAAGCGCGCGTTGTGGTGGGGCACGGACAGATGGGAGAGGAAGAACTCAGCGAGGTCTGGCGCAAGCTGCTCGACCACGACGCGGATATTCTCGTCTGCACCACCATCATCGAAACAGGCGTGGACATTCCCAACTGCAACACCCTCATCATCGAAAATGCCTGCAACTTCGGTCTGGCGCAGCTCCACCAGATACGCGGCCGCGTGGGACGAAGCTCCCGCCGCGCCTATGCCTATCTCACGGTGCCGCCTTTCAAATCGCTCACCGAAACGGCAAGCAAGCGATTGCAGGCGATACGCGAATTCACCGAATTCGGCTCCGGCATCAAGATCGCCATGCGCGACCTGCAGATCCGCGGCGCGGGCAATCTGCTGGGCAGCGACCAGTCGGGACAGGTGGAAAGCGTGGGTTACGACATGTATATGAAGATGCTCAGCGCCGCCGTGCGCAAGGTCAAAGGAGAAGCGCCAATGGCACAGGATATCGAATGTCTGGTGGATATCCGCATTGAAGCCCACATCCCCGAAAACTACATCGAATCCTCCCATCTGCGTCTGGAGGTTTACCGCATGATCGCGTCGGTGCGCAGCGAAGCCGACGCGACGGACGTGATCGACGAGCTGATTGACCGCTTCGGAGAGCCGCCCAAGGCCGTGCTGGGACTCATCACCGTTTCTCAGCTCCGCAGCCGCGCGGCTGAGGCGGGCATCAAGGAGATCCGTCAGGCCGACGGCAGATATCTGCTCTACAGCGACGCGATCAACCTCGAAATCTTCGCGCGGCTGGCGGAAAAGCTGCCCCGCCGCGTGACTATCGTGGATAAAACCCCGCCTTACATCGCTGTCAAGGTCAATACGGAGAAAAGCGCAGCCGACAACCTGAAGGAGATTCTGGACGCACTGGGCGAGGCAGAAGAAAACATCACAGCATGACAAAACGGTTTTACTGTTATCGAATAATAAACAGACAAAAAGGTGGAAAGCATTGTTTCTTTGCTTTCCACCTTTTTGGTTCACATATGATAAAACGATTTCATGTCATATTATTTCCTACACAACAATGATCTTGGTTTCCCCGTTTTCCGGCGTCACCGACAAAGTGCGCCCCTCTACGACAGTGACATCCGTATACCATAGTTCCCCATCCCGGTCAAATTCTTTCCACTGGGCGCTCGGTGTATGGTACGCGTAGGGCGTGAACGGTTCCCGTAAATCATACACAATCACCCCGCAGCCAACCATCGCGCAATACGATTCATCGGGCGATATGACCGCTTTTTCCACATCTCCGTAAAAATCCCCGATCAGAACCCTTCTGCCCGTCTGTCGAATGGTTAAAAAGACGCTCTCGTATTCGCTGTCAATTTCATAATGCGCGCTTTGCGCCAGTCTCCTTCCTGCCATGTGTCACACTTCCCTATCTGTTTTCGTCGGAAAGCCACCGCACTTCTCTGACCGAAGCAATGATCTCCCGGTCTGCCATCCACTCTATTTTGGACACGCTGCCGTCCGTCACGCCGAGTGTCAGCCGGCATTCGTCATCCGGGCAGAAGTGGTATTCAACGGTATTCTCCCAAAAATCATCGTCCCGCACAAAGGGAATATCCCACAGCCATGCGTGATCGGCTATACGGTCACCGATGCGGATGGGAAATGCGATCGCGTCCATCAGTTTATCCCCTGTCTCCCGCAGGATTTCATTATCTGCCACGTCACCGACCCAGATCACCGAGGGAACAGAGGAATCCTGCCTGTAAAAAACGCCGATCTGCCAGCCCACGGTATCCGCGCTTCCCGGTACATCGGCATAGCGGAACGCGTCGCGGTGGACAACATACTGCCCCGCAATGGCATACAGATCGGGCCGGTTCCTTGTTAAGCGCCATTGGCTCAATGGATTCATAGCAGTCACTCCTCGTTAAAATTATTTTATAGACGATTGTAAAAGTTGAAAACGGTGGAAATACGGGGTCTGGTCAACGGGAAAGGCACACTTTTTCTCCGTTTGGAGCAAGGCAACTCGTGATATTGGGCTGTTGCCGTATTCGCCCATCCCCGTCTTAGGCTCTGTTAATAAATAACCTGAACAATTTGACAAATAATTATGTTTGAGG
>CAMHAV010000098.1 GCA_946182865.1 uncultured Clostridia bacterium
CTGCTCTTACCGTATTTTTCCATGTAATCGTATTCTTCCTGTGTAATATTTTCCTTGAGCCATCGCATCAAATCATCGTTGGAAAGAGAAGTCACACTGATTTTTTGTGAAGCTTTCAAATTATCATACTGGGGTTCTTCTATTACATGATAGTTGACGTGACGAATCGTTTCCTCCACTAATGTATCTAAAAAATCATATTCAGTCGAATCCGTCACAACAAATGTAGCATTGTCTGCCAGAAAAGCATCACATTCTTCATATTGATTGGCCTTTAATGCTGAAAAAAAATGTTCCAGAACGGTATCCGGCGGTTCAACAGGAAACATGATTTTTGTGTCAAGTTTACATCCACTGCATAATGTCAATACAAATGCGAGAAAAACTGCTGCAATACGTGCTTTTTTTTTCGTCATACTTTTTACACAGTCCTTTCAGTTATACGATACACCTTTCTATAAAGATGTATTTAGGAATACAGTTAAATAGTATTATAGCACATATTTTTTTCCTTTTCAACCTGTAATGTAAAGATTCAATAAATAATTGATTCATCAATGGCTTCTGTTTAAATATTCATCAAACAATCATAAATGCTGCGTATGCTTTCTTCTAGAAGTATTTCCTTGACAAAACAATCCGTGTGTGCTATGATGATGTCATACAATTTCATACAGACCGCAGGTGTCGGATGAACTGATTCGATATCGGTTTGATCCGGTGAAAAGGGAAGCAGGTGCAAATCCTGCGCGAACTCGTCACTGTCATTAAGGAGTGTCCGGAAACATATGTCACTGAGCCACGCTTGGGAAGACTTCCGGCCGCGTTGATCTATCAGCCAGGAGACCTGCCTGTTGTGTCGGTACACGCATACGCCGCCAAGGTGTGTGCAATGCCACGAGTCATTGGCAGTACGTTTTTGATGCATGCCGCAGTCGTTTGACTGCCGTGTGCTTTTTGCGTACGCCTTGCCGAGTGGCAATGGCGTTTTTTTGTTTTTTTCATTTGTATGTTTTTTTGAGAAAGGACGGACAGGCATGGCAAAACAGCTTGACAACGGCGAGTACACCGTAGAAGTCGCCTTAACCGGCGGCAGCGGCAAGGCCGCCGTGCAGTCTCCCACCAAGCTCACGGTGGAGGACGGAAAGATGACGGCGGAGATCCGGTGGAGCAGCTCCCATTATGATTACATGGAGGTGGACGGCAAGGAATACCGTCCCGTCAACACCGAGGGCAACTCCCTGTTTGTCATCGACGTGAGCGAACTTGACAGCGACATTCCCGTAAAAGCCGAAACGCTCGCCATGAGCACGCCGCATATGATCGACTATACGCTGCGCTTTGATTCGGCCACCGTCAGAAAGACGGGAGACGGCATCACGACAATGATCGTCACCTGCGCGCTGGGCGCGGCGATTCTGGCAGGCGCGGCGGCTGCCGTTTTCAGAAAGAGGCGAAAAGCATGATGAACCGAATCAAAGCCTTAACGGGAGTGTTGCTGCTGCTGTTTCCGCTGGTTCTCTCCTCCTGCACGAAAGCGAAACAAGCCATTCCCGAAACGCCGCGTCAAATCAAGGGGCTGACCTTTGAGGAACGCGTGCCGCTTACCTACGCCGATCAGTTTGCCATTGACCGCTATGAAAACGGGTACAGTATGATATCGGTCGCGGACGGGGCCTCCTATCTCATTGTGCCGGAAGGCGGGGAGATTCCCGGCGGTTTGGATAAAACAGTCAAAATCATCCGCCGCCCTGTGGGCAATCTTTATCTCGCGGCGACGGCGGTCATGGCGTTTTTTGACGCGCTCGACAGCTGCGACGCGGTGTCCTTCTCCGGCACCAAGGCGGAGGACTGGTACATCGACAGCGCCAAAAGCGCGATGGAAAGCGGCCGGATACGCTATGCGGGCAAATACCGCGAACCCGACTATGAACTGCTGCTGCAAAACAACTGCCCCCTGTCCATCCAGTCCACCATGATCGAGCACACGCCCGAAGTCAAGGAAAAGCTTACCGAGCTGGGCATTACCGTCTTTGTGGATTACTCCAGCTATGAAGCCCATCCGATCGGACGCAGCGAGTGGATCAAGGTTTACGGCGAACTGCTGGGGAAACCGGACGAAGCGGGGCGGCTTTTTGACGAGCAGGCGGCACTTTTAGAGAATTTAGGCGAAAAACAGGACACCGGCAAAACCGTTGTTTTCTTTTATATCACGGAATCGGGTCAGATTATCACCCGAAAATCGGGCGACTATGTGAGCAAGATGATTGCTTTGGCGGGCGGCAAAAACGCGTTTGAAAATCTCGGTGACGGCGGCGGCACCTCCACGGTTAAAATGGAAATGGAGCAGTTTTACGCTTCCGCCAAGGACGCGGATATTGTGATCTATAACAACGACATCGGCAAAGACGTAAGTTCTTTGGATGACCTGATCGCAAAGAATCAGCTGCTGGCGGATTTCAAAGCCGTCAAGAACGGCGACGTGTGGTGTACACGGGAAAACATCTTTCAGGAAACCATGAAAATCGGTGAAATCATCGCGGATTTTAACGCGGTTTTCAGCGGAACCGCTAAAGATACGCCGCCCCAATATCTCTATCGGCTCGAAAGTGAGGAAACGCCGTGAAAAGGTTATTCCTCCAAACGACCCCTCTCCCCCTTCGCACTGCCGTTTTCTTTGCCGTGTTCCTCCTGCTGACGGCGGCGCTCTTCTGCCTTAACCTGTTTGTGGGCAGCGCGAACATCTCATTCGGAGAAGCGTTCCGTGTTTTTCTCGGCAGAAGCGGCGGCACCACCGCCGCGAGCATCCTGCTGAAGATCCGCCTGCCCCGCACCATTGCCGCGCTGCTGCTGGGCGGTGCGCTGGCGCTGTCGGGCTACCTGCTTCAGACGTTCTTTCACAATCCCATTGCGGGGCCGTTTGTGCTGGGCGTGTCGTCGGGCGCGAAGCTGACGGTGGCGCTGGTCATGATTCTGGTCATCAGCAGTCTCCACACGGTCAGCTCCGTGGTGATGATTCTCGCCGCCTTTGCGGGTTCGATGCTCTCGCTGGGATTGGTGCTAGCCGTTTCGCAAAAGGTGCAGCGCATGTCGATGCTGGTGGTGTGCGGCGTGATGATCGGCTACATCTGTTCGGCGGCTACCGATTTTATCGTGACGTTTGCCGACAATTCCGAGATCGTCAACCTGCACAACTGGTCAAGAGGCACCTTCTCCGGCACCACCATGGACAATGTGAAAGTGATGACGGCAGTGGTACTGCTCGGGAGCGTCGGTACCTTCCTGCTTGCCAAGCCCATCGGCGCCTACCGTCTGGGCGAAAGCTACGCGAGCAATCTCGGCGTGAACGTCAGACGGCTGCGGATGCTGCTGATTTTGCTGTCGGGGCTGCTCTCCGCCTGTGTGACGGCCTTTGCGGGGCCGGTGTCGTTTGTAGGCATCGCCGTGCCGCACATTGTCCGCACGGTCTTTCGCACCTCCAAGCCCATGGTGCTGATTCCCGCCTGCTTCTTAGGCGGCGGCATTTTCTGTATGCTGTGCGACATGATCGCGCGCACCGTCTTTGCCCCCACGGAACTGAGCATCAGCACCGTCACGGCCATCTTCGGCGCTCCGGTCGTCATCGCGGCGATGATTGGCAGAAAGCGGGGTGACGGGCATGAGTGACAAGTGTTTCATCACGGCCGACGACCTTGCCGTCGGATACAAAACCCCCCTGATTGAGCACATCTGCTTTCAGGTGCGCGAGGGAGAAATCCTGTCGCTGATCGGCCCCAACGGCAGCGGCAAATCCACTGTCTTAAAAACCGTGGCGGGCTATCTCCGAAAACACGGCGGCACCGTGCTGATTGAAAACACCAAAGACGATTGCCTCTCCCCTAACGAAAAGGCGAAAAAAATGTCCGTCCTACTCACCGAGCGGCTTCGTTCCGACAGGATGACCTGCCGCGAGGTGGTGGAAACCGGGCGCTACCCCTACACGGGGCATTTCGGATTGCTGGGTGCGGAGGACAGACGCGCCGTGGACGAGGCCGTCGAACTGGTAAAAATGAGCGATTATCAAAACGCCGATTTCGGAGAGATCAGCGACGGACAGCGGCAGCGGGTGCTGCTTGCCAAAGCCATCTGTCAGGAACCGCGTGTCCTGATTCTCGACGAGCCTACGTCTTATCTTGACATCTGCCACAAAATCTTATTTTTAGAGATACTTAAAAAGCTGGCGGCGGAAAAACAGCTCGCGGTCATCCTGTCAATGCACGAGCTGGATTTCGCGGAGAAAATCTCGGACTATACCGTTTGCATCAAGAACGGCGCGGTGTTCTGTTCCGGCCCGCCTGCCGATATTTTTACGCCGGACACCGTCTGCCGGTTGTTTGACATTCCGAAAGAATTGTACGCGCAGTATTTTCTTTCATCACATCGCTAACTTAATGACATATTTACATATCACGCAAAACAGAAAGGATTTTGAAACATGAAATTCAGAAACATTCTCGCAGCGGCCCTCGCCGCCGTCATGCTCGGTTCTCTGCTTGCACTGTCAGGCTGCTCCGATAAAACCGACAAAACCGACAAAGACGACAAAGCCGCCGCAAAACCGGTCATTCTGGTGGTCAGCTTCGGCACCAGCTACAACGACAGCCGCGACAAGACCATCGGCGCCATTGAGAAAGCCATCGAGGCAAAATACACCGATTACGAAGTGCGCCGCGCTTTCACCAGCCAGATCATCATTGACAAGCTCAAGGAGAGAGACGGTCTGGAAATCGACAACATCGAGGAAGCGCTCGACAGACTTGTTGCGGACGGCGTGAAAACGTTGGTTGTGCAGCCCACCCATGTCATGAGCGGTTACGAATATGACGATGTGGTCAAGGCGGTCAATGATTACAGCGACAAATTCGACGCGCTCGCCATCGGCGCACCCCTGCTGACTTCCGATGAGGACTATACCACGCTGGCCAAAGCGCTTGTCACGGAAACCGCCGATTACAATGCGGAGGGAACGGCGATTGTCTTCATGGGTCACGGCACCGAGCATGAATCCAACGCCACCTATGCCAAGTTCCAGAAGACCTTCCTCGACATCGACGCCAACAACTACATCATCGGCACCGTGGAAGCCACGCCTTCCCTTGACGATGTAGTGGCGGAACTCAAAGCCAAGAATTACAAGAAAGTGGTGCTTGAGCCGCTCATGGTAGTCGCGGGCGATCACGCCAACAACGACATGGCAGGCGACGAGGATGATTCCTGGAAGTCGGTCATCACCAAGGAAGGCTTTGAAGTGGAATGCGTTCTCAAAGGCATGGGCGAACTGACCTCCGTACAGGATATGTATGTCGCTCATGTGCAGGACGCGATCGACACACTTCAAAAATAAAAAAGTATACGCCAATCGAAGGAAACACCTTGCAAAAAATATGGAATTAAGTTACAATAAAATGGCTGTCGTCGCTCAAACTACAGGCGGCGGCAGCCATTCATCTACAGTGAGGGATGCATCATGCAATTCAGTAAAAAAATCAAAAAAATTTCCGCCGTTGTCCTCTGCGCGCTGCTGTTTGCCGGCTGCGCCGTCTTTTCCGTATCTGCCGCAGGGACAGATGAAAAAACGGCTGTCCCCGTCTATGCGGACAGCCTCAACGAGGGCACCTATCCCATCGAAGTGTCCTCCAGCGCGTCGATGTTCAAAATTGTCGCCTGTGAGCTGACGGTCTCGGGCAGTGACATGACCGCCGTGATGACGCTCAGCGGCAAAGGCTATGAGAAGCTGTATCTCGGCACGGGCGAGCAGGCGCTTGCCGCAGACGAAGCGGATTATATCTTCTTTGCGGAAAACGCGGAGGGGAAATACACCTACACTCTCCCGGTGGAGGCGCTTGACAAGGATATCGACTGCGCCGCGTTCAGCTTTAAAAAACAGCAGTGGTATGACCGCGTCATCGTATTCCGGTCGGAGACATTGCCGGAGGGTGCGCTCAAAGCCGTGCCGGACGACACAACTACGACAGATATCGCCGCTCCGGCGGAAACGAGCGTATGGGCAGCAGGTCCGTTTTTCCTGATAGCACTTGTCGTTGCGGCGGCGGCGCTGGTTGGCGCGGTCGTTGTGGTGACAGCGGTAAAAAAGAAGAAAACGGCATGACGGAGAACATACACTTTGAAACCGTCACACCCGCCGACATCGAACGCCGCAGCATGGCTATCATCGAGAGCGAACTGGGCGACGCCTCCCACCTCTCCCCTGTGCAGAAATCCATCGTCAAGCGGGTGATTCACACCACAGCGGATTTCGATTATCTGCAAACGCTGCGCTTTTCCCCGAACGCGGTGGAGCGGGGATTATCCGCGCTGCAAAACCATGCGGTCATTGTGACCGATACGCAAATGGCGCTGTCGGGCATCAGCAAACCCGCGCTCAAGGCGCTTGGCTGTGAGGCCTGCTGCTTCATGTCCGACCCCGCCATCGCGCGGCGTGCCAAAGAAAACGGCACCACCCGCGCAGTGGCTTCCATTGACGAAGCGGCGGCGAGGTTTGCGGACAGAAATGTGATATTTGCCGTGGGTAACGCCCCCACCGCGCTCATCCGCCTGTATGAGCTGATGCGGGAGCAAACCGTCTCCCCCGCTCTGGTGATCGGCACCCCGGTGGGATTTGTCAATGTGGTACCGTCCAAACAGCTGATCATGCGTGGCAACGCGCCGTATATCGTCGCGGAGGGCCGCAAGGGCGGCAGCGGTGTGGCGGCTGCGATCTGCAACGCGCTGCTGTATCAGCTGTACGATCGGGCCGGCGGGCAGATTCTTGCGCCGGAGGAGCGGCAGCCCCATGAATGAAATGACGGACAACACCGTTTTTCGGGACGGCAAGAAGCTGCGATGCGGCTTTACCACAGGTTCCTGCGCGGCGGCGGCTTCAGCGGCGGCTGTGGAAATGCTGCTGACGGGAAAGCCCGTGGAGCAGACGCGCATACTCACGCCGGGCGGCGTTCCCTATATGCCCGACATCGAGGATATTTCCATCACATCCGACGCGGTTTCCTGCGCGGTGCGCAAGGACGGCGGCGACGATCCCGACGTGACAAGCGGTCTGCTGATTTACGCAAGGGTCGAAAAAACGGCGGAGGGCATCGTCATCGGGGGCGGCGAGGGCGTGGGACGCGTGACCAAAGAAGGACTCGATCAGCCGGTCGGCGCTTCGGCCATCAACAGCGTACCCCGCCGCATGATGACCGAAGCGGTCAGCCGCGTGTGTCGGCAATATCACTATGACGGCGGCATACGCATCACCGTCTATGTCCCTGACGGTGAAGAAATCGCCCGAAAGACCTACAATCCCCGCATGGGCATCGAGGGCGGTATCTCCATCATCGGCACGACCGGCATTGTGGAGCCCATGAGCAGCGCCGCGCTGATTGACACCATCCGTCTGGAAGAACGGATGCGCCGCGCGGAGGGAAAACATTATCTGCTTCTCACCGTCGGCAATTACAGCAAAAGCTTTCTGGCGGAGCAGATGCCCTTTCTGCTAGACCGGAGCGTGACGTGCAGCAACTTTATCGGGGAGGCCATTGACGCGGCCCTGGCTTACGCCTTTCGCGGTATCCTGATTATCGGGCATATCGGCAAGCTGGTCAAGCTCGGCGCGGGTATCATGAATACCCACTCGGCGCAGGCGGACGGGCGCATGGATGTGCTGGTGACCTGCGGCGTGCTGGCGGGCGGCAACGCGGCCGACCTGCGGGAGATTCCGGAATGCGCCACCGTGGACGCGGCGCTCGGGCTGCTCGACAAGGCGGGCATCCGGCAAAAGACAACCGATATCCTGATGCAGAGGGCGCAATATTACCTTGACGCGAAAGTGAAGGGCGGCGCGGAAATCGGCGCGGTGATGTTCTCCTATCAGTATGGATTCATCGGGCAAACGGCGGCGGCTTCCCATCTGATAGAGAAAATAACGGAGGAATACCATGGTTAATTTTGTAGGCGCGGGCTGCGGCGCACCCGACCTGATCACGGTGCGGGGCGCGCGGCTGATCGCGCAGGCGGATGTGATTATTTATGCGGGGTCGCTGGTTAATCCTGCCCTGCTGCAAAGCGCCAGACAAGGGTGCGAAATTTACAACAGCGCACAAATGACGCTTGACGAGGTCATTGAGGTGATGGCACAGGCAGAGCGAAACGGCAAAACCACCGTGCGTCTGCATACGGGCGACCCGTGTCTTTACGGGGCGATTCGTGAACAAATGGATCGACTCGACACGCTCGGCATTGCCTATGAGATCTGTCCGGGGGTCAGTTCCTTCTGCGGCGCGGCGGCGTCTCTCCGTGCGGAATACACCCTGCCCGGCGTTTCGCAGACGGTCATCATCACGCGCATGGCGGGGCGCACGCCTGTCCCCGAACGGGAGCGTATCGCCGCGCTGGCGGCGCACGGCGCAACGATGGTTGTCTTTTTGAGTACGGGTCTGCTGCGGGGATTATCCGCTGCTTTGATACAGGGCGGCTATGCGCCCGACACGCCCGCCGCGATTGTGTACAAAGCTTCCTGGGAAGACGAAAAAATCTGCCGCTGCACGGTGGCGGAGCTGGCGCAGACCGCGGCGGACAACGGCATCACCAGGACGGCGCTCATCTGTGTGGGCGGTTTTCTGGGAGACAGCTACCAGCTTTCCAAGCTCTACGACGCGGCATTTGAAACGGAATACAGAAAGGCCAAGACATGATCATTGCATTTTTCGCCCTGACCCGAAACGGCGTGAAACTTTCGGAAACGCTCGCCGCTTCGTTATCCGACCGCCACATCTGCCGGCGGTACTGCCTGGAAAAATACGCGGACGATGGCTGCGTGACATTTACCGATCTGCGGCAGACGGTTGCTGCGGTGTTCGGTCAATGCGGCGCGCTGGTTTTTCTGTGCGCCTGCGGCATTGCGGTGCGAATGATCGCGCCGCTTGTTGTCTCCAAGATCACTGACCCCGCCGTGGTTGCCGTGGACGAACGCGGACGGTTCGCGGTATCGCTGCTGTCGGGACACTTAGGCGGCGGGAATGCGCTCACCCGCCATATTGCCGACGTGATCGGAGCCAAGGCAGTCATCACCACCGCTACCGACGCGGGAGGCAGGTTTTCTCCCGACTGTTTCGCGGCGGCCAATCACCTGCATATCTGCGAAATGAATGCCTCCAAGGAAGTAGCGGCGGCAGCGGTCAACGGCGAGATGATCGGGCTTGACAGCGATTATCCCTATACGGGCAAGCCCGATGATCTGACCGAAAATCGCGCAGCCCGGTGCGGCGTCTGCATTTCCGCCGACACACAAAAATCTCCGTTCGCGACCACGCTGCACCTTGTGCCGCAGAATATCATTCTCGGCGTGGGGTGCAAAAAAAACACCTCTCCCGACCTCTTGGAGCGGTTTATCATGGATACGCTTTCGGACTACGGTATCCCCCTGTTTCGCGTCTGCGAACTGCACACCATTGATCTGAAAAAGGATGAAAAAGCCATTTCGGATTTCTGCCGGAAGTACCGCCTCCCCCTAAAGACCTATCCGGCCAAGACGCTGATGAACGTCAAGGGAGATTTTGCCTCGTCAGATTTTGTTCTGCGAACGACGGGGACGGACAATGTGTGCGAGCGAAGCGCGGCGGCGGATGGCGGCACACTGATTGTCTCCAAACAGGCGCGCGACGGAATGACGCTGGCGGCGGCGGAACGGGAACTGCTGCTCGATTTTGAAAGGAGCCTTTTATGAACAAGCTGTATGTGGTAGGCTTTGGCGCGGGGAGCCGCGACGGCATGACCTTAGAAGCCGAACACGCTATAGCGGCAAGCGACCTGATCGTGGGTTATACCGTGTATGTGGGTTTATTAAAACCGTTCTTCCCCGAAAAGGCCTATGCTTCCACCGCCATGCGGCAGGAGAAAGAGCGCGTGCGATATGCGCTCGATCAGGCAGGCAGCAGTCGGACGGTAGCGCTGATTTGTAGCGGGGACAGCGGCGTTTACGGCATGGCGGGACTGGCGCTGGAGCTGAACGGAGACAATCCGTCCATCGATATAGAAATTGTCCCCGGCGTAACCGCGGCATTGAGCGGCGCAGCCATTCTCGGCGCGCCGCTTACCCACGATTTTGCCGTCATCAGCCTGTCCGACCTGCTCACGCCCTGGGAGAAAATCGAAAAGCGGCTGGAATGCGCGGCGGCGGGGGATTTTACCGTGGCGCTCTACAATCCCTCCTCCCACAAGCGCCGCGATTATCTGAAAAAAGCGTGCGAAATCCTGCTGCGGCACCAATCGCCCGGCACGGTTTGCGGCTATGTCAAAAACATCGGGCGCGAGGGGGAGCAATCCGCCATTCTGACGCTGGGGGAACTGATGCAGGCGGAAGTGGATATGTTCACCACGGTTTTCATCGGCAACAGCGAGACAAGGGTCATCAACGGCCGGATGGTCACGCCGAGAGGGTATCGCCATGGGTCAATCTGACAATATTCTGATTTTCGGCGGCACCACCGAAGGACGGCAGCTCGCGGAATTTTGCAGCGAACACGGCATTCCCGCCTGCGTCAGCGTCGCCACGGAATACGGAGGGACGCTGCTTGACAATCTTCCTGCTATCCGCGTGACAGTAGGGCGAAAGGACGAAGCCGCCATGACGGAATTCATCAAAGAACACGGGATTCGGCTCGTCATCGACGCGACACACCCCTACGCGACGGAAGCCACCCACCACATCGCGGCGGCGTGCCGTGCCTGCGGCGTTGCCTGTTACCGCGTGCTGCGGGAAGGCGGGCAGACTCCGGCTTACGGACATTTTTTTGATACCATAGACGATGTCGTCCGTTATCTGAACACACATGATGACGGAGCGATTCTGCTCACGACAGGGAGCAAGGATTTAAAAGCGTTCTGCCAAGTCAAGAATTATGGTATGCGCTGCGCCGTGCGGGTGCTGCCCGCTGAGGGGATTGCCGGACAATGCGAGTCGCTGGGCTTTGCGCGGGAACGCGTTATCGCGGAAAAAGGCCCCTTTTCGGAGGAACAGAACATCGCCCACCTGCGAAGATATAACGCAAAATATCTGGTCACCAAGGAAAGCGGCAGCGCGGGCGGATTTGATGAAAAGGCAAATGCCGCCGAGACATGTGGCGCAGAACTGTTGATCATCCGGCGACCGCGCGAAAACGGTATTTCACTCACCGAAGCAAAGCAGATTTTGACAAAGCAGGAAGATTAAATGAGAAATTAGCAGGGTAAGAAAAAGAAAAAAGCAAAGCGCAGCGCATAACTAGCGAGCGAATGCGAGCGTGGGAGTCCAGGGGGAACTAGTTCCTCCTGGC
>CAMHAV010000099.1 GCA_946182865.1 uncultured Clostridia bacterium
CCGGGGCAAGTCATTTGCCGGGGCAAGTCATTTGCCGGGGCAAGTCATTTGCCGGGGCAAGTCATTTGCCGGCAATACCATTGCGGGCAATACCATTGCGGGCAATACCATTGCCGGCAATACCATTGCGGAGAAAGCGAGGCATGAATATGACACAATGGAGCGCTTTGGCGGCGTCATGCGGATTGTCGTTTGCGGCGGCGCTGCTGATCGGTGTGCCGTTGAGCAGAGTGAGGCAGGAGGAAGGGGTTTATTCCGCGTCGCTCGGTATAATTATCTTTTGCTGTGTCAAAATGTTATTAGTAGAGTGCGGCTGGGGATTTGCGTCGCTTTTCGGTGTGAGAATGGGGCTGACCATACAGTTGATACTGGTGCTGGGGTGCTTTCTTTTTTTCCGTCAGCTCAGGGAAACGAAGCTGCTGTCGGCCGGCGGCACCTTTGTCTTTCGTTGCGGAATGCTGCTTTGCATTGGCGTGGGACAATACGGGTGGCGCATCCAAGAAACAGGGGGAGAGCTGAGCGTGTATGTGATGGGGGAAGCGCTGCATTTTGCGCTGCTGCTCCTTTCTGCCGGATGGATGGAGGAGGAAACCTCTCAAAAAAGTGCGGGCCGATGGGCGGCCGCGGCCGCTGTGGTGGTGGCGCTGAAAGGAACAGGGTCGTGGATGCTGCGCGCGTTTTGCGGGGAAGAATGCGCGTTTGCGGCGCTGCTGCTGCTGACGCTGGGCGTAAGCGGACTGCTCTGCGATTTTGCCTGTGCGGTGGGTCGGCAAAGGACGCTTTCTCCCACGGGATTTGCCGTCGGAATGGCCGCCGCGTTTTGTGTCGGTTCGCTGATGGGGTAGAGCCAGCCAAGTCGATCCATCATCAAGATTTCCAAAACAATTAAAAATAAATTAAGATTTGTAGAGTTGACAAATCGAAACGAACAATGTAATATAGAATAGATAATGTGTTCGGAGTATTGTGCTGCGCAAGCGGCCTGATTTTATATCATATTGTGTTCGGATAAAACAAAATAGGGCAGTGTTTGTCCGGCTTGATCCCTTTGGCCAGATAATTTGGCAAGGCAAGCCTGTTTTTTTGACGCGTTTGACACCGGAAAATTTATGAAAAAATGCAAAACTGATAATGGAGGATTTTTTGTGCAACCCAACAATAACTTTAAAAAGAATCGGAAAAACGGAAATTATGACGCCCACACAGGGGGCAAATTCTCTCCGTCAACAGGCGGAAAGCCGCAGAATCAGGGAGAAACGCCGCGCTACAAGAAGAACAAGCCGGCTTTTTCATCCAATTCTTCCGGCAAGTATTCCAGCGGCAATTTCCAGCGCCGCACCGGCGGACATTCCCAGAGTAACGGGGAAAGAGACAACACTTCGGACGTAACCGTGAGACGTTCCGGAGGGTATAACGGCAGCTTCAAGAAGAAGAATTTCGGCAAGGTCGCCCGCCCCGTGCCCGTTTCGTCGGGAATGCCCGTGAGAATTTCGTTTATCGGCGGACTGAATGAGATCGGCAAGAACATCACCATGTTTGAGTACGGCGACGAAGCCATTGTGGTGGACTGCGGCATGGCATTCCCTGACGATACCATGCTGGGCGTGGATCTGGTCATTCCGGATTTTACCTATCTGGAAAACAATGTCGATAAGATCAAGGGGATTTTCCTCACCCACGGGCATGAAGACCACATCGGTTCGCTGCCCTACCTGCTGCGCAAGATGAACCCGCCCATTTACGGCACCCGCCTCACGCTGGGTCTGGTCGAGGGCAAACTCAGAGAGCACCGTCTGCTTGATGTGGCAAAGCTCAATGTCGTTTCCGCAGGCGAGACGGTCAACGCGGGCAGCTTCCGCGTGGAATTTATTAATGTGAACCACTCGATACCTGACGCGGTGGGCTTTGCGATTCATACGCCGGGCGGCACCATCGTTCACACGGGCGACTTCAAGATCGACTCCACCCCCATCAACGGAGGCATGATCGATCTTGGCCGGTTCGCGCAGCTCGGTAAAGAGGGCGTGCTCTGCATGATGGCCGACTCCACCAACGCTGAACGTCCCGGCTTCACCATGAGCGAGCGCACGGTGGGAGAGGCCTTTAACACGCTGTTCCAGAGTGAATCCGCCAAGAACAAGCGCATTATCATCGCGACCTTTGCTTCCAATATTTACCGAATTCAGCAGATCATCGACTACGCCTACAAATTTGACCGCAAGGTGGCGGTGAGCGGACGCAGCATGATCAACGCCGTGAGCATATCGCAGGAACTCGGATATCTTAATGTTCCCGAAGGGGTCATGATCGACATTTCCATGCTCAGCCGCTACCCCAAAAACAAGGTGGTGCTGATTACCACGGGCAGCCAGGGCGAACCCATGAGCGCCCTCACCCGCATGGCGTTTTCCGATCACCGGCAAGTGGAGATCGGCCCGGACGATTTCATCATCATCTCCGCCAATCCCATCCCCGGCAATGAAAAAAATGTCGGCAACGTCGTCAACGAACTGCTCAAGCACAAGTGCGACGTGGTGTATGAAAAGATGTACGACGTTCACGTATCGGGACACGCCTGCCAGGAGGAACTCAAGCTGATGCTGGGTCTGGTGAAACCGAAGTACTTCATTCCCGTACACGGCGAGCAGAAGCACCTTCTCAAGCACGCCGGACTGGCGCGCGCCGTGGGCATTCCCTCGGAAAACGTGTGCATTGCCGATCTTGGCGACTGTGTGGAGGTCAGCGACAAGCATATCAAGAAGATCGGCACCGTACCCAGCGGCAAGCTGCTGGTGGACGGACTCGGCGTGGGTGACGTCGGCAGCGTGGTGCTGCGCGACAGAAAGCACCTCGGTCAGGACGGTCTGATCATCGTCGTGATGGCCATCAGCTCCGACGCGGGTATTACTGTTTCCGGCCCCGACATTGTCTCACGCGGCTTTGTCTATGTACGCGACGCGGAGCCGCTGCTTGAAGAAGCGAGACGCATTGCGTCCGACGCGCTGGAAGACTGCTATGACGAGGGCATCCGCGAATGGGGTCTGATGAAAGGCCGCGTGCGCGATGATCTTTCCAAATTTATCTATGAGCGTACCAAGAGAAGCCCCATGATTCTTCCGATTATCATGGAAGTGTAAGCGCTTTTGGATAGAAAAAATCGAGCGGCTCGATTTACGCGAGCGGATACCCGTTTGGGATGTTTTGCAATTTCGTAGGGTGGTGGTTTGATGAAAAACAACAAATATTGGCTGCTGTCGCCCTATTCCTATATTCAATTGGGATTTATCCTGCTGCTGCTGCTGTTGGTGCTGATCATGGCCAAAAGCCTGCCGCTGAAAATTATCGCGTTTTTCATCGCGGCGGCAGCGGTGGCGTTTTCGGTGCTTTTCGCGGGAGCGGTCAGGGAAAATCTCTATCGCTATGTGACATGGATTTCACAGTCGTTTGATACCTCCAACAAGGATGCGCTCAACAGCATCCCCGTGCCGGTGGTTACGGTGACGGAGCAGGGGGAAATCATCTGGTACAACGAGCAGTTCCGCGAGGTGATTCTGCTTGGAGCGGACGCGCAGGGGGTTAAGCTGCCTCGTGTGTTCAAGGGCTTTGATGAAATGTGGCTGGCGGCAGACCACAAATTTGAAATCAAAAAGGATAAAAAGGTCTATCTTGTGTCGGTTGGCGTGCATGATCTGGAGGAAAATAAGCAGTACGCGCTGTATTTCAACGACATCACCGACCTCAAAAAGACAGAGAATCAATATAACGTCAGCCGTCCGGCCGTGCTGTTGATCGTGTTCGACAACGAGGAAGAACTGCTCAAAGTGAGAGAAAACGAGCGCGTGCGCGTGATCTCCGCCGTGGAGTCGCTTCTCGGCAAATGGGTGGAGGACACCAACTGCATATCCCGCATTAACGCGCGTGACCGCAGCTTTATCATGATGGAGGAGCAATATCTGGAAAAGATCATTTCCTCCCGCTTTTCGGTGCTTAACGAAGCGCGCCGTCTGGTGATCGAGGGGGGCAACCCTGTGACGCTGTCCATCGGCGTGGGCCGCGGCGGCAGCAATTTCAGCGAGTGCGAATACTGGGCCAATCAGGCGCTCGAAATGGCGCTCGGACGGGGCGGCGACCAGGCGTGTGTCAAGGACATAGACGGTTATTCTTTCTACGGCGGCGTTTCCAAATCGGTGGAAAAACAAAGCAAGGTGCGCACCCGCATGGTGGCGCAGGCATTGGTGGAGCTGATCAATACGGCTGATAAGTGCTTTGTGATGGGACACCGCTTTTCCGATCTCGATGCCATCGGCGCCGCCATTGGCATGGCGGCGATCATCGAGGCGCTCCAGAAGGACACGGAGCAGACCGTCAACATTGTGGTGGACGAAAACGCGACGCTCGCCCAGCCGCTTATCAATTCCTACCGTGAGACGCGCGGCGTGAACTGGTTCATCCCCCCCGATGCGGCGCTTGACGCGATTACCGACGATTCGCTGCTGATCGTGGTGGATACCCATTCTCCCGAGGTGATCGAGAGCAAGGCGGTTTACAATGCCGCCCAGACGGTAGTGACCATTGACCACCATCGTCTGTCGGTCAAGCGCATCCAGAATTCGGTGATCTTCTTCCATGAGCCTTACGCGTCGTCCACCTGCGAAATGGTGACGGAGCTGGCGCCGTATATGCATGAAACGGCGATTGCAAGGCCGGAAGCTGAGGCGCTGCTGTCGGGCATTATGCTTGATACCAAGAGCTTTGTGCTGAAAACAGGCGCGAGAACCTTTGAGGCGGCGGCTTATCTGCGGCGCAGAGGGGCGGACACCATCGAGGTCAAACGCTTTTTCTCAGGTTCGCTGCAAACCTATATTGAAAAATCGCAGTTGGTTTCTTCCGCGCGGCTGTACGGCGACTGCGCGATTTCCTCAACCGCCGAGGAAGTCGAAGGCGTGCGCGTCATCGCTTCGCAGGCGGCCGACGAGCTGCTCAATATCAACGGCGTGACCGCATCCTTTGTGCTGTATCTCACGGGCACACAGGTCAATATATCGGCGCGGTCACTCGGTAAATTCAATGTGCAGGTGGTTATGGAAAAGCTGGGCGGCGGCGGTCATATGACGATGGCGGCGGCACAACTGCCCGATACAACGCTGGAGGACGGCATAGCCAAGCTGAAAGCGGCCATTGATGAATTCCGCATGGAGCAGGCGCAGGAAGAAGCGGAAAAGTAAATGTTTCTATAAGCTTTATTTTTGAGAAAGGACAGATGCAACAATGAAAGTGATATTAAATCAGGACGTAAAGGGAACAGGAAAAAAAGGCGATCTGGTCAACGTCTCCGACGGATATGCCAGAAACTTCCTGTTTCCCCGCAAGCTGGCGGTAGAAGCCAACGCGCAGGCGATGAACGAAAAGAACAGCAAAGAAAGCGCGGCGGCTTTCCGTCTGGCGGAAGAAAAGGCGGCTGCGGAAGCGAAGAAGGCAAAGATTCACGGCAAGACCCTCAAAATCGTAGGCAAGGCGGGACAGAGCGGCAAGCTGTTCGGTTCCATTACCCCGAAAGAAATCGTGGAAGTACTCAAGAATCAGTACGGTCTGGATATTGACAAGAAAAAGATTTCTCTCAAATCGGAAATTAAGACTTTCGGTACCTTTGAGTGTGATGTAAAGCTGTATACGGGCATTGTGGCGGAAATGAACATCGAGGTCGTCAAAGAGTGATAAGCCGATCTACTTTACATTACGATTGAGTGAAAGGTTGATAAGCTTTACACGCAGAATTATGAAAGGAGCGGTCGGCAATGGATAATATTGGCGGCGAAAATCGGCAATCTCGCGCTGATCGCACGGATTTCGATCAGCGGACAAGCTACGACAGACCTACTGTGCTTCCCTCCAACAACGAGGCGGAGCAGTCGGTCCTTGGCGCAGTGCTGCTGGATTCCGAATGCCTCAACCGCATTCTTGACATCGTTCGCCCCGAATATTTCTACAACGAAAATCACCGCGAAATTTTTTCCGCCATGCACCGACTGTTCCGTGCCGGTTCTCCGGTGGATATCATCACCGTGCTGAATGAACTGGTAGGCATCGGTGTTTTTACGGAGGAAACCGGAAAGCAATATCTGTTTACATTGGCAGATCTGGTTCCGTCCGTATCGAATGTGGAGGCATATGCCGAAATTATCCGCGAAAAATATGAAATGCGCGCGCTGATTCTGGCGGCCAGGGAAATCATCAACGACGCGGCGGATGAAACCAATGACGCGCGTATGGTGCTGGACCGTTCTGAGCAGCGAATTTATGAAATTGCCAATTCGAGAGGCAGTCAGGGACTCAAGCCCATCTCTGAAGTGCTGATTGACGCCTACGATCATCTCATGCTGATGAATTCCGACAGGCGCGAAGAATTCGTGGGAACACCGACCGGCATAGTACCGCTTGACAATACCATTTCGGGTCTGAACAAATCAGACCTGATTTTGCTGGCAGCGCGACCGGGTATGGGTAAGACGAGCTTTGCGCTGAATATCGCCAGCAATGTGGCGCGGAGCCAGCGCCGCAAGGTGGCGTTTTTCTCGCTCGAAATGACACGAGAGCAGTTAGCTCTTCGCATGCTCTCCACCGAATCGGAGGTAGAGGGCTACAAATTGCGCGACGGACGGCTGAACCCGGAGGAATGGGCGAAGCTGTCGAAGGCGGCGGGTGAGCTGCATTCCGCTCCTATCTATATTGACGAAGCCGGCAATATTTCCGTGACCGAGATGAAGGCCAAGCTTCGTCGGCTGGGCGATGTGGGACTGGTGGTTATCGACTATCTTCAGTTGATGGGTAACGGTAAGATCGCTAACCGTGTGCAGGAGGTTTCGGAAATTACCAGAGGCCTGAAAATCCTGGCCAAGGAACTGATGGTGCCGGTGCTGTGTCTGTCGCAGCTCAACCGTGCGACCGAATCGAGAACGGGGCACAAGCCGATGCTTTCCGACCTGAGAGATTCAGGTTCCATTGAGCAGGACGCGGATATCATCCTTTTCCTCTATCGTGAAGGGTACTACCAGCAGTCCGATCCCAATCAGAAAGAGGATGTCGATCAATCCCGAGCTATCTGTATGGTTGCCAAAAACCGTCACGGCAGCACTTGTGAGATACCCTTGCACTGGTCGGGTGCTACGACCAAATTCACTGCCACGGAGGATCGTTACAGTGAATATTAAAGGCAGAGCGGCCATTGAACGCTATGGCATGCTGCGCTGTGGCGATAAAGTGATTGTGGCTCTGTCGGGCGGCGCGGATTCCTGCGCCATGCTGCATTTTTTACATAGCCTGCGGGAGGAATACGCGCTGGAGCTTATCGCCGTGCATGTCAATCATATGATACGCGGTCAGGAGGCCGAACGTGACGCGGTTTTCGCGGAGGAATTCTGCCGCGTACTGGATGTGACATTTCACCTTTATCGGCGCGATGTCCCGCAGCTGGCTGCGGAGAGAGGCATCGGTCTGGAGGAATGCGGACGCGCTGTGCGGTATGAGATTCTGGAGCAGGAAGCAGAGAAATGCTGCGGCAAAATTGCCACGGCACACACACGTTCCGACTCGGTAGAAACGGTGCTGTTTCACATTATCCGCGGCTGTTCGGTCGCGGGTCTGCAAGGCATTCCGCCTGTCAGGGGGAATGTCATCCGTCCGTTGATTTTGTGTGAGCGGGAGGATATCGAGCGCTACTGTGCCGCGAACGGCATTACATATGTGACCGACTCCACCAATTACTCTACAGAATACACGCGCAACCGCATCCGGCTGGCGTTGCTGCCGCTTTTGCAGGAAATGAATCCCTCGGTGGTTGACGCAATCAGTCGGCTGTCTGATTGTGCGGCACAGGACGATACCTATTTGCAAGCCCGAGCCGAAGAAGCGGCTGCCGCCTTTTTGTCTTCTGGCGAAATGAGTGCGCTGCCGCTGGAAAACGATGCGCTGATGGGACGTGCGCTGGTTATCATCTGCGAGAAAAAATGCGGCATTTCTCCCGAATACAGACATGTGACCGCCATGGAGCGCTGTTTCCGCGAAGGAAAAGGCAGCGTCAATCTGCCGGAGGACATGCGGTTTATGCTAAAAAACGGTATCGTTGTTTTTGAAAAAATCAGGAAAATTTTGCCCGATACCGACGAATTGTCAACGTGGCGCTGCGAGATGGCTGCAGGGGAAATAATTACACCCGGCGGACAAAAAATAATCTTGCAGGTGACAGATAAAAATAAATATGATAATATTCGCAAAATTTTTGAAAATGTATTTCAAAATTCTTTGGATTATGATAAAATAAAAAAAGCATCTTTCAGATTTAGACAAAACGGCGATACCTTTCGTCCCTACGGCAGGGGCTGCCGCAAGAGCCTTAAAAAACTTTTTAACGAGCGTCGGATTCCGGTGGAGATGCGAGGCGTTTTGCCGCTGATCGACTGCGGCGGACAAATCGCGTGGATCAACGGATTCGGCGTGGCGGAAGGCTTTGAGGTGACAGAGAATACAACCTCCGTGCTGTATATCCGCACGGAAGAAAACGAGCCGGAACGGTTCGGTGATGGAGGCATGTGTTATGAAAAATGCAGTGAATGCAACGAATGAACTGGAAAAAGACATTGTCGGCGTCGTCTATTCGGTCGATGAAATTCAAGCTATGGTGCAGAAGGTCGGTAAGCAGCTCAGCCGCGACTATGCCGGAAAGAACCCGCTGCTGGTCGTCGTGCTCAAAGGTTCGGTCGTGTTTGCGGCGGACCTGATGCGTGCGCTGACCATTGCGTGTGAAGTGGATTTCATCACGGTATCCAGCTACGTCGGCACACAGTCTTCGGGTACCATCAACGTGATTCACGACCTGCGCACCGATATCAGCGGACGGGACGTGATTATCGTGGAGGATATTGTAGATTCCGGACTGACCCTCAGCAAGCTCAAGGAGCTGCTGCTCCAAAGAAATCCCGCAAGCCTCAAAATCTGCGCGCTGCTGGACAAGCCGTCCGGCAGAAAGGTGGAACTGGCCGCCGATTACGCAGGAGACGAGGTCGGTGACAAGTTTATCGTGGGGTACGGTCTGGATTATAATGAGAAGTATCGCAATCTTCCCTATATTGGCGTGTTAAAAAATTAACACATGCACTTCTTTTATTCACACATTCGACATAATTATACTGTATCATGATTATACTGTATGAATCACACATGTCTTAAAAACAGTTAGGAGTGGAATGTTTGGAAAACAACAAAAGCAAGGTAGGGGGCTATTTAATCTGGCTCGGTATTCCGGTTCTGATTATTCTGGCGCTCTACATTATTTCAGGACAGAAAAAGCCCGACGAGCACAAATATTCCGAAATTATGGAGTATTTTACCCCGGGCAGCAGCACCGTCAGTCCGAGTGACTGGAAAGCCGCCACGGTGAAAGATTTTGATCTTTCCTTTAACACGGGCGTGCTGACCATTAACCTGAAGGATGACGGCAGCGCAGAGGACACGACTGCCAGCAGCAGCGTCAGCAGCAATGTGAGCAGCAACGACAGCGAGAACAGCAGCACCAAAAAGAGCGACAGCAAGAAAAATACCGTCACCTATAAGGTGCCGAGTATTGAACTGTTTGTCAACGACGCGAAAAAGGGAATTGCCGAACTCAAGCAATACGGGATTGTCATCGGGGAGGATTACGAACCGAAGCAGGACAACAGCCTGATCGCGAGTCTTTTGCCTACCATTATTCTCATCGGTGCCATGGTCTTCCTTTATTACTTTATGTTCAAGCGCGTTAACGGCGTGATGGGGGAAAGCAACCGTCAGATGAATTTCGGCAAGGCGAAAATCAAAAACGTCAAGGACGAAAAGCGCAAGACCACCTTTGCTGACGTGGCAGGTGCGGATGAGGAAAAAGAGGAATTGCAGGAGATCGTGGATTTCCTGAAAAATCCCAAGAAGTATGACGAACTGGGCGCGCATGTGCCGAAAGGCGTGCTGCTCGTCGGCCCTCCCGGTACCGGTAAGACCCTGCTGGCGCGTGCCGTAGCAGGCGAGGCGGGCGTTGCGTTCTTCTCCATTTCGGGTTCCGACTTTGTGGAGATGTTTGTCGGCGTGGGTGCGTCGCGTGTGCGTGACCTCTTTGATCAGGCAAAGAAGAACACTCCCTGCATCATCTTTATCGACGAAATTGACGCGGTTGGCCGTCACAGAGGCGCGGGTCTCGGCGGCGGACACGACGAACGCGAGCAGACCTTGAATCAGATGCTCGTGGAGATGGACGGCTTTGGCGCGAACGAAGGTGTAATTATCATTGCGGCCACCAACCGTCCCGACATTCTCGACCCGGCGCTCACCCGTCCCGGACGTTTTGACCGTCAGGTCATGGTGGGTTATCCCGATATCAAGGGCAGAGAGGAAATCCTCAAGGTGCATAAGAAGAACAAGCCGCTGGCTCCCGACGTTGACCTTGCCACGATTGCCAAAACCACGGCGGGCTTCACGGGCGCCGATCTGGAAAACCTGCTCAACGAAGCGGCTCTGCTCGCTGCCAGAAGAAACCTCAAGGCCATTACGATGAAGGAAATCGAAGAGGCCACCATCAAGGTGGTTGCGGGTACCGAGAAGAAGTCCAAGAAGATTTCCGACAAGGAAAAGCGTCTGACCGCCTATCATGAAGCGGGTCACGCGATTGTCACATTCTTCTGTCCGACACAGGATCCCGTGCATGAAATCTCCATCATCCCCCGCGGTATGGCGGGCGGCTACACCATGAGTCTGCCCCAGGAGGATCGTTCCTACAAGCTGCGCGGCGAAATGAAAGAGGATATCACCGTGCTGCTGGGCGGACGTGTGGCGGAAGCGCTGATTCTTGACGATATTTCGACGGGTGCTTCCAACGACATCGAGCGTGCCACCAAGGTGGCCAGAGAGATGGTCACCAAGTACGGCATGAGCGATAAGCTCGGCCCGATTAAGTACGGCTCCGCGAATGACGAAGTGTTCCTCGGCCGCGATTTCGGTCATACGGTGGATTATTCCAACGAAATTGCCAACGAGATCGATAACGAAGTGCGTCTGTTGGTTTCCAATGGTTACAAACAGGCGGGAGCCATTCTTTCGCAGCATGTGGATAAGCTGCATGAAGTGGCGGCTTATCTGATCGAGCACGAGAAGATGTCCGGCGAACAGTTTGACAAGATGATGAAAGCATAAGGTATCATCCCCTGTGAGAAT
>CAMHAV010000100.1 GCA_946182865.1 uncultured Clostridia bacterium
TGGTGGCGCTGCCCCCAGGCCCCTGCCAGGAGGAACTAGTTCCCCCTGGACTCCCGCGCTCGCATACGCTCGCTAGTTACGCTGCGCTATGCTTTTTTCTTTTTTGTTTATTCCTACTGCGCTTTTCCCCCATCACTGCACATCACACGCAACCACGCTGAATCCCGCCGCGCGCAGCAGCCGATTATACACCGCCATACCCACGCCGTCAGTGGAAGGACACCGCGCGTAAACCTGACGCGCACCTTTTTCATCCAGTTCCCGCAGCGCCGTGAAAAGCCGATGGGACTGCGTGAGCGAATCGTCCTCTCTGCCGTATGTCACGCAGGGCAGCGGAATGACGGATTCCTCCCCGTCAAAACAAAGCGCATAGGTATGGGGATGCCTCGCCTGTGCCACCGCAAATTCGCAAAAGGCTGACAGACTGCCTTTGAGAATGGTCACTTCGGCTTTGGGACTGTAATGCTTATACTTCATGCCGGGAGAGGCCGCCTGCACGCCTTCTTTCAGTTGACCCATCACGGCTTCGTCGATTGCAAGACTGCCCAGCACCTCGCGCAGTTCTTCGGGCGTAACCGCGCCGGGACGCAGCAGACGCGGCACCTCGGTCGCAAGGGTCACAACGGTGGATTCCACGCCGAAATTGCACTCCCCGCCGTCCAGCACCGCCTCAATCCGTCCCCGCATATCGTCCATTGTGTGACGGGCGCAGGTGGGACTGGGACTTCCCGACAGATTGGCGGAGGGAGCCGCCAGCGGCACACCCGCCGCGTCAATGATTTTGCGGGTGGTGCGCATGGAGGGAAACCGCACCGCTACCGTATCCAGCCCCGCCGAAACCTCATCGGGAATGATGTCGCTCTTGGGCAGAATGATGGTCAGCGGCCCCGGCCAATATGCCTTTGCCAGCGCCATGGCACGTGGCGGTATCTCTTTCACCAGCGCGTTCCACTGGGACAGCTCCGAAATATGTACAATGAGGGGATTGTCCTGCGGTCTGCCCTTTGCCTGAAAAATCTTAGCGACCGCGCTGCCGTCCATCGCGTTGGCGGCAAGACCGTAGACCGTCTCGGTAGGAATCGCCACCAATCCTCCCCCGCGCAGAATTTCTCCCGCGCGGGCAATATCTTGATCTGTATTTTGCAAAAGAAGTGTTTCCATAAAATATTAAATCCTTTACATCAATCTTCCCCATACCGCCATTCCTGCATCCAGCGATTGCAGCCATTCCTCTATCGGCAGATAAGAGAAAAGCAGATAGGCGATCACCAGACATGCTGCAGCGGTCAGCACCTTGGCGATAATTTTCATCTCTAATTTCAGCAGCAGCACAAACACGATCACTGCCACAATCGTAGATAAACTGATACTGATTCCGTCCATAAATCCCTCTCCTTTTTTTACTGTTATCTGATCATTCAAAAACCGCTCCGTCCGAAATATCACAGTAGGAGGGAATTTCGGACGAACGCTCCGCGTCATAAATCAGCTTTCCGCTTTCTTTTCGGAACGTATAATGATTTTGTCCGTCGTCGGTGAAAAGCACCAGCGCATTGTCCTTGCTCTCATATCTTCCAACGCCCAAATAGCTGCTCAAAGGATGCAGCACAAAGACAAAGGTATGGTCACGGTTGAGCGTGACGGTGGAAAGACCCACGCTATCCTCATGAACAAGGACATAAGTTTTCATCGGTTTTGTCCCATTTACCCCGCGCATGGAAGAACATCCCGCCGACAAAAAAAGCATTGTCGCAGCCAGAATCACACCTATTATTCTTTTCATATCTACCAACCCCCATTCGCATATTTGTCTGACCTTTTTAATCCATCCCGTTTTCCTCAATGGACGCTTTAAGCTGCTCCGCTCTGGCGGAGGTGATCAGCGCGTCGAATATTTCGTCTAAGTCACCGTTGAGAATCGCGTCCAGCTTGTAGAGCGTCAGACCGATGCGGTGATCGGTCATGCGTCCCTGCGGATAGTTGTAGGTGCGGATTCTCTCGGAGCGGTCGCCTGTGCCGACCTGCGACTTGCGTTCGGCGGCAATCTTGCTGTGCTGTTCCTCCATCGCCGCCTCGTAAATGCGGGAGCGCAGAATCTTCATGGCGCGGTCCTTGTTCTTGTACTGGCTGCGCTCGTCCTGGCATTCCACCACAATGCCGGTCGGCAGGTGGGTAATGCGGATGGCGGACTCGGTCTTGTTGACGTGCTGACCGCCCGCGCCGCTCGAACAGAAGGTGTCGATTTTCAGATCGGTGGGGTTGATCTCCACATCCACTTCGTCCACCTCCGGCATGACCGCCACCGTAGCGGTAGAGGTGTGAATTCTGCCCTGTGTCTCCGTCTCGGGGACACGCTGCACCCGGTGAACGCCGCTCTCGTATTTCAGCTTGGAATAGGCCGCCTCGCCGTTGACCAGAAAGCTGATTTCCTTGTAGCCGCCCAGTTCGGTTTCATTGGCGTTGACCACTTCCACCTTCCAGCCGCAGCGTTCGGCGTACATGGAATACATGCGGAACAGCACGCCCGCGAAAAGCGCCGCTTCTTCCCCGCCCGCGCCGCCGCGGATCTCCATGACCACGTTGCGGTCGTCGTTGGGGTCCTTGGGCAGCAACAGGATTTTCAGTTCGTCCGAGATGATTTCCAGTTTTTCCCGCGCCTCACTCAGTTCGCTCTCCACCAGTTCGCGGAACTCCTTATCCGGAATGCCCTCTTCGAGCAGCATTTTGGATTCTTCCTCCACATCCTTAGCGCTTTTGTATTCGCGGTATTTCTCCACCAACGGGGTGAGATTTTTGTATTCGCGCATGGTATCGCGGTAAACCGCGTTGTCGTTGACGATATCGGGGTCGCACAGCTTTTTGCTGAGTTCCTCGTATTTTACCTCTGCCGCCGAAAGTTTATCAAACATATTTTACTGTCATCCTTTTTTGTATAATTTCCCTGCTTGTCTGTCATCAGGATTCCCCATTTTCGCGGAGAATCTTCTTGATGTTTTTTTCGATTTTTTGGCGCGGCACCATGACCTCATGCCCGCAGCCCTTGCACTTGATCTTGAAATCCATGCCCACCCGCAGCACATCAAACTGCTTGGAGCCGCAGGGGTGCTGCTTCTTCATCTCCAGCGTATCTCCTACTCTTACATCCATATTTTACTATGCACCTCCGAATGTCCTTGGTTGGCTATGATTATTATATCACCTGCGTGAAGATATTGCAAGCGACAGCCGTATTTTGCGGGAAATCATACAAAAATCAACTTGCGATATGTAATATAGCATGGTATAATGATGAAAACTATATGTCTAGAGAGGTGGAAAAATGACAACAGATTTTGGTTTTATGCCTGTGCTGACCGGAAAGCGGTATTTTATCAGCTATAAAAGCGATGGCAGCGATCGGATTGGCGAAATCACCCGCAGGCTCAACGAAATGGGCGTGCCGATGTGGTACGATTACGGCATTAAAAAGGGCGAACTGTGGGAAAAAGAGGTTACCCGAAATATAGAAGAATGTGAGGCATTCATTCTATTTGCGACAAAAACTCTCTTTTCTTCGGAGGATACATGGGTTCGCAAGGAATTTCGACTTGCCAACATGTATGAAAAGAAAATCCACGTTGTGTGGCTGGATAGTATTAATCTTTTTGTCAATCCCGATGACGTCATTGACGAGCTGAGTCAATGGTATGTCGAAGTTCGTGAACAGCAAGGCAGTGAAATGGCAGGAAAAACAGTGGAACAGATCGCATGGCAGATTACCGAGGAATTTCATCTGACAAAACGAATGAACTCTCAATCTCCGTTACCTGCACTAAAAGTGAATGTTCAGAAAGGAAACAAGTACCAATTCGGACAGTACCCGCAGGGTGCCAATGGGGATGTGCAGCCGATAGAATGGCGAGTGCTGGCGGTGGAGAACGGGATGGCGCTGCTGATAACAGATAAGCTCATTGACTATGTAAAATACTTTCCGGCAATAGCCAATATCACATGGAGAACCTGCACACTGCGCAATTGGATGAATAACGACTTTCTGGACGAGGCGTTCAGTTTGAGTGAACAGGAAAAAATAATGACAGTTACCAATCCGAATCCAAATAATCCGAAATACGGAACGATAGGATGCAAGCCCACACAGGACAAAATTTTTGCACTCAGCATAAACGAAGCGGAAGCGTATTTTAGAAATGATGACGACAGAAAAGCGTACACCACCGATTATGCTCACTCACAGGGATATGATTATAAGGATCGCTCCGAATACTGGTGGCTCCGCTCTCCCGGCGACGGTCGGGATTACGCCGCCAGTGTAGATGACAATGGAAGCATTAATCAAAGCGGCAGCGTTGTGGATTGCATCAGTGTCGCCGTTCGTCCGGCTTGCTGGCTGAATCTTCAATAAATACAATCCCACCGTTTCATCCTCACTTCATGGCTGCATAACGCTGAATCTGATGCGCCGCAGTGGCATCCAGGATTTCTTTCGCAGCACCGCAAAGTTTTTTAGATCTTCTGATTTACACAAAAAGCCGGATATTCCCCCCTCAAAACGGCAGGAAATATCCGGTTTTTGTTTTGTATCGGGCAGCACCGGGCTGTTACAGAGTTGAATCCTATTAAAACGTAATCCACCCCAGCACGCTGGCGATGGAACTGAGCAGAATCACGATCAGAAAAAAAGGCGCAATATATTTCATCACAAAATGATACATTCCCTGCCGCTTAAACTGCGAGGAAATCTTCACTTCCTTTGCGATGCCGTCAAACCCGACCACCCGCAGAATCAGGATGCAGGTAAACAGCGCCGAAACCGGCATCATCAGGGAGTTGGTAAGGAAGTCGAAGAAATCGAGCACCTGCATGCCGAAGATTCTGACGAAATCCAGCGCGCCGTAGCCTAACACGCTTGCCGTGCCAAGCAGCAGCGAAATTCCCAGCACGATCAGACAACTCGGCAGGCGTTTCACGCCGAGTTCCTCCACGATGGTGGAAACGCTGGTTTCAAACAGGGAAATCGCGCTGGTCAGCGCCGCGAACAGCACCATAAAGAAGAACACGCTGCCGATAATATTTGCCATGCCCATGCTGTCAAACACCTTCGGCAATGTGATGAACATGAGCGACGGCCCCGCCTTCAGCGTCGCCATGTCGCCGCCCGAAAAGGCAAACACGGCGGGTATAATCATCAGTCCGGCGAGAATGGCAATGCCTGTGTCAAACCACTCGACCTGTGTGGTGTTCTTTTCGATGTCGGAGTCCTTTTTCAGATAAGAACCGTAGGTGTAAAGAATGCCCATCGCCAGCGACAGCGAATAGAACATCTGCCCCATCGCAGCCACCACCGTCATGAGCGAAAAATGGCGGAAATCGGGAATCAGGAAATACTTGACGCCCTCCAACGCTCCCGGACGGGTCACGGAATAAACCGCCGTAATCAGCGCCAGCACCACCAGCACCGGCATGATGACCTTGGAAACGGCTTCAATGCCGTTCTGCACCCCCGCGACAATCACAAAAAACGCCATAAGTACAAACAGCGCAAAGCAGATTTCCGACGTAAGCGAATCGGCGATAAATCCCCCGAAATATCCGTCTGACGCAAGCGCCTCCGCGTGGCCTCTGAGGTATTCAAAGACATATTTGACCACCCAGCCACCGATGACGCTGTAATAGGGCAGAATCAATATCGGAATGACCGCATTGATCCATCCGCCGAATTTCAGCCATTTTTGGCTGCCGAAGGATTGGAACGCGCCGACCGGGCTTTTCCCCGTCATGCGTCCCAACGCCGTTTCCGAAACAATCAGCGCATAGCCGAAAGTCAGCATCAGAAGCAGATAAACAAGCAGAAAGATGCCCCCGCCGTACTTGGCGGCAAGATAGGGGAACCGCCAGATATTCCCCAGACCGACAGCCGATCCGGCAACGGCAAGAATATAGCCCAGATTGCCCGAAAAGGTCGTTTTTTGCTGCGGCTCGCTTCCTCCCGCAGCAGATTTGTTTTGGTTTTCCATAAGAACCTCCCAGATTTATAATAGAATTATTATATCAAATCATGCTGACAATTTCAACATATTATTTTACTGAGCAAAGGCTTTGTCCGCAAATCATTTGCACGCAAAAAACCGCCGTACGGCATTTTCAGCCGCACAGCGGTCTATGTCATATCAAATTATTCACCCAGCAAATCCATCATAATGGGGCGCATTTCCGACGCGAGATAGAGCGAACCGCACACCACGAGCGCGGAGGCTTCGTCGATCATTTCCAATGCGCGCTCCGCCGCCTTCTTGTGATTTTCCATCGGTTTGACGGTCACACCCTCGCCCGCGAACTGTCTGGCGCATTCCGCCAGTTCCTTGGCGCTGAGGGCGCGGGGATTGTCGGGCGTCACGGTGAACACCATCGAAAATCGCGGTATAATCTGCGACAGCGCCTGTTCATACGCCTTGTCGCGCAGCATACCGATAATGCCAACCACGCTTCTGCCGTCGAGCAGCGCGTCAATGGAACGGCACAGCGCGTCAATGCCGTCGGGATTGTGCGCGCCGTCCACCACCACCAGCGGATCGTGCGAGATGATCTCAAACCGCGCCGCAATGCGAGCCTTGGCGATTCCCGCCGCGATGCTTTCGTCTGAAATCGTCAGTCCCCGTGTACGCAGCACCCGCGCCACGTTGACCGATGTGACCGCGTTTTCGATCTGGTGGGGGCCGGCCAGCGGAATCATCAAACGCAGATCGCCGTAAAACACATGATTGATGGTGGGCGTCATGGAGTGAATTTTTACATCGTCCATCGTGCAGACGGTGAGTTCACTGCCCACCAGCGCGCATTTTTTTCGGATGACCTCGGCGGCTTCCTCGCTCTGGTTAGGCGCCAGCACCGTGGGGCAGCCTTCCTTGATGATGCCCGCCTTTTCCCACGCGATTTTTTCCACCGTATCGCCCAGAATATCGGTGTGATCCATCGAAATCTTGGTGATGACGGAACAAAGCGGGTCTTTGATGATATTGGTGGAATCCAGTCGGCCGCCCAGACCGCATTCCAGCACCACCACATCGCATTCCTGCTCCGCGAACCACAGCAGCGCCACCGCCGTGATGAGTTCAAACTGCGTGAGACGGTAGCCGCTCTTTTCCAGCATATCGCTCACCGGCACGATCTTGGTCATGATCTCCGCAAATTCCAGCTCCGAGATCATCATGCCGTCGATCATAAACCGCTCGCGGAAATCCAGAATATACGGCGACGTGAAAAGCCCCGTGCGATAGCCCTGATTGGTGAGAATCGAACCGATCATCGTACTGGTGGAGCCTTTGCCGTTGGTGCCGGCAATGTGGACAAATTTCAGCTTGTCCTGCGGATTGCCGAGATAGGCCATCATCTTGTCAATACGTTCCAGCCCCGGCTTGATGCCGAACCGCTCCGTGGCGGCTATGTATTCCCTTGCCTCTGTATAATTCACAAAAACACCTCGTCTTCGGATGATTCTGACACCGCGTGACAGACCACACGGCATCGGAATCATCCTGTAACATCAGCAGATAATCTTATCTGAATTTTTCCATCGTTTCGAGAATGATTGCCTTACGTTCCTCCGCCTTGGCGAGCTTGGTACGCTCCGCCTCGATGATGTTGGCGGGCGCTTTGGAGACAAATTTCTCGTTGGCCAGCTTGCCCTGGAGCATGGCGATCTCTTTCTCTGCCTTGGTCAGTTCCTTTTCAAGGCGCGCGAGTTCTTTCTCCTTGTCAACCAGTTCGTCCAGCGGAATGAGAATCTTCGCGCCGTCCGAAATGATAGTGACGGCTCCCTCCACGGCAAAGCTCTCGCCCACTTCGACCTCCGCGGCGGAGGCAAGGCGGCTGAAGAACTTCGCGCCGTGCGTAAAGGTTTCGCCGTAAGCGGTTTCGATGTAGACGTGCGCTTTCTTGGAGGGCGGGACGTTCATCTCGCTGCGGCGGGTTCGGATGGCTTTGATGGCGGACATGATGCGCTCCATCTTTTCGGCTTCCTCAGCAAAGACGAAGTCCGCCTTGTACTCCGGCCAAGAAGCCAGCATCAGCGTGTCGCCTTCGTGGGGGATAATGGTGAAGATTTCTTCCGTGACAAAGGGCATAAACGGATGCAGCAGCTTGACGATGTCGGTCAGGACATAGAGCAGCACCGCACGGACATCGGCAGCCGTCTTGCCGCCCGCGTTCAGACGGGTCTTGGCCAGCTCGATGTACCAGTCGCAGTAGCAGTCCCAGATGAAGTCATACAGCTTGGCAACCGCAACGCCGATGTCGAAATTCTCCATGTTGTCGGTCATTTCTTTGATGAGGGTATTGAGGCGGTCGAGAATCCACTTATCCTCCAGTTCCAGCTGTTCGGGAATGGCGGGCATGTCGCCGTCCTCCACGTTCATCATGACAAAGCGGGTGGCGTTCCACAGCTTATTGGCGAAGTTGCGGCAGGATTCCACTTTCTTCTCGCTGTAGCGCATATCGCTGCCGGGGCTGATGCCCGTGACGAGCGAGAAACGGAGCGAATCCGCGCCGTACTGGTTGATGACCTCGAGCGGGTCAACGCCGTTGCCCAGCGATTTGGACATCTTGCGTCCCTGACCGTCGCGGACAATGCCGTGAATAAAGACATTCTTAAAGGGCGCCGCGTTCATATTGTGTACGCCGGAGAAAATCATTCTGGAAACCCAGAAGAAAATGATATCGTAGCCGGTGACAAGGGTGCTGGTGGGATAGAAGAAATCAAGCTCCTCGGTCTTGTCCGGCCAGCCCAGTGTGGAGAAAGGCCACAGCGCGGAGGAGAACCATGTGTCGAGGGTGTCCTCGTCCTGGTGAATGTTTTTGCTGCCGCACTTGGCGCACTGACAGGGCGTTTCGCGGGCAACGGTGATCTCGCCGCAGTCGTCGCAGTACCACGCGGGGATGCGGTGTCCCCACCAGAGCTGACGGGAAATGCACCAGTCGCGGATGTTCTCCATCCAGTTGAAGTAAATCTTTTCAAACCGCTCGGGAACAAACTCCGTTTCGTCGCTGCGCACCGCTTCGATGGCAGGCTCGGCGAGAGGCTTCATCTTGACAAACCACTGCATGGAAACGCGGGGTTCCACAACGGTCTTGCAGCGGTAGCAGGTGCCGACATTGTGCTTCATCGGCTCAATCTTCACAAGGAAGCCGCCTTCTTCGAGGTCGGCCACAATCGCCTTGCGGCATTCCTCGCGGGTCATGCCCTCGTATTTGCCGCCCTGTTCGTTGATGGTCGCGTCCTCGTTCATCACGTTGATGACCGGCAGATCGTGGCGCAGACCCACTTCAAAGTCGTTCGGGTCGTGGGCAGGCGTGATCTTGACCACGCCGGTTCCGAAGTCCATCTCTACGTACTCGTCCGCGACGATGGGAATTTCTCTGTTGTAAAGGGGCAGCATGACGGTCTTGCCGACAAGGTGCTTGTAGCGCTCGTCGTCGGGGTGAACCGCCACGGCGGTATCGCCGATGAGCGTTTCGGGACGGGTGGTGGCGAGTTCCAGATAACCGCTGCCGTCGGTCAGCGGATAGCGCAGGTGCCAGAAGAACGCGTCTTTCTCTTCAAATTCCACCTCCGCGTCGGAAATGGAGGTCTTGCAGTGAGGACACCAGTTGATGATTCTCTCGCCGCGGTAAATCAGACCTTCCTCATACATCTTGTTGAAAACTTCCGTAACCGCCTTGGAGCAGCCCTCGTCCATCGTGAAGCGTTCGCGCTGCCAGTCGCAGGAGGAACCCATCTTTTTGAGCTGGTTGACGATTCTGCCGCCGTATTCGCGCTTCCAGTCCCAGACCTCGTCGAGGAATTTCTCGCGCCCCAGTTCTTCCTTGGTCTTGCCCTCTTTGCGCAGCTTCTCCACCACCTTGGCCTCGGTCGCGATAGAGGCGTGGTCGGTACCCGGCAGCCAGAGAGTGCAGTAGCCCTGCATTCTTCTCCAGCGGATGAGGATATCCTGGAGGGTATTGTCCAGCGCGTGTCCCATGTGGAGCTGTCCGGTGATATTCGGAGGCGGCATCACAATGGTATAGGGCTTCTTGCTGCGGTCGATTTCCGTGTGGAAATAGCCCTTTTCCATCCAGTTGCGGTAAATTCTGTCTTCCGCTTCCTGCGGTTCGTAGGTTTTCGGCATTTCTTTTGCCATAGAGGAATCAATCCTTTCCGAATAATGATCGTTTAACTGATAAAAGGCAAGCGCTTCAGAGAAGGTCGCGAACAACCAAAAAGGTCCGCCGCAAGCCGATTTTTATCGGCTCAGGGCGAACCTGCTCATTGGCATATGTCCGTGTTACCACCTGCATTCGCGAATCAACGCGCACTCTGTCGAATACGGGACGCCTTGCGGCACATCCGATATCCGCCTTCTGTGATAACGGTGAAGCTCCGTTGGAATCTACTGAGGCACGCCTGACAACGCGCCCGTTGGGTCCAAAGCTCCGGGGCTACTTCCATACCGCCTGCATCAAGACTTGCACCGACCGTCTTTTCTCTGCATACAGGATGAGGTATGTACTCCTCCCCATCAACGCCTTCATCATATTAATGCTCGCATTATAACACAAGTTTTTCCGTTTGTCAATGTTTTTTTTGATTTGCATTCAGTCCCCTGTGATCACTGTGATGGTACATTTGATCAGCCGATTACTATCTGACCGCCTGTATAGTTGAAAATCCGATTTCATCTTCATTACCAGTTATTGCAATATCAAATGCTACCCTGTCAACCACTTTCGTTGTGTCTGCCTTCATCACTGTAATCCGAATGGAGTTCGACAGGGCAGTATTATTGATAGTCACACCATTATAGAACACAGCATAGTTTTTACCGCCATCGGGCTGGTCCGTTGGTTGAATGAGGATGTCCCCTATATCTGTAGCATATTTTTCCGTCTTTTCTCCCGGACTTTTGATGATGATTCCGTTTGCTTTTTTCCCGCCCTGTATAGTCAATAAATCAAACGATTTCGCTTCATCTTCTTGCAATCCTAAGTTCTTTAACAAATTATTAAATACCCGGGATTGATAGAGCCGTTTGTCTTTTACTTCCATAATGACATC
>CAMHAV010000101.1 GCA_946182865.1 uncultured Clostridia bacterium
GACATTTTACTTTTATTCTACCAGTAAGCATGTGATTTGTCAAGAGCACAACAGATTGGAAAACGATTTTTTGATAGAATCTCAACACGAAGTTTGATGTACTCTCCCTCACAATCTGTACGAAACAAAAACAGACAATTCAAAGAAAAAAATTTACCACAGCCAGTCACCCATCCTCGGCACACGGTACAGAACCGTGCTTTTCCTGAAATTGGCTGATGCTTTTTTGATGATGTACCAGACGGCAGCAGTTGGAATATTCACGAATATTGGGGCATTTGGAGGATTTTGCCACGGAAATCCGGTATCTATAGAGCGTGTCCATTCGGGCGATTTTGGCATGGAAAAAGCCCGTAAACGCCGAACTGTAGGCGTTTGCGGGCTCCCGTGACGATGGAAAGGTTGAACGAAAAAGATGCAACTGCTTTCAGTGCAGTGTTCAACCATTTCCACATGAAAATCAACGTATGTCCCATATAGGTCTTGTGTTATTCGTTTTTCTTTGAACTGATTATAGCACAACCGATTTTGAATTACAAGTACTTTGCGTAAACCAGTTTGTGATTTGTTTATATGATTTCCCAATATCCTGTTTTCTTGGAACCCACTCTTTTAATCTTGCCTTTATCAATTAAGGACTGTATCGCACGATCAATGGTTCTTGGTGAACGGTCTATTGTTTCGATAAGCATTTTTCTGGATATTTTTGGCGTGCTGGCTATTGCAGAATAAACGGCTTGCTCTGTTTTGTTTAATCCGTCAAAATTTAATTCGCCATTGTTGTCGTTTAATTCGCCATTTAATTCGCCATTACTGCCATTTAATTCGCCATTTCGAATTGTGGCATTCAGCATGAACGCATTGCTGACGTATTCCGGCATCGGAAGTCCGGCGGTTTCCATCTCTCGGTACATACGGTCAACACCTTCGCCGAATTCCTGCACATAATCATATTCATGAAGAAACTCCGCGATCTTCGGATTACGGGAGAAGTGAACCACTCTCATGTTGTTCAGTCTTACGATTCCCGGAAGGATTCCGGGGCTTTCCACTACCATGTGATCATCGAACATTTTGATCTGAATGTCTGTACCTTTTATGCTGTAATCACGGTGGGCAATGGCGTTGACTATCAGTTCTTTCCATACGAATTCGGGATATTCCGGCACTGTCACAAATCGTCCGTCACTGCCGAGGTAGGTGTGTTCCTTCACTTGACTTCTCACAAATTCTATGGATTTCTGCACCATTTCAAGAATGGTTCCTGTGAAAACGACGTCCTTGATGACGTTCATCTCTGCGCCGACTTTCGCCTCTGTACCTTCATAACGGATAAACCGCACACGCGCACGTTTGAAGAATCGCTGCGGATTCTTGCCAAAAAGAAGAATGGCGGCTCCGCTCATTTCTTCCCTTCCGCCTTTTGTCACAATGAATTCCTTGTTCTGGCGAATGTACTCATCAGCAGATTTGGGATAGCCAATCTTCTCACAGTATGCTGAAACCAGATTCATATCAATATCGCTGATATCCGAATCCGCAACAGGTTCATCTTCGTAATATCTTGCGCCTTTGGCATACATCAGATGCATCCGATCATCGAAGTTCAGCTTCTGTGATTTGTCGCCCATGCGATAGTACACATCGTCCTGCTGATTGGCGTGCAGTTCTGCGCTTTGCGGAATGGTCATCACCAACAGATGATTGGGATTCCCGCGGTAATCAATACAATCCACAAACACTGTCACCACCGTAACAGACGGCTTGCAATAATCATACGGAACACGAAGGATGTCATTGACTCTTTCATGATAATCGTCAATTCCGGTTACCGTGAAGTCATCCTCAATACCGATCACCAACGTACCTCCGTCGGCATTGGCAAAGGCTACAATATGATTGGAAAGGCTCTTAGGGTCTTTGCGCGCGCTCTTGCGGTCGTAGGTTTGCCCTTCTTTTTTGTTGTATAATTCTTCAACGGTGTATTGCATTATCTAACATCTCCTTTCGCATTCCAATTATTGTTTCTTATATTCTAACAGATATTCTTGCTTTTTTCAAGTCAGCTATATGAGGTTTCGTAAGCTTTGAATCAAAGACCTTCTGATCTGTGAATCACTTCAATGACTCCAAAAATTCAATTGCTTCAAATACCGTCGAAAATGACTTGCTGCTAAAATAGAGCCATCGGTTTCTTTCATCTGTATCAGCTAATTCCGATAAGCCTTCCTGCAACAGTTCTGTCAATACATCTCTGGCATTCTTTACTGCGGTCGGATATCGCTCGGCAATTCTGGCGGTAGATGGATAGTCACCTTTTTCATAATCCTTTTCCCGACTTTGTACTTCATGAAGTATTCTCTGCTTGTCGGCAACCGTTTCGATATCAGGTGTGTATTTCTTGTAGTGAAGCATGAGCCAGTATTCAATGCAAGCGGTTGTCATCAGTAACCGAACCTTGATTCCGGGCTTATTCCGAAGCCTTCTCAGACTTTTGATGATTTTTAATCTTGCATTCCATTTCTCTCTTTGATCTTTTTCAACATCAAAGAAAAACCAGATCTCATCAATCACCTCTGCATTATCTCTATAGGATTTGTCTTTATCGAACTTGTCCCTCGCTTCTTCAAACAAGCCTGTCGATTTCGGACGTTTGACAACCGCTATATCGGAGAATGTCTTTTTGAGAAAATCAGTATAAGCCTGTTCGCTCTCGCCCTCACAGAATACATAGATCAAGGGTTTGGTTTTCTTTGTTGGACGAGCCATCATTCTACCCCCTCGATTTCAATATTCGGAATCGCGCCGTACTTTCCAAGCAAATAACCTTTGCGAATATTATCTGTGGTTTTCGTTGAAAACTCACTGATTGTATAAAGCTCAGAAGAACCGTCGTTCTGACTCTTATCCACAAAGTATATCTGATCTTTTCGGATAAGCGTTTCATTCATCAATTCCGTATTATGCGTGGTAAAGATGATCTGTGCGCCATTCGGATTGCTCGACTTGTTCTGAAATTTGGCAACGATATAATCAACCAGCATCGGATGAAGTTCTCGCTCGATCTCATCCACCAGAAGTAAACCTCCGTTTCTTAACGCCGACTCAATGGCAGGCGCAAGAGCCATCAGTTTGCGTGTGCCGTCGGATTCATCGGAAAGCTCAAGAGAAAACCTGTCGTTCATTCCGTCTTGCGTTATACCTTTATGATAGGAAGTTGCGGTGACTTCACCCATCTTCAAACGAACTTCCGAGTTATTGGACGTTTCTGACAGCAGCTTAATAAAGTTGCTCAAAGCTGCCTTCATGCTTGTGGGAAGCTCCGCAGGAAGGGCATTCAAATCCGAAACTTCCTGACTGTTAAATTCAAACTGAACATCCTCAATTCCAAAATCAGCGTTTTTCGCATAATCCGCGATTGATCGAAGCATATTCGGATCATTGGAATAATCCAGAAGCTGCTTGGGAATATCAGTGTAATCTCTGGAGAACAGTACATATTCTCTGAACCATCGCATGGCGGAAACACATTCGACGTCATTCATCGTACACGCTACAGAAAAAAACAGTTGATTCTCTGCGACCGTTTCACTGATCAGCTTGCGCTTTGCCTTCTGCTCGGTAAACTTGAACGACTGCTTATTGCGTTCAAAGACAATTGCTCTCTGCCCTTTTGGGGTATGGTATAAATATTCCTTCACGATTTTCGCTTTGGTAGCGGAAAAACCGTAGATATATTTAATCCCGTCCAAAACATAGGTAAATTCAAAAGAGGTAGGCTCATCCTTTGAATAATCATTCAGCAAAAACGGAGACACAGGAACTTCGGCTTTTTCATGCTGTGTTCTTTGTGCGTTTCGGATAAACTGCACCGCCAGCCAAAAGGCTCTTATCACATTGCTTTTGCCGCCGCCGTTTTTGCCGTAAATGGCTACTCCCGGCAACAATCTCATATTTCCATAATCGATAAGACATTCCTTCATTGTACCAAGACCTGTCGCTTCCATTGACAGAACTGCGTCATCACGAAAAGAGCGATAGTTACAAAATTTAAATTCAATCAACATGACAATCCCTCCGATTCATATTATGCCACACATTCTGCCGAAATTCAACCGAAAATATTATTTTATTTGATTTTTTCGCTTTGATTTTTGTTTATTCGCTTATTTTTGAATTACAAATACCTTGTTTAAGCCTTTTCACATTCTAAAACGGTGCAATTGTGTCGCCATTTCAAACCCGAATTGTGAAATCTGCTTCTACTGGTCTTGCTGTGAAGCCACTGCCTTCGCCGTAAAGATAGCCATCCGCGTGAACATTGACCGTTCCACCCAACTCCATGCCGGAAATGAATTTCTGGTAGGCAGTCCATTCCTCCAGATCATTTTCGCATATCGGAACACCCGCAACAAAGAATTGTGCCTCACGATTGCCATCGCTGACAGTAACATTTGAAAATAAAAGAGCCATCATTTTTCCCCTTTCTTATCTTGGTAAAACATTGGTTAAACCGCAAAACGCAGCGTTCAATAATCTGCGTGATTGAATGCTGCATTTCACGGTTTACGATTGATTGCTTATCTTATTGCTTCAGCGGAACATTTCTCACGAATCCGCTTTTGAAGATGATCTGTATCTCATCCTTTGACATCACTCTGATGCAGTCGATGAGCTTTCGGAGCGCCTGATTGTCAAGCGTGATCGGTTCGTGCTTCAGACGTTCCAGCGCCTCCATGATTTCGTCGATGCGGGTTTCCGATTCCTGTGCGCCAGTCTGTCGGGCTTTCTTTTCTGCAATGGTTGCTTGACTACCTTGAGTTCTTCTGCCATTTTCTGCATCTCTGCAGTGTATTCTCCGGAGCTTGCCGCGTCAGTGATCGCTTGTATCAGTTCCGTTGCTCTCGCTTCGTCCGCGGCGGTGCTGTTCTCATCGTCCTTTCCGAAGTACAGACTGATATGCTGTCGGATGTTTTGCAGTGCGGCATACCCGCTTTCGTCCTCTACGATTTGCATCACACAGTCCGCTATCGCGTCTTGCAGGACGCTTTCTTCTATGCTCGGAGAATCGGGGCAGTATTTTCTGCCGTAATCCAGACGGCTGATGCACCGCCATACGATTTTCTTCTTCCCTGCTCTCGACCATGTGCAACGTCTGTAAGGCGTTCCGCAATGTCCGCAGATCAGCATATCCGTCAGTGCATATTTACTGGAATATTTTCCGGATTCGGTCTTTGTACCTTTTTCCTTGACCTTGCGCTTACTTGCCCGCCTTGCCATTTCCTCCTGTACCCTGTCGAAGATTTCTCTCGACACAATCGGCGGATGATTGTTCTCCACATAATACTGCGGACGGTCATCGTTTATTTTGGCTCGGTGGGATATGCAGTCGATCACATACGTCTTTTGCAATCGTGCGTCGCCCTTGTATTTTTCGTTCGTCAGTATCGAGCGGATAGTGGCAACCGACCATGTGGTCTTTCTTGTCGGCGAGAGATATCCTTTGCTTTCCAGCAGATCCTTGATGGCTTGAAGGCTGTCGCCTTCAAGGTACCTGTCGAAGATAAGTCGGATGATTTCCGCTTCTTCGGGAACAATCTCCGGCTGATTGTCAGCCCCTCTGCGATAGCCGAGGAAGTTTTTATAGCTGAACGCGACCTTGCCCTTTTTCGCACTCATTGCTTTTCCCATCCGGACGTTACCGCTGAGTGACTCCGATTCCGACTGAGCGAATATGCCATGCATACTGATTGTCCCGCTGATGGGGTATAGGAGCGAGGTCGTGTATTATGCACGCCAGCGTCGGACGGCCGGAAAGAGCAAATATCCGCTTGCGAAAATGCTCTCGACGGCATGGGAGGCGATCACGTCTTTCAGCATCAGGCCGCTTTCGATGATCCTGCTGACCGGCACGGTGATCGCCCTTTGCGCGTTTGCCGCACTTCTGGCGCTGACGGTCTTTGCCGCCTGCGGAAGAACGGTATCGGAGGGAAAGTACATTCTCGCTTCGGTCTGGTTTCTGGGCGGTATGCAGCTGACTGCCATCGGCGTGGTGGGCGAATACGTCGGCAGGACGTACTTTGAAGCCAAGCGCCGTCCGAGATACCGGGTCAAGCGGCTTTTGCGCCATGACCCGTTGTCGGCGGGCGACAGTGACAGCGATGACGCAGGCAGATATGAAAAAACAGGAGGTATGGAATAATGGCAGGCAGCAAACACAAGAGAAAACCGTCCGGGCGAAAAAATACGATTTCCCGTCATACCGTTGTCACAAAAACATCCGCCGTTGATACATTCTTTGAGCGACATTCCCACGCGTGGCTGTGGCTGTCGGGACTGTTGCCGGTGGTGGGGCTGCTTATCATCTATATGTGTATGGGAATCACCCCCTTCGGGGATAAATCGGTAGCCAATGTCGATATGCTCCAGCAGTATGTCCCGTTTTATGCCTCGCTCAAACACGCCGTATGGGGCGGCCGAGGACTGGCCTATTCCTCCGCGCTCGGAATGGGCGGCAGCTATTGGGGGCTGATCGGCTATTATCTGACAAGTCCGTTTGCGGCGCTGTCGCTGCCGGTGCCGAATGACAGACTGCTCGATTACATGGCAGTGCAGGAACTGCTCAAGGTCGGACTGGCCGGCCTGTCGTTTGCGTACTTTTGCAGCCGGAAATTCCGGCGCAAAGACCTGACCGTGCCGCTGCTGTCGCTCTGCTACGCGATGTCGGCCTTTTTTCTGACACACCTGTGTACGATCATCTGGAGCGACTGTCTTGTGCTGCTGCCGCTGATCGTGTGGGGCTTGGAGGAATTGCTGCGGGGGAAAAAGCCGTGGCTGTATATCCTCTGTCTGTCGGCGGCGGGCATCTCCAATTATTTTTTCGCAATGATGATTGGAATTTATCTTGTGCTGTATTTTGCGGCTTTTGTCTTTGCAGAGGGATATTTTTCGGATATGAAAAAACTGCTGCGCAAAGCTGCCATGTTCGCGGCAGGTTCGCTGCTCAGCATGGGCATTGCCGCGGGCATCCTGCTGCCGTCGGCGCTCCTGGTGAGCGAATCGGGCAACGCGGCGGACGAGGCGGCTGCCGGTTTCTGGGCGGTGAATCCCCTGCGCCTGCTGCCGCAGCTTTTGTATCATGCCGACAATCACATACTTGCCGAAGAAAGTTCTCTGCCGCTGCTCTACTGTTCGGTGCTGGTGGTGCTCTGTCTGCCGCTGTTCTTTATCTGTAAGGATATTCCCGCACGAATCAAAATCGCTTTCGGCGCACTGTCGGGATTTTTGGCGCTGTCGCTGGCGGTGAACGGACTGAATTATTGGTGGCATGGCGCGCATATCCCCAATAATCTGCCCTACCGTTTTGCGTTCCTGCTGGTGTTTACGCTGCTGATTATGGCGGGATTTGTCATGGAACATCTGGAATCGGTGACGGCCATCACCGTTGACCTTGTGCTTTGCGGTGTAATGGCTGTGACCGCCGTTGCTTATTTCGCGCATGGCAGAAGCAACTCGGTCATGCTGATCGGCACGCTGGTGCCGGCGATCGGATACACGGTGCTTTTGGTGCTGCGGGCCGAGAAGAAGCTCCGGCATACCCCCGCCATGCTGGCGGTGCTGGTGCTGGCGGCGGCCGAAATGACTTCCAATGGCGTGATGGCGTGGCAGAATCTCAGCGAGGAGTCACAGTATTTCCGGAGGAGTGAATATATTTCATACAATCATCATGTGAGCGATATTACGGAGAAAATCACGGTGAGCGACAGCGACGTGTACAGAATGGCGACGCTCACAGAGGCTTCCATGAACAGCAACGCCCTGACAGGTCAGGGCGGAATGTCCTGTTTCAGCTCCACCAACAACGGCGCACTGATGCGGCTGCTTCATCAGGCAGGTTACAACAGCGACAGGCGCGTCAGCTATTATTACAAGAGCTTCACGCCGCTGATGGATGCGGTGATGAATGTGAAATATGTGGTGTATAAGGAAAATGTGGGAGATCCGCCGTACTTGCAGGCGGTCGGCTCGTCCGGCGATTATTTTGCCTATCGCAATACGCTGGCGCTGCCGAGGGCGTTTGCCGTGTCGGACAGCCTGCTTGGGTGGGATACTTCGCAGGACAATCCCTTTGAAGTGCAGAATGATTTTGTCCGCAAGGCGGTTTCCGACAGCGATCTGACGGTCTATGAACCGCTGGCGCTGTCTCCGGATGCATCGCTGACACTCGGTGCGGAATACGAGGACGGCGGCGTGACAATCAGGCAGACAGGGCGGATCGTGCTGAACGCGGTGTCAAAGAAACGCCGCCATTTGTACGGATATATCGACTGCGCCGACGCCTCGGAAATCCACATCACGGTGGGGGAGAGGAACTACACGATCAGTGACAAAGATGCATATGTCACGGACTTCGGCTGGTGGGAGCCGGGCGAAGTTTTTACGGTAGCCGTGACTTCAACCGGGCCGCTCAGCGGCAGAATCTACGCCGCCTTGCTGAATGAAAACGCGTTGGAAAGCGGCATTGCCGCCATGGCGCAGTCGCCTGCGGAATTCACGGAATACACCGAAACACGCGTGGTCTGCGACGTCGAGGGAGAGCAAGGACAAATGCTCTTTACCTCCATCCCCTGTGAAAAGGGCTGGCGCGTAAGCGTCAACGGCAAGCCGACCGACATTGTACCCATTGGCGGCGGTCTGATCGGAATACCGCTGACGGAAGGTCACAACACCGTGGAATTCCGATACACCGTGCGCGGGTTGACGGCCGGCCTCCTTCTTTCGCTGCTGTGCATAGCGGCGGTGGTGTGGTGGCTGCACGGCAAACGCATTTTGGCCTGTCTGTTAAAACACACAGAAATCAATTTTAAAAATCTGATGAACAATAATAGCAATGCGCTGTAACAACACATCCCACTCATCAGCATTAGCAGAATGTCCTCAAATAAAAATCAAAAAATAAAGCACCCCCTCGACCCGATGACAAAAGGGCTGCAAATACGCATGACCAAACCCATCGGGCCAATTGCGCGGACGGCGAACGCCGTGTACGCCCCCGACGCGTGCATCGAGGCAAAAGCCCGGCAGCGGGAGGGGAAGATACCCTCTTATAAAAAGCGAAAATGCGGCCATCGCTCCAGCCTCTATTGGCCCGCGCCCCGCGCCCGATGACGATGTAAGACGCACCCCCGTTAAAAAACAACAGGGTTATCTATTTCAAAGTAGCAAAGTAATAAAGCACGATAGAATACTCCTTTTCGTGGTTAAAACAAAAGAACGTTTGACAACTTTATGCAAAGCAAAAACCATCTGATTTTTGAGAGTCAATGTTGATTGACAATTCTTACAAAAAATCGGATGGTTTTTGTGCGTTTATGTTTTGAACCAACAATCCAAAATTTTCCTCCTATATGTGAAAGTTGATTTGTTTGAGGGACATGGCTATAATGAAAAGAGGGTTGACCTGTCGAACAATAAAGCTTTTGGAGAATGGGAGAAACTATGAATCGATCAGAATTAATTGACTATGTAAATCGGGCGACGGAACACGATCAGAAGGCCATCGAAGCCCTTTATCAATATACCTATGGCAAGATGTACGCGATGGTATCGCATCTGTGTGCCAACCAGAATGACATAGAGGATATCCTGCAAGACGGCTACATCCGGGCCTTTGAAAAACTCGGCACCCTCAAAGAAAAAGCCGCCTTTGTGAGCTGGCTGAAAAAATTCATGGTGAATGAATGGCGCGCTTATGCCAAGGATAAGACGCTGCTGTATGAGATTGCGATCTACGACGACGCGGAAGGACGGTTTGAAGACTGGCAGATCGGCTCGTCCACGCAGGATATAGCGGAATCATCCGAAACCAACCGCGAGATCTGGGAATTGGTGCAGACGCTGCCGGAGCACCAGCGGGTGTGCATGATGCTGTATTATTACGACGAGATGCGGGTGGAGGAAATCGCCGAGGCGCTGGGGATTCCCGAAGGCTCGGTAAAAAGCCGTCTGCATTACGGACGCTTGAAGCTCAGGGAAAGCATGGAGCAGCGCGGCATTCACTCCCTTAGCCATCTGCCGGGCGGACCACTGACGGCGCCTGCCGCCGAAGCGGCCGCCAGCCCGACGGTGCTGGCCAAGATACTTGCCGCACTGGCCGTTGCCTCCGACAGCGGCGCGGCGGCCGCAGGTTTCAGCACCGGGGCCAAGCTCGCCCTGTCCCTCGCTGCTCTGCTGACGGCAGGCGGCGTCATGGGCGGCGTTGCCCTGCATTCCCGGAGCAGACAGTCCGAGCCGACCGCTCCCACCGCGGCGCGCACGACGGTCACGTCCGCCACAACCGCGACGACTGCCGCCACGACAACCACCGCTGCCACGACAACCACGACGGTTCCCGCTACCACCACAACCACCGCGCCGAGGCTCTATGTGTCGTTCGATACCCGAAAAACGGACGGCGGCGTGATTCTCACCCGTTACACGGGCAACCGGCCGGATGTGGTGATTCCCGAAACGCTCGACGGACAGACGGTGGTGGCAGTGGGCGAGAACGCGTTCCAATACAACCGTTTCATCGAGAGCGTGACGATACCGTCCACGGTGCGCACCGTCGGCAGCAATGCCTTTCGCGAATGCCGCAGCCTGCGCACGGTGTCGCTGGGCGACGGGGTCAATACCGTCGGGGATTCGGCGTTTCTCGGGTGTAGCGCGCTGTCAGCCGTTGCGATTCCGTCAGGGGTGCGCCGCATCAACAGCTACGCCTTTGCCTACTGCACGTCGCTGACGCGTGTGGACGTGGCGGAGGGAACGGCTTTGATCGACTACGCCGCGTTCCGCGACTGCCCGAATCTGCGCACCGCTGTGCTGCCCGCCTCGGTGAATATCATAGGCGGCGATTCTTTTGACGGAGCCGCGCCCGATTTTACGATAACCGCACCCGAAGGTACATACGCATACGAATACGCCGCGGACAAAGGCTTCAGGTAATTCGTAAGGCTCTGTTAAATAATTACTTGAACATAATATAATAATGTGATATACTCTTA
>CAMHAV010000102.1 GCA_946182865.1 uncultured Clostridia bacterium
ATTTTTGTGTATTTCAAATATTTTTCAGCATAATTACATAAACAAAATATGCATTTACTACAAGTATTTTCATCCACATGATATCCCGGCGCTTCAAAGAAACCCTTCAAAGCGCCGGGATATTGGCGTGTAGTCAATGGGGCGGTCTATGGTTATTTTACGGGAGTGATCGTGATGTCGGAAGGATCCGCTCCCGTCTGCGCGGTAATGATCTCCGTTACGACAGAGATTTTTTCGGAGGTAAGTCCGTCCGCTTCCGGCAGAAGCACTGACACCTTGCCGTCGTTGATGAATACCATGCAATCACTGAATCCCTTGGCCTTGATGAGCGTTTCGGCGGTGTTTTCTTTCTGAATATTGCCCACATGTTCGGTTCTGCTCTCCAGCGCCTGTGCTTTCAGCGTCGCGTCGGCGGATGTATCCTTCAACTGCTTTTCCAGTTCATCCAGCACCTTGTCACGGGCGGTCTGGCGATTGAGCCGACTCTCGCTGAGAAGGCTGTTGTCTGCCTTTTTGGCGTTCACCTGCTGGAGTTCGTCCGAAGCGTTGGCGGAGACAAATTCGGCCTTGCCCAGCTCCGAGCTGCTCACCGAGGGAGCTGTCTTTGTGGGCAATACAAAGCTTTCCGTGGGGGCGAAATGCCAGTTGAGATACACCGCCGCTCCCAGCGCAAGCACCAAACCTGCCAGCATCACATGTCTTTTTCCGATTTTCATAATGTGTTCCTCCTGATTACATTCATTTTTAATATTTGATTCCATTATTATCCCATCAATGTCACGCAGACACGGTTGGAACCGGTGCCCAGCGCTGTGGTCACCACATTGACGATGCGTTCCCGCACCTGCGGATCGTCGGCGCCGCTGCATACCACCACCACGCCTGCCACGGTAGGGGTGATTTCTTTCAATATCAGCGGCTCCTCTCCCCTGTCGCCGTCAATCAGAATCAGGCTTTCCTCTCCCGATTGTTTCTGGTCGCGGCTGCTTCTGCCGCCCGCGTCGGTATTTTCGGACATGGCGGACGTGGTTTTCTGCTGGCTCGCGTAAACGTATTCCGTGCCGCATTCCAGCGTGATCATGACTTTCGCCTGTCCTGCTCCCTCCACGGAGGAAATCAGTTCGGTCAGCCGTGCTTCCAGCTGCGCGGTGTATTCTTCATAGCCTGTTCCGCTGTAATGAAGCGGCGCAGCGGCATTGACCTGCGCCGACGCGGACTGGGTCTGTCCTCCGACATAGTCCGACAGAAAGATCACCGCGATGGCGGCCAGTCCGATGACCACAATCAGTTTCAAGCGCGTGTCGGATTGTTCGGGAGAAAACAGCAGCTTTTTGAGACTGCTCTTTTTGATGCTCTCTCTCAGGTTCTTTTCGAGTTCCAAATGATTCACTTCCTTTCGTTACGATTCTGTCCTGACGATCGGCTCCACGCCGAAGGTGTTCCGCAGAATGCGCTTGATTTTTTCTCTCTGTGCCTCGTCCTCTTTTTTTACAATCACCTCCACCTGTCCCATAGATATGCAGCCGTCGTCCGAATTATCCATCGTGACGATAATCCTTTCATAAGAAATAGAATCACTGTCCAGCAGCCGCCTGATAGTTTCCTCTATGTAAGCGGCATACAGGCTTTTGGCATTGCGCTGCACCTCATCCTCCAGCGCTTGGTTTTCATAAAGCCGCACATCCCATTGACGGGTTTCCATGTCGCTCAGCCATGTTCCCAGAGACGCCAGCGGCCGGAAAACGGTGCAGAGAATCATCATGGAAAGAACCAGTCGCAGCGTTTTTTTAAAGCTCGCTTCGGGAAACAGCATGGACAGCATGGCGCCCGCCACACAAACCACGCAGACCGACAGCGTCCACGCACGTACACTCTCCAACAAGCCTCTCTCCTCCCCTACGCCGTTTTTTGCAAAATGACAATGATGCTGCCGAGCGTCAGCAAAAACAGAGAAAACACCGTCACGCCCAGCATCAGCGACAGCATGCCCGACAGCGAACGCATGAGTTTTTTGAGACTGCCCAACCCCAGGGTTTCGCTGACCGACAGCCCCATTTCCGCGACAAACCGCCACAGTGCCGTGCGGATGATCACCGGCAGAAAGAGATAGGCCACCGCCACGATGCCGAACGCGCCCACCGAATTGCGCAGCAGCGCCATGCCGCTTTTGATGGAAAGATAGGCGTCGCTCACGGCTCCGCCCACGACAGGCACCGAGCCGGCAATCACAAATTTGGCGGCGCGCGCGGCGACATTGTCCGCCGAAGCCGCCAGCACCCCGCTGATACTCAGCGACGCGGACAGCAGCACCCCCAAAAAACTCAGAATCCACTTGGCATTCTTCTCAAAAAAACCGATGATCGCGTCGATCTGCACATCCTCCGAAAGGGACGAAACGCAGGACAGCGCCAGAAAAATCCGCAGCATGGGGAGAATCAGCCCCTCCACGCAAACGCTCGACAGTTCCACCGCTCCCAGCAAAAACGCGCCGCCGCCTGCCGCCGAAGCCGTCTGCCCGTTGGCGATTAATATGCCCGCAAAGACAGGAGCAAACGCCTGCGTGAACGTTCCCGCCGTGTTGACACAGTCGGAAATCTGCTCGATCAGCGACAGCACGGGAAGCACCAGCGTCACGCTGGCCGCCGCGGACACGGCAGTTTCCGCCCCCGATGAAAGCGAGGACGACAGCGTATCTTCTCCGCTTTTAAAGAGCGACGCGAGCAGCAGCACCGCCAGAAGCATGCCGGCATAGGAAAGCGGCGTGCGCATTTCGGACGCGGTCATTTTCATCACAGACCGCAGCAGCGCATCCACATCCAGATTTATCACAGGCGACGAATGGCCTTTTTCAAAGCCGATCTGCGCTAAGTCATCCACGGTTTCATCCGGCAGTTCCCCATACAGTTCATCCGCGCCGCTGGCTTGGTAGTGTGACGCGTAATCGAAATCGGATTCCTCCTCGGCGGCATAGGCCGTCATGAACAGCAGCGGCAGACAGCAGAGAAACGCAGCTAATTTCTTCCTCATGGCTTTACTCTCCCATGATCTGCACCGCTAAGTGCAGCATTTCGCGAAACAGGGGAAACGCCACAATGAGCAGGGCCGCTTTTCCTCCGAGTTCCAGTTTACCCGCGAGAGCCGACTGACCCGCGTCACGGCAGACATCCGCCGCCGTCTGCACCGCGATGCAGATGCCGACGCACTTGACCGCGATGCCGAGCCACTGAGCCTCCACGCCCTCCACGGAGGCGAAAGAACGGATTTCTTCGGTCAGCGGCGCGATCTGGGTGATCAGAAACAGGCTCATCACCGCACCGCAGGCGACCGTCAAGGGCAGGGACAGTTCCGGCTTCCACTGCTTGACTGTGACAATCAGCACGCACATGACGATGCCTGCCCCGATAAAAGAAAAGAGATTCATTTTTACATCATCCTCACAGGCCGAATGTGGTCTTGACGGTTTCAAATAAGGTGCTGATTTCGGTAATCATCATCATCAGCACCACAATGATGCCCGCCAAGGTTGTCATCATGGCCTGTTCCTCGCGTCCGGCGCGAATCAATACCTGATTGAGTACGGCCACGATAATGCCGATGGCTGCAATTTTAAAAATCAGATCCACGTCCATTTCACATCTTGTCCTTTCGCGTTGAAATACATAGAGCCAAAAACAAGAAAGCGCGAAGCGCCAATTAGCGAAGCGTGGGGTGCAGGGGGCCACTGCTCCCTGCCGGGTCAAGGGCAGAGCCCTTGCAGGAGGGTGAGGGCAGCGCCCTCACGAGTGAGGCGCAGCCGAACGAGCGGAATAGGCTGCGTTTACATCGGGGTCAGGCGAATACAGAGGATGTCCCCATCCGAATTCGCTCTCCCCCACTCCCCGCTCGGGTGCGTTCGTATTCGCCCTGCCCCGTCGATCATCGCGGCGCGTTCCGCTCGCTCGGCTTCGCCTCGCTTGTGGGGCTAGCTGCCCCACTCCCCGCAAGGGCGCTGCCCTTGACCCGCTAGGGAGCCTTGCCCCCTAGAACCCGCGCTCGCATACGCTCGCTAGTTGCGCTTCGCTTCTTTTCTTTTTCTATATCACCAGCAGCGCTGCTATCATCCCGCATGCGCTACCTACCGCCGCGTATATCTTCCCATCCGTCTGCCATTTTCTCTGCGCTTCCTCCGTCATCCCATCCAGACGCCCCTCCGCCATCTCCAACAGCGCTACCGTCCCGTCCGTATCATCTCTCCCCATATGTTGCATCATATCCCCAAGGCATTCCAGATCACGATCCGTGAGGGAAAGACGCTGTCGGCACTTCTCCAGCGACATCCGCCACGCATCACGAAACGGCATCTCAGAAGAAAGCTGACAAAGCAGCCCGATCCATTCATTATCCCTCTCCCGTCGGGAAAGCTCCTTTACCATTCCGTCTGGTGACAGACTGTTATGTGCAATCATAGACTTCATCTCCGACAGACACCGCCGCAGCATTTGCAGGCTCTCCACCCTCACGCGCAGCTTCCGGCGCAGTTCCAGCCCGATCAGAGTTCCACATAATGGAATCAGACAAAAACAAAGCAGCCTGACCGTCATGGAAACACCTCCTCTACCCGATCGACTTCGCACCGACTGTCTCCCCCTTTCAGAAAAACAATCTTTGCAAAGGCCCCTGTCGCGGACAATATCTGATAGGCACGTTTTCGCTTGAGTTCCTCTCCGTCCCGCGCGTGAATGCTTGCCAGTATCGCAACACCCGCGTTGACGCCCTCGCTTACCGCCTGCGCTTCCCCCTCCCCGCCGATTTCGTCACAGACAATAATATCCGGCGACAAAGTGCGCACCGCCATTCCAATTCCTTCCCCTTTCGGATACCCGCTCAGCACATCGCAAAACGTGCCGATGCGGTTGCGCGGCTCTCCCCTGTACATGGCGGCCATCTCTCCCCGCTCGTCCACCACCGCGACTTTTTTCCCATACGGTTCCGAGGACAGCAGCCGCGCCATGTCCCGCAGGAGCGTCGTTTTTCCGCTGCACGGAGGCCCCGCGATCAACGCACCGCACAGTCCGTCGTGAAACAGCGCGGCGGTTATCTCCCGCGAACAACCGATATGTTCCGACGCGACGCGGAGATTGACGGAGGAAATATAGCGAACCGTGCGGCTGCCGCTTTTGTCGAGCGCCGCCTCGCCGCAGATACCTGCCCGATGACCGCCCGGCAGCGTGACAAAGCCCCGTGCCAGCTCGCTTTGGTGGCTGTAGACCGAATAGCCGCAGATTTTTTCAAAGGTTTCTGAAATTTCATTTATTGTCAATTTTCTGTCTTTAGCAATTATTTTATAATTGCGCTGCATCATTGCAACAGCAGGCGCATTGACTCTGAGCCTGATTTCATTGATGTTCTTCCATTCGCTAGCAGACAGCCGCTTCAATTCATCTGCCACACAAGCAGGCAGATAAGGAAGTATTTCTGTCATTCTGCTTTTTTGCATTTCCGTCATTGGCACGTCCTCCTTTGTCAAATGCATATGAGGGTTTCTATGAAAATATGACAGAATCGCAAAAAAAGTTTCACATGAAACAATTTCAATTTGATACTTTTCTTTAAATATAATGTGAAATAAGGATAATCAGCATGATAACAGTTTCTTCACATTTACATGATATGATATAATATAAAAATTTAAAAAAACGGATAAATGAGGTTGCATAGAATTGAAAAGTGTCACGATACAAAAAAACGACGCGGGGCAGCGTCTGAATAAGTTTATTGAAAAGAGCTTTCCGCTCATTCCGGCGTCCCTGATGTACAAAAGCATCCGCACCAAAAACATCAAGGTCAACAAGAAGCGATGCACCCCCGATCAGAGGCTCACCGAAGGCGACGTGGTGGATCTGTGGCTCAAGGATGAATTTTTTGTTCAGCCGCCCCATAAATATGAATTTACCAATGCCTCCGACCGTCTCGACGTGATATATGAGGATGACAATCTTCTGATTGCCAACAAGCCGCAGGGTCTGATCGTGCATCCCGATGAAACCTATGAGCCGGACACGCTGGTGTATCGCATCCAGAAATATCTGTATCACAAGGGAGAATATGACCCGCAGAAAGAAAACTCCTTCACCCCCGCGCTGGTCAACCGCATTGACCGCAACACCAGCGGCATGGTGATCGCCGCCAAAACCGCCAACGCCCTGCGCATTCTCAACGCGAAGATGAAGTCTCGGGAGATTCACAAGCAATACCTGTGCCTCGTCTGCGGCCGCCCGAATCCTGCCGAGGCTACCTTGGAGGGGTATCTCGAAAAAAACGAAAAGCAAAATCGCGTCTACATCGAAAAAAACCGCTCCGCCGCCGGCAAGACCATCCGCACGCATTACAAGGTGCTTGACACCGTCGGCGGGCTGAGCCTGGTGGAAGTCGATCTGCTCACGGGACGCACCCATCAGATTCGCGCCCATATGGCCTCCATCGGACATCCCCTGCTCGGTGACGGGAAATACGGCGTGAACAAGGTCAACCGCGCCAGCGGCTATCTCAGACAGGCGCTTTGCTCCTACAAGCTGACCTTTGCTTTCACGTCCGACGCGGAGGAACTGCAATATCTCAGCGGCAAAACGTTTGAAATTGACGATATCCCGTTTGTCAGGGATTTTTACGCGGGCAAAATCAAAGTGTGATACAATTGTCTTATAGCAAAACAAAAAAGCGCATTTCCGGTTGTCAGAAATGCGCTTTTTGCGTGTAAAGCCGATTAGCTTTTTATGTGAAGTTCATTTGCTTTTCACTGTTCCGATGCCAACCGCTGTGCCAATTCTTCGTCAGGGTGGACATACACCGTGCTCTGATGGGTGTAAATCACCATGCCCGGCTTCGCGCCGCGCGGCTTGCTGACGTATTTAATGAGCGTATAGTCCACCGGCACCAGCCCTGATTCCCGCGCGCTGCTGTGATAGGCCGCGAGCTGCGCCGCCTGTTCGATGGTGCGGTCGGGCGGCTGCTTGCCGTCGCAGACAATCACGGTATGGGAACCCGGCGTTTTCAGCGTATGCAGCCAGATGTCATAATGGCGGCTGTCTTTGAGCGTGAGACGGTCGTTCTGCTGGTTGTTGCGTCCCACCAGAATGGTAAATCCGTCGTCCGAAACAAAGCGCAGCGGCGGCAGCTTGGGCGGCTGCTTGCCGGAGGTGGATTTGCCGGAGGTGGGTTTGCCGGAGGTGGGTTTGCCGGAGGTGGGTTTGCCGCGCTTGATCACGCCCTGTTCGGTCAATTCCTGCCGAATCTCCGCCAGTTCCCGTTCCGTCTTGGCGCGGGACAGGGCATCCAGCACCGAGTCGATATAATCAAGTTCCTCCTGTCCCTGCCGGATGCGTTCGGTCAAATGCTGCTCTGCCGCCTGCGCCTTGCGGTATTCCTTGTAATATTTCTGCGCGTTCTGGGCGGGGGTCAGCGTGGGGTCGAGCTTGATTTTCACGGTAGCGCAAGTCTCGGAATAGTAATCCACCACTTGAGCGAGGACGTCCCCTTTTTGCAGCAGGTGCAGATTGGCGTTAATCAGATCGCCGTTGATGCGGTACTGCTCACGGTCGGCGCACTGTTTGAGTTCCTCCTGCTGCAGCATGAGTTTTTTGGAGATGCGCGCGGAGGAATTGGCAAGGATTTTGAGAAGATCCTGCGACTTGGATTTCATGCGGTCATTCAGATCACGCTTGAAATAATACCGGTCGAGCAGCGAGGAATAGTCCTCATAGGCGGAGGACACGGCGGAAGCGCCGTATTGCTGGGGATAAATAAATGTAAAGTCAATAGGCTTGCCGTTTGAGGAAACCAGATTCGGCTCTCCCTTGTCCTCCAGCAGCGTTTTGAGTTTGCCCAGATGGTACGTCAGTTTTTCCGTCTGTCCCTGTGTCAACTCCGCTACGGCCGCGTCGGTGAAACCGGTCGCACGGTAGGCTATTTCCCGCGCCACGATGGGCGAAATGCCCTGTATGACCTCCATCAAAGCCTTGTCAAGCTTTTTGTCTTTGCAGGCCTTCACCTGCTTCACAACAGACGGAAGATCGGCTTCCATCAGGTTGATTTTGTCCTGCGCGGGCGGGAGTTCATATTTCAGCCCCGGCAGAATCATGCGCAGGGAACTGCGTTCGCTGTCGATGCGCTTGACCGAGTCCACAATAAGTCCCCGTTCGTCCACCAGAATCAGATTGGAGTGCCGCCCCATGATTTCCACCGCGAGGGTGAGGGTGATTTCATCCCCCAGTTCGTTGTGCGCGTCGAACCGCAGCAGCAGCACGCGTTCCAGTCCCGCCTGCTCCACCGAGGCAAGCCGCGCGCCGCATAGCTTCTTGCGCAGCAGCATGCAGAGCATGGGCGGCTGGGCGGGATTTTCCACGGGGTATTCCGTAAAGTGGATGCGCGCCGAGTTGGCGGAGGCGGAAAGAAGCAGCTTGCGGTTCTGGTTCTTGCCGCGCATAGCCAAAATCAGCATCTCCCGCGCGGGCTGAAAGATTTTATCGACCTTGGCCCCTACTGCGCCTTCCTCGATTTCTTTTTTGATTAAATGAAGCATCGCTCCGTCAAGAGCCATGTAAAGTCATCCTCCTTGTTAATAGGTGCGTTGCAGCGGATTGTCAATGCGAGTCACCAGCACGGGCAATTTCTCAAATTCCGCCGTCAGCGTCGCCGCCAGCGCTTCAAGCGCCACGTTTTCGGTAGCATAATGCCCCGCCGCGATGAGTGTCAGTCCGTTGTCCGCCGCCCAGATCATCTCGTGGTGCTTGGCTTCACCCGTCACAAATGCGTCAATGTCGTATGCTTTACACTCAAAAATAAATTCACCGCACGCGCCGCCGCCTACCGCGACTTTCCGGATGGGACGGCCGCCGTCCACATATTCCATCGACGTACTGCCGCACAGCTTTTCTCCGACAAAGGCGGCAAACGCGGCAGGAGACATTTCCTCCGGCAGCGTACCCGCCCGGCCGATATAATTATCCCGCTTCCGACATCCGACCGTACACTCCGAGACTTTGAAAACCGGCACAATATTCTGTAAACCGAGTTTACTTGCCAGTTGATCGTTGACCCCGCCCTCTCCGATATCGAAGTTGGTATGGACGGAAATGGCGGAAATGCCCTTCGCAATCAGGTGAAAGACGGGCGACTGGGCCTCTATATGCCGGAGGGGATGGAAAATCACCGGATGATGGGAGACGATCAGATTCGCCTCCACCGACGCGGCGTAATCCACCACCGCGTCGGTGATATCCAGCGACACCACCACTTTGGTGACCGCCTGCCCGCAGTCCACCATTATGCCGCTGTTATCATAGGATTCCTGCATACAATAGGGATAGGCTTCGTCAAAGCAGCGGTAAATATCCTGCACTGTTATCATGATGGTTTCCTCCTTATTATAGCTGTTAGCCGTTAGCTGTTAGCTGCTAGCTGCTAGCCCTATTGACCATGTGCATGGGTATTCGCCTACAGCTACTAACCGCTAACGCAAAAGCTGCTCAGCGAGGGCGCGGAAATGCTTCTCGCCCTTGTCGTCGTGTCTGACGGCACAGCCGTCCGCCATATCGCGCAGAATGCCCGCCTGTCTTTGCAGCAAGGCGGCCGCGCAGGGGTTCTTTTTATCGAGCCGTCCGGCGTAAATGTCAAAATCACTGTAGTGAAACGGTTCAGGGGTGTATTCGGCGCAAATCACTGTGTAAATCCGATTCGCTTCACAGACAGGTTTCTCCTCCAAAATAAAAAATTGGTGGGCATACAGGTACGCCCGCAGACGTTCGGCTTTGGACATCGGCTGCAAAATCAGGTGATAACGCGGCGAAAGCAGCCACGGCGCGCCCTCTAAGATACCCGCGATATTGTCGCCGCCCATGCCCGCAATCACGATATCATCCACCTCGTCGGGGGGGATTTTCGCCATTCCGTCGGCTGTAAAGGCAGTTATCTTGTCAGCTATTCCGTACCGTCGAATATGTTCTTTTGCCAGTTGGATGGGTTCCTCGTTGATATCCGACGCAAAGGCGCGGGGGATTTTCCCCGTCCGCACCAGCCAGATCGGAAGATAGGCATGATCGGTGCCGATATCCGCCAGCACCCTGCCCTCCCGCACAAACGCCGCACACGCTGAAAGCCGCGCGCCGAGCGCAAAGGGTTCCTCCATCATGATACATTCCCTCCCTTTTTGTGAGAAGTGAGAAGTGGAAAGAAAACAGCTTCATTCACAAACCACTGACCGCTAACAGCTAGCGGCTAACAGCTAACAGCTAAAAAGGTCTGCCGCCACACAAGCCGGAAGCGACAGACCTTCTCATTCAGCGTTTATTTGCCCTGCAAATGCTCGTTCAGCTTGCTGACCAATTCGTCGGGGTCAACACCGTGAACCATGCAGGCCTGCTCGATGGACTCGCCTCTCGAAGCGGGGCAGCCGAGACAATGCATGCCCATTTCCATAAAATAAGGCGCCGTCGTGCCGTCTGTGTCGAGAATATCGCCGATAATCGTGTCCTTTGTAATTGTCATGTGAATAGCCTCCCTTGCTTTTATGCTATCTATTATAGTATGAATCCGTCCGATTGTCAATATTCATTTTGTGAAAAGGAGGGGGAATCCATTTTGCTCTCAAATTCCTCCACCGTCATTTGTGCGCGTTCGGCCGCCTGTGTCAGGGTCAGAATGCCGTCCCGGACAAGCGCCGTCAGGGTACTTACAATCCCCTCGGCTCTGCCACCGGCAGCAAGTCATGACCACCACTTCAAGTGGTGGTTTGAATATGCCCCTATAAGGGGCGA
>CAMHAV010000103.1 GCA_946182865.1 uncultured Clostridia bacterium
CGCTCAGATATCCGCCACAGGAATCCAAACAATCGGGATGTTTTCTGATGAAACAGTGAAAAATTACTTATCCTCGGAAGCGCTCAGGCTATGCTTGACTCTGTCGCTCTCCTCAGCGCGCTTGGCGTCGTTGAAACGATCCACCGTACCTACCAGATAGCCTGTAATGCGGCGGATTCTCTCGAAATCAACGCCCTCACCGATGGTCTTTTCGTTGGTTGCCTGTTCATTCATAATCAATGACCTCCTGAAAGATTTTGGATTTGGATTTGCGTCCGGATTATTCAATGCCCACAAAATGCGGCATATTGGGGAACTTCTTTCTCAGCTCTTTGAGCGTGATCACGGAGACGCCTTCCCCGCTGTGACGGCCGCAGCGCGGACAGCAATTGTTGATCACGCCCGTGTAGCCGCAGATGGGGTCGCGGTCTACCGGATGATTGATGGAGCCGTAGCCGATGCCGACTTCCTTCATATAGCGGATGACGGTTTCAAACGCGTCGATGTTGTTGCACATATCGCCGTCCAGTTCGACGTAGCTGATATGACCCGCGTTGCAGTAAGCGTGGAACGGCGCTTCGAGGCGCAGCTTCTTGAACGCCGAAATATTGTAATAGACCGGAATGTGGAAAGAGTTGGTGTAATATTCGCGGTCGGTCACGCCCTCGATGCTGCCGTACTTCTTGTTGTCAATCTTGACAAAGCGGCCGCTCAATCCCTCCGCGGGTGTGGCCAGCAGGGTGAAGTTCAGCCCTCTCTTGGCGGATTCCTTGTCCATACGTTCACGCATGTATTTGATGATTTCCAGACCTTTCTGATAGCTTTCTTCGCTCTCGCCGTGGTGCTTGCCTGTCATGGCTTTGAGCGTTTCGGCCAGTCCGATAAAACCGATACTCAGCGTGCCGTGCTTGAGCACTTCCGCTACGGAATCGTCAATACCGAGCTTGTCGCTGTCAATCCACACGCCTTGTCCCATAAGGAAAGGATAATTTCTCACCTTTTTGCCGCACTGGATCTCAAAGCGGTGCAGGAGCTGCTTGATCACCAGATTGATGCGGGAGTCGAGCAGGTTGTAAAACAAATCCCAGTCGCCCTTTGCCTCGATGCCGATGCGGGGCAGATTGATGGTGGTAAAGCTGAGGTTGCCCCTGCCGCAGGTGATCTCACGCGAACGGTCATGCACATTGCCCATCACGCGGGTACGGCAGCCCATATAGGCCACTTCGGTGTTGTAATCGCCGGGCTTGTAATATTGCAGATTAAAGGGAGCGTCGAGGAAGCTGAAATTGGGGAACAACCGCTTGGCGCTCACCTTGCAGCTCAGACGGAACAGGTCATAGTTGGGGTCTTCCTTATTGAAATTCACACCCTCCTTGACCTTGAAGATCTGCACCGGGAAGATCGGCGTTTCGCCGTTGCCCAGACCCGCGTCGGTGGCTTTGAGCAGATTCTTCATCACCATTCTGCCCTCGGGAGATGTATCGGTGCCGTAGTTGATGGAGCTGAACGGCACCTGCGCGCCGGCTCTGGAATGCATGGTGTTGAGGTTATGAATCAAGCCCTCCATCGCCTGGAAAGTTGCCTTGTCCGTTTCCTTGTAAGCGGTCTGGAATGTGCCGGCGTTGAGCTTTTTGAGTTCGTCCTCCGTCAGTGCGCCCATGACGTCGGGCAGCCGGCCATCCGCTTTCAACGCGAGCAGCTTTTCTTCCAGCAATTGCTCGTTGGAAAGCGTGACGGTTTCAGGCGGCAGCTCGTTTTCCAGCGTGGAAACAGCAGCCTCTGCCTCCTGTTCGCTGACGTCGTAGCGGTATTGCAGATACAGCGCGAGCGCCTTGAAATACTCCTTGACAAAGGTTTTCGCCACGCCGGGCGCCATGGAATAATCGAAGTTGGGTACCGCCTGACCGCCGTGCATTTCGTTCTGGTTGGCCTGAATGGCGATGCAGGCGAGCGCGGAATAGCTGGCGATGCTCATCGGTTCGCGAAGATGACCGTGACCTGTGGAAAAGCCGTCCTTGAAGAGCTTGAGCAGGTCGATCTGGCAGCAGGTTTCGGTGAGCAGGTAAAAATCCTTGTCGTGAATGTGGATGTCGCCCGCGTTGTGCGCGTCCGCAATGTTCTTGTCAAGGATATTGTTGTCAACAAAATACTTCGCGCTCTCGGAACCGTATTTCAGCATGGTACCCATCGCGGTATCGGTGTCAATGTTGGCGTTCTCACGCTTGATATTGGAATCCTTGGCATCCACAAAGGTCAGCGACTTGAAAATATCCATCAGATCCTTCTCGGTCTGACGCAGCTTGCTGCGCTCCGCACGGTAAAGGATGTACGCTTTGGAGGTCTTAGGCAGGTCGTTGGCAATCAGCACTTCTTCCACGATGTCCTGCACCTGCTCCACCGTCGGAACGAAGTCTTTCGGAATTTTATCAAGCACCTGATTGGTCAGGCTGACGACCTTTTCCTCGGTAATCTCCTCGTCGGCAACCGCGTTGCCCGCCTTTCTGATCGCGTCGCGAATTTTCGCGGCGTTAAACGTCACTTTCTGTCCGCTTCTTTTTACAATATACTCCGGACTCTCTGACAAACTGATCACTCCTCTTTTGGTTTCCGTTCCTTGCGCAATGGTGGAAAACAGTTGTCCGCCATTGACTGACAATACATACGAAATGCCGCGAAACGCGGCATTTCGGAAGCACCCGTCTTTAGTGCCTTGCCTATTATAACACAACATATATGGAAATGCAAGTGTAAAACTCCCAATATATTGATTTTTTCCTGTTTAAAAACGGTGCAAAACAGCGGCAAAAGCCGTAGAATTCAGCTTTGGCCGCTGTGGAAAACTCTGTAAAAAAATTTTTTGCTATTTGTTTTCGCTATTGTTCCTTAAATACTATCAATCGTTTTTGAATAGTTCGTTTTCCTTGGCTCTCACATCCGCGCGTGCCGCGGCCGTTGCCTCCGCGTTGACGGAAATCACGCCCTCATCGTCAATATCGAGCTTGTCGCCCGACCGCACATTGGCGGGAAGCTCTGCCGTGGGAATGGCAAACATCTTGCGATCCTTGTCCTCGCAGATCGCGTAAATACCGTCGATACGGTCAACTGTCAAATGTCTCATGATAGTGTCTCCTTTTGATTTTTTTCGGTTTAGTCGATTGTAAAAGTTGAAAAATGACGTAAATACGGGGTTTTGTCAATGGGAAAGGGGGGTTCTTTCTCCGTTTGAAGCAAGGCAAATCTTGCTATTGGGCTGTTTTGGTATTCGCCCGACCGCGTCTTGAATCTTGGCTCGTCTTGCTCGTTCGGCTACGCCTCACTCGTGGGGCCTTGCCCCACTCCCCAGCAGGGCCCTGCCCTGCACCCGCCAGGAGGAACTAGTTCCCCCTGGACTCCCACGCTCGCATTCGCTCGCTAGTTATGCGCTGCGCTATGCTTTTTTCTTTTTGTTATTCCGCTAAATTCTCATTTACTTTTACAATCGCCTGATTTTTTCGGTTGTTTGGAAAATGTCACAGCAATATTCTTGCCGTCGGTTTCATACAGCAAATCGCCGTCCACATCGGTGCGGTTCACCTGACAGCCAATGTTGGCAAGCCGCTCCAGCACTACTTCCTTGGGATGACCGTATGGGTTGTCCTGTCCGCAGGAAATGGCGCAGTAGAGGGGATTGACCTCGGCCAGAAAGGCTTCGGTATTGGATTCCTTGCCGCCGTGATGGGAGGCTTTGTAAATCTGGGCGCTGAGATCGTAGTCCAGTGTAATGAGCTGCCGTTCCACATTCTTGGTCGCGTCGCCGCCGGTGAGAATGGAAATATCCTTGTAGGTGAATTTCAATACGATCGAATAGTCGTTGAGATCGGTGTATTTCGCCTTTTTCGCGGGAGACAGCACCAGCATCGTCACACCGTCCAGATCATACTCCTTGCCGGGGGTGGGACGTGTGATTTTCAGCTTCTTTTTCTTGGCGGCCGCCAGCACCTCCGTGTAGGTCTTGGTGGTGGGGGTCATCTCCTCGGACGTCTGGGGCATCATCATGTTGTCGATGGTCAAAGCACTCTTGATGACCGTATCCATGCCGCCGATGTGGTCGGAATGGGGATGTGTGCCGATCAGCCAGTCGAGATGGGTCACGTTGATTCTGTCGAGATAGTCCAGCACCGTCTCCCCCATGCCGTTTTCACCGCAGTCGATCAGGACATTCTTCTCGCCGCACTGTATCAGCGTGGCGTCGCCCTGTCCGATGTCGATGACGTGCATTTTGAGGTGTGCTTCCCCCTCCAGCGTGTCGCCGATGGTCTGATAATTGTTTCTGCCGAAGATCAGCTCCAGCCATTCGTCCGCCTCCTCCGGCGTACAGCCTGTCATGGCGCACAGTGCGATCATCACCGCCGACAAAACCAGACAAACGGCGGATAACAGGGATTTGCTTCTTTTGATTGTTGGGAATTTCATGAATTTATTTGCCTTTCTTTTTATGAACATTGCGTATGGGACTTCTTTTGGTTTTGGCGCTGTTGTTGCCCGGACGGCTGCTCCCCTTGCTGCCTTTGGCGTTTCTGCCGCTCTTTGCACCGCCTGCCGCACTCTGCGCCGCCTGACGGTACTTGGCGGAGGGTCGTATCAGGCAGTCAGGAGAATTCCCGATCAGGTCGGTGCGCCCCGCCCGGATGAGCGCCTGCTCCACGATATCGTGATTTTCGGGACGGAAATATTGCAGCAGCGCCCTTTGCAGCGCCTTTTCCTGCGGCGTGCGGGGCACATACACCTTTTCGAGCGTGTAGGGGTCGAGTCCCGTGTAAAAAATACAGGTGGAAATCGTGCCGGGGGTGGGATAAAAATCCTGCACCTGTTCGGGATGAAGATGCTCCTTTTTAAGGAACAGGGACAGCTCGATCGCGTCGTTGACCGTACTGCCGGGATGGGAACTCATCAGATACGGCACCAGATATTGCTTTTTGCCGACTTCCTCAGTAATATGGTAGAATTTCTTGGCAAATCGCTTGTACACTTCAAAGTGCGGTTTTCCCATCTTGTCAAGCACCTGTGTGGAGCAGTGTTCGGGCGCGACCTTGAGCTGCCCGCTGACGTGGAACTCCACCAGTTCCCGCATGACCTCCGGGTCTTTTTCCAGAATCATGTAGTCAAAGCGGATGCCGGAGCGCACAAATACCTTCTTCACGCCGGGCAAGGCTCTCACCCGCCGCAGCATTTCGAGAAATTCGCTGTGATCGACCTGCAGCGCGGGGCAGGGTTCCGGCGCGAGACAGCGCCGTCCGCCGCGGCACATGCCCGCCTTTTCCTGCTTCTTGCAGGAATGGATGCGGAAATTGGCGGTCGGCCCGCCCACATCGTGGATGTAGCCCTTGAATCCCGGCTTATGCGTGAGCATTTCCGCTTCCCGCACCACCGAGTCGATGCTGCGGGTGGACACCTGCCGTCCCTGGTGAAAAGCCAGCGAACAGAAAGCGCACGCGCCGAAACACCCGCGGTTGTGGATGATGGAAAACGCTACTTCCTTGATGGCGGGAACGCCCCCTTGCGCTTCGTAAACCGGGTGATAGGTGCGCTCATAGGGTAGTTCATAGACCCAGTCAAAATCCTCGGTCGTGATGGGACGCATGGGGGGATTCTGTACCAGAATCCTGTCGCCGTGGCGCTGAATCACCTTTCTGCCGTGTACCGCGTCCTGTTCGTCCTGCTCGATGCGGCAGGAGACGGCGTATTCGCGCTTGGATGCGCACACCTGCTCATAGGACGGACATTCCGCCACGGAGGACGGCACATATTCCTCCACCGGCACCGCAATGCAGGTGCCGCGCACATCCGTAATGGAGGAAACCTCTTCTCCCGCGTTCAGACGCTCCGCGATCTCGGTCATGGAATATTCCCCCATGCCGTAGGAGAGAATATCCGCGCCCGACTCGATCAGAATGGAGGGCTTGACCTCGTCGTCCCAGTAGTCGTAATTGGCAAACCGCCGCAGAGAGGCCTCCAGACCGCCGAGGATGATCGGCACATCGGGATAAGCCTGCCGGCAAAGCCGGCTGTAAACCACCGTCGCGCGGTCGGGCCGCCTGCCCGGTTTGCCTCCGGGCGAAAACGCGTCCTCACTTCGTTTTTTCTTGGCGGCGGTGTAATGCGCCACCATCGAGTCGATGTTGCCCGCCGTAATGAGATAGGCCAGCCGGGGTTTGCCGAACTGGCGGAATTCTTCGGGATTGCCGCAATCCGGCTGCGGGAGAATCGCCACGCGGTAGCCTTTCGCCTCCAGCACTCTGGAGATAATGGCAACGCCGAAGCTGGGATGGTCTACATAGGCGTCGCCCGAAACATAGACAAAATCCACATAATCCCAACCGCGCTCCCTTGCATCCTCCTGCGAAATCGGTAAAAACGCCACGTTACTTACCTCACTTTTGTATGTCTTATAGTTTTCTCACCCATGGGGCTGAAAGAATATCGTCATCATCGTAATCCTCAAAATCGGACGAGTCGTCATCTTCCTCTGTCTCTGCGGTTCCGGCTTCTTCCTCCCCCTCCGCGGAAGAAACGACATCCTCCCATGGGGGAATATCCTCCGGCAACGTCTCGTCGGACGGCTCGGGATCGTCGAAGAATCCGGTCAGGTCACGGACGACAGGCAGCGTCATATCATAATCATCCTCTGCCGTCTCTTCCATGTCAGCGGATAAATCGGAAACATCGGACGGCGTCCCTTTGTCTGCTTTCCGGGTATCTTTTTTCTTTGTCAAAAAAGACGTGAAATCTTTAACAACAGGCGTTTGCTCCTGTGTACCGTCGGCATCGTTGCTGTCGTCATCAAAGAACATCGTCAAATCTCTCGCCGGAGCGGAAGCGCCCTTGTAGACAAATTTATCCGCGTCATCTTCTGTCGCACTGTGAGAGGCTGTTTCATCTTCTTCCGTTTCCTCTGTATCCTCGATATCTTCGGATTCATCGCTTTCCTCGATATCCCCGATATCCTCGATATCCCTGATATCTTCGGATTCATTGCTTTCTTCGATATCCTCGACATCTTCCATGATTTCATACTCTGTCTCGTCCTCGTCGTCTTCCTCCTGCGCGTTGAAGAATTCCGACTGACGGGCGGTGATTTCCTCATGTCCGTTGTCAAGCGTCTGGGCAGCGTACTGACTGTGACTGCGCACCAGCGGATCATTTTTGCCCGCCGGCAGCTTGCTCATGGTCATTTCCAGCCATTGGGTGCGCGTGATCAGCACCGCACGTGGCTTGGAACCCTCATACGGCCCGATAATGCCCTGTTCCTCGAGCTGATCTATAATCCGACCCGCGCGGGCGTAGCCCACGCCCAGACGGCGCTGGAGCATGGAGGTGGAAGCCTGTCCCGCTTCGGTGACTACCTCGACCGCCTTGTCAAAGAATTCGTCCTTGCCGTCGAATTCCGCCATACTCTCCCCCGCGTCATCCATGGAATTGCGCTCGATTTCATCGGCAATGCTGTCGTCGTATTCCGCGGAGCCGTTTTGCTTGACAAATTTGATCACGCGGTCCACTTCGATGTCATCCACAAAACAGCCCTGCACACGGACATGCTTGCTGGAACCCATCGGATGATAGAGCATATCGCCGTAGCCGATCAGGTTTTCCGCGCCGCCCTCGTCGAGAATCGTGCGGGAGTCGATCTGGGAGGAAACCGCCAGCGCGATACGGCTGGGGATATTGTTTTTGATAGTACCCGTGATAACGTCAACCGACGGACGCTGGGTGGCCAGCACCATGTACATGCCCGCCGCGCGCGCCATGGCGGCCAGTCGGGCAATCGCGTCCTCCACCTCTTTGGGCGAGGCGATCATGAGGTCGGCCATTTCGTCGATCACGATGACAATGCGGCAGAGCTTTTCAAACTCTCCGGTTTCTTCCGCTAAGCGGTTGTAGTTGTCAATATTTCGTGCGCCGTGCTCTTTGAGCATGCCATAGCGTTTGAGCATTTCGCTCACCGCCCATTGCAGTGCGCCTGCCGCCTTTTTCGGTTCGCACACCACCGGAACCAGCAGATGCGGAATGCCGTTGTACATGTCAAATTCCACCGATTTGGGGTCGATCAGCACCATGCGCACTTCTTTAGGCGAATACTTATAGAGCAGACTCATGAGCATCGAGTTGACACACACCGATTTACCCGAACCGGTGGAACCGGCGATCAGCAAATGCGGCATTTTGCTCAGGTCACACAGCACGATATTGCCCTCGATATCCTTGCCCAAGGCGACGGTGAGCGCGCCTTTGGCTTCCATAAACTGCCTCGAACCGAGGATTTCACGGATACGCACCATCTGCTTATTTTGGTTGGGGATTTCAATGCCGACCGCGGGCTTGCCGGGAATAGGCGCCTCGATGCGGATGGACTGCGCCGCCAGACGCAGCGCGATGTCATTGGAAAGATTGGTGATCTTGTTGATTTTCACGCCCGGCGCGGGGTTGATCTCGTAGCGGGTGACGGTCGGGCCGCGGCTGATATCCGAGATGGAAGCCTTTACGCCGTATTCCTCCAGCGTGGTAATCAGCTTTTCCGCCGTTTCGGTCAGCTCGCGTCTGTCATCCGACTCATTGGTGTTTTTGGGAGCAATCAGCAGTCTGACAGGCGGATACTGATACTCCTTCTCTCCCTCCTGCGCGTCGGAGGCTTCACCGGAATCCACCTGTCTGGCAAATGCCTCGGTCTGCTCCTGCAATTCCTCCGCCTTGCTTTTCTTTTTCTTCTTTTTCAGCGAAACCTTATTGATGATTTCCTCCACGCTCTGGTCGAGGCCGCTGCCTGCCGACGAAGCCTCAGGGACATTGTCTTGGGCAGGTTCCGCTTCTTCAGGGACATCCAATGCCATGTCATCCGGCTCAACGGCGTATTCAACCTCACCGTCGTCAATATAATAGTCGTCAACGTAGCTTTCCCCGTCCTCATCGGAGGTAATTTCCTCCCACTTCTCGCGGAGCATGGTCAGCCCTTCTTCACTGAAAAGCATCGTTGCTTTTTTCCAGAAATTCACAATGGATTTCTTGGTGTTGGCAATCAGCGAAAAAGGTGTGGTATGCGAAAGCACCATGACCAAGGCCAGAATCACAAGCCCTGTGATAATCGCCGCGCCGATCTTTCCGAAGAGGAACAGGAGCAATTCACCGATCATACCGCTGATCAGACCTGTGCCGCCCAACTGGCTGCCATCATTGTAAATCTGTCCGATCAGGTCAAAAAAGGAGTATGTCAGTTCATTGTAAACATTGCGGTACCCGTTGGATTGAATCAAGACATAATTCAGAATATCCACAAATACGATGAGTCCTGCCGCCACTCGGGTGATCTCAAGGATAAAATCGTCACGTTTCTGCTTGGCGTACATATAGCCGAAAATCACAAGGAGCACGTCCCACAGAATGACCATATTGCCGAAAATGCCGAAAAGGAAGTTATGTATCACCGTCCAAAGGCTTTCCCCTTTGAAAACGATGAGAAACAACAGCAGCAGCGAAATGGCACAGAAAATGATGGAAATCATCTGCATTTGCCAGTCGATTTCCGTTATTTCCTCCCCGTCTTCCTCTTCTTCCGACGGCAGCACGTCTTTTTCGTCTTCCATTTTGACGGGTTCCTCCTTTGCATATGTGTCCCTCGGTTTCTTACGAAGCGAAACGCGGGGTTCTTCGTTCAACTCTTTTTGTTCCGTTGTCTGGGCTTTTTGCTTTTTGAGAACATTTTGTGTAGTTTTTTCACTTCGCGGCTTGTCTGATTTCTTTGTTTTTGAGGTGTTTGACGTCGGTTGACCGCCGCGATTGATATTTTTTTGTATATTCTTTTCCACATTGCTGCGTACAAGATCAAAAAGATCCTGCACGGTCATCTGTTCCTCCGCCCATTCCGAGCGTTCGCTATCCGCTTTTTTGGCAGCCGTCTTTTTTTTCGGCGCCGATTTCCTGTTCCTTGAAGCTCCGCCGGCCGCCGAAGAAGCGCCTGTTTTGCTCTTTCCCTTGCTTTGTGCCATTGATCTGTTCTACCTCATTGTCACTGTAACGAAAAATCCATTCATACTAATATATGATAAAGAAAGGTCTATAAAGAGTCGGAAGGCGCTTGCACTTTTTTGAATAAAAAAGGAAGCGCCTTCTTTTTTCTATAGGGTTCCGCTCAATTATTTTCCAAACGCAAACTGCACGCCGGTCACGCTCTCAATGGTGGCAATAATGATGACAACCACGCCGAGCGCCAGGCAGTAGTATCCGAAATAATGGAACTTGTCATTGGAGACAATCCATTTGAGGAACTTGATGGCAAGCACGCCGACAACCGCCGACACGACAACGCCCACCAGAATCGCGGCCAGTGTGGAACCGCTGACGACCGACCAGTCGGTGTCCTTGATTTCCAGCAGATTGGCGGCGAGGACAGCGGGAATGCCCATAATAAAGGAAAATTCCAAAGCGGTATTTTTTTCCGCGCCGGTGAGCATGCCCATGGTGGTGGTGGTGCCGGAACGGCTGATGCCCGGCATAGCGGCAATGCACTGACCGATACCCATCGCGCAGGCATTTCTCAGCCGCAGCTCGTCGGGCTTGAGCTTGGGCGAGTGAAACAGACGGTATTCAAACACCGTTGCCAGCAGAATCGT
>CAMHAV010000104.1 GCA_946182865.1 uncultured Clostridia bacterium
TCTTTATTCTCTATTATCTTAGCGAGCTTGCGAGCGCTCTAAATTCTCATTTAGCGTATAAACCACGGTTTCAAAAACAACCCCAAATATCATTTTCCGGCCTTGCTTTTTCTGCTGATGACATAGGAATAGATCACAGGGGTGAGTCCGATTACGGCCAGCACCGCGATGACCAAGGGATATGCCCCGCAGAATGCGCTGACAATGACGGTGACGCCGCCGAGCATAAAAAGCCAGCCACCCAGACGGTGGGTTCTGCGCCACACATCCTCGTCCGCAAGCGTCCAAGGCAGCCGGATGCCGAAAGTGGCGTTGGGACGGGATTTGGGGAGATAGTTGCCCAGCAGAAGGAACATCAGACCCACCAGGCAGCAGGCGGCCAGTCCCACATCCGTGAACCAGTCCATTACATACATCACGGTGATACATTCGAGTACAATGGTTATGGTGGGAATGAGCAGCCGCACCAGTTTTCTGACGGCTTTGGGATGGGTCTGCGCCGAAGCGGGGAACAGATTTTCGGCGGCACAGCAGAACAAATGAAAGAGAAGCATGAGCAGCGGCAGGCCAAAGATCACAAAGGGCTTGTCCGCCCAGTTGTCGGGCTGGTTGTCGATGCCCCAGTGGATGGGAACGCGCGCGGGCAGCCGGGAGTAAGTGACAAGCCCCGGCAGCATGCCGATCAGGCAGAGCAGTCCTGAGAAAAAGTCGGTCGCGGTGAGAATCGTGCGCTTCGGCTGTGGTTCGCGGTTATTGGTTTTCATTGGCAATCCCTCCGTTGGTGGTTTCCTCGGTAACAGTTGTTTCCTCGGCAGCCGAAGCGTTGCTGTCAGCCGGCTCACTGTCGGTCGCGTTGGTGAACTGGTTGAACCACAGCATGATCTCCTCGAATACCGAGAGATTCAGCGAATAATAAATAAAATTCTTCTCGCGGGTTTCATAAATCAGCTCCGCCTTTTTGAGCTGGCTGAGGTGGTAGGAAACCGTCGCGCCCGTCATATCAAACCGCGCCGCGATGTCTCCGGCCGCCATGCGTCCGTCGCGCAGCATGAGCAATATCTCGCGCCGCACAGGGTCCGCCAGCGCCTTGAATGTTTCGGGAAATCCCATGGGTGGCCTCCTTTATCGAAGATTATTTAGAATGATTTCTAAATACACTGTACCATACATTTTCCCGTTTGTCAATCCTGTGCGGGAGAGTATTTAGAAAAATTTCAAAATACCTCTTGACAAACCCTATACCGTGTGATATCCTGAATTTAGAAGAAATTCTAATTAGAAATTATTCTAAATTCTCGTCTCAATGCAAACAAAACTTAGCACAGGAGGTTTTCTTGTATGAACACAACGACCGATATGGCACAATTGACCGAAATGCTGCCCTTTCTCATTCCGCTGGTCATCGCGGAGCTGGCGCTGCTGGTTTACGCGATCGTCCACATTCTCACCCATCCCATCTACAAGCACGGCAACCGCTGGCTGTGGCTGATTGTGGTCATTGTGGGCATGGAGTTTATCGGCCCACTCGCTTACATCATTTTCGGAAAAGAGGAGCAATGAGGATCACATGAACATTCTGGAGCTTAGCAGCGTGACCAAGCGATTCGGGAGCAAAGAAGTGCTGCGGGGCGTGTCGCTGACCGTGCCGGAGCATTGCGTCTTTGGGTTTGTGGGGCGCAACGGCGCGGGTAAAACCACCGCCATGAAGTGCGTTCTCGGACTGCTCAGGCCGGACGGCGGTGAAATTGAGGTGTGCGGGGAGCGCGTGACCTATGGCGGCACCCGTACCAACCGCTTTGTGGGCTACCTGCCCGACGTGCCGGAATTTTACGGCTATATGACCGCGCAGGAATATATGACCCTCTGCGGCCGCGTCACCGGCATGAAGTCCGCTGCCATCAGAGAACGAACCGCCGAACTGCTGGAACTGGTGGGACTGAAGGACGAACGCCACCGCATCGGCGGCTATTCGCGGGGCATGAAGCAGCGCCTCGGCATCGCGCAGGCGCTCATCAACCGTCCGCGGCTGCTGATCTGCGACGAGCCCACCTCCGCGCTTGACCCGGTGGGACGCAGGGAGATTCTGGATATTCTGGCGGCCGCCAAGGAACAGACCTCCGTATTGTTTTCCACCCATATCCTCACCGATGTGGAGCGTATCTGTGACCACGTCGCCTTTCTGGAGGATGGGAAAATTGCCATCGAAGGCACCATCGACGAGATCAAAGGCCTGCGCGCCGACACGGCGGTGGAAATTCTTCCCGAACATCCCGCCGACCTTGCCCGATTGCGGGAGGCGTTTCCCGACGCCGTACTCCGGGACGGCAAACTGGTGGCCGCCAATGCATCCGGCGAAACCGCCCGCGCCTTGCTGCGCTTTCTGGTGGAGCAGGAGATTCCCGTCCTCCGCTTTGAGAGGCAGGAGCCGACACTTGAGGATCTGTTTATGGAGGTGGTCGGACAATGAAGGGGTTTATTGCCTTTTTTAACAAGGAAGTGCGGGAACTTGCCCGCACCGGACGGCTGCTGCTGCTGGGGATTCTCGGCGTGATTTTCGGCATCATGAATCCCGCCATTGCCAAGCTCACGCCGTGGCTGATGGAGCAGATGGCGGATACATTGGAAGGTTCCGGCCTCACAGTAACGGCATACACCGTGACGGCGGCGGATTCGTGGACGCAGTTTTTCAAAAACAGTCCCATGGGGCTCATTATCATGCTGATTCTTTTCAGCGGCGCGTTTACCAATGAATACGCCAAAGGCACGCTCGTGCCGCTGCTCACCAAGGGACTGTCCCGCAGCGGCATGGCCGCCGCCAAGACCGCCATGATGCTGGGCGCATGGAGCGGTTTTTACTGGCTGACGTTCGGCATTACCTATGTCTACACCGCCTATTACTGGGATAATTCGGTTGTCAGGCATTTAGCTTTCGCCGTTTTCGGCTATTGGCTGATGGGCGTGTTTCTGTTTTGCGTCATGATTTTTGTTTCGTCTTTCGCCGCCTCGTCGGGACAGGTGTTGGCCGTGACAGGCTGCGTTTACGGCGTGATGGTTCTGTTGGGACTGTGGGAGAAACTCGCGAAATATCTGCCCACTCGCCTTGCCGACAGCGCCGCCCTGCTGACAGACGCGGCACAGCCTGCCGATGATTTCCCCGCGCTGGCGGTGACGGCGGCGACGTCCCTCGCGCTGCTCCTGCTGTCGTTTCCCCTGACCGCCAAGCGGAAACTGTGATGCTTTTGTCCATTTTTATAAAAACCGTCTCTGACCGTGTTTGGTGCGCGACTCGAAAACATATGAGCCGAAGGTGGTACTTCGTAAGGAAGCGCCTCCTTCGGCCTTTTGCCATCTCTCCACTAACAGGCGATATGACTTGAAATATGCGTTATTGCATCCGATGTAACGATTCTGTATAATAAGCTTGCAGGCAAAAGAAAATACATGTTGCAGGAGGATATCATGATGGAACTGGGAAAGAAAATCAGACAGCTCCGTTTTAAGGCGGGGCTGACGCAGGAACAGCTGGCGGAAAAGCTGGGGATTGTCCCGCAGTCGGTGTCCAAGTGGGAAAACGCGGTGGCGATGCCGGATATCACCATGCTTCCGCTTTTGGCGGAGATCTTCGGCGTCAGCATCGACGACCTGTTCGATCTGACCGCAGAACAGCGTTTCAACCGCATCGAAAACCGCATGGACGCGGAGGAAGAGCTGCCGCAGGACGTGTTCCGAGAGTATGAGGAATTTCTCAAAGGGCAGCTCACCTCGGAGCAGAACAAAAAGCGTGCGACCGAGCTGATGGCCTATCTCTACTGGCACCGGATGGAAACTTACGCGCGGAAAGTGAGTCGCTATGCCAAGGAGGCCGTGCGGCTCGCCCCGAACGAAAAAGGCTGTCAGTGGATGCTGCAAAAGGCGGACGGACACGCTGCATGGGACTGGAATGTCGCCAACCATACGGCTGCGATCGACTTCTACCGCGAATTGGTCAGGGAAAACCCCGACAGTGAGCGGTCTTACTGCTATCTGCTTGACAATCTTATCGCCGACCACCGCGCGGATGAGGCCGAAGAAGTCCTCGAACGGATGAGCGCGCTGAAGAACTTCCGTCTCGTCATTCATCAGGTTTATCGGGCACATATTGCGCTGGCACGCTTTGACGAGCCGACAGCGGACCGCATCATCGAAAAATTGGTCGCCGCGCATGAGGGCGAATTTGCCTGCCTGTTTGAAGCGGCGCAGTATTACGCGGGAAAGTGCGACTATGAGAAGGCAATTGCATATTACGAGCGCTCTTTCGAAAACGAGCCAAGAAGGCCGAGATTTCAGGACGAGCTGCAGGGCATTGCCGACATCTATCAAATTATGGGGGATTACCGGAAAGCCGCGGAAACCTATGACAGAATCATCGACCTGCTGGAGAACGAGTGGGGATTGACCGAGGCGGCAGAGCTGCAACGTGCGAAAAGTGAAAAAGCCCGCCTGCTTGCCAAAGTACAATGATAGCGCGCATCGGATTTTGACCTCAAAACCCGCAACAGAACGATAAAACCGGCGTGACCGCAGTTGTCACGCCGGTTTTGTTTTTGTATCTACGGGCCGGAGGCGGATGAAAAACAAAAATCAAAAAAAATAAAAAAATATACAAAAATGTATATCAAATCTCTGCAATGTATGATATAATTAAAAAATAATGTTTACCATATCCCTTTTTAAAGGAGCAAAACCATACATGAAGGATATTAAAGTAGGAATGGTGAGCCTGGGATGTCCCAAAAACCAGGTGGACGCGGAGATTATGCTGGGCTTTCTGGCGGACGCGGGCTATAAGCTGACCGAGGACGCGGCCATGGCGGACGTCGCCATTGTCAACACCTGCGGATTCATCGAGAGCGCCAAGTCGGAGGCCATCGAGGAAATTCTGGAGCTGGCCACGCTGAAAAAGGAAGGCCGTATCAAATCGCTGGTCGTCACGGGCTGCATGGCGGAGCGTTACCGCGACCAGATTCTGGAGCAGATTCCCGAAGTGGACGCGGTGGTGGGCATCGGCTCCAACAGCAAAATCGCGGAGGTGGTCGAACGCACGCTCACCGAAAACGGCATCAGCCTCTACGGTGAAAAAGAAGACCTTGTGCTCTGCGGCAGAAGAGTACAGACCACGCTGCCCTATTATTCGTACCTCAAAATCGCGGACGGCTGCAACAACAAATGTTCCTATTGCGCCATCCCCATGATCCGCGGCAAATTCCGTTCCCGTCCGATGGAGGAGCTGGTGGAGGAAGCCGGAATGCTGGCGGCACGCGGCGTGAAAGAAATCACCGTGGTGGCGCAGGATACCACCGAATACGGTTCCGATCTCTACGGCAAGCGCTGTCTGCCGGAACTGCTGAACAAGCTGTGCGAAGTGGACGGCATCGCGTGGATCCGCGTGCTTTACTGCTACCCCGAAAAGATTACCGACGAGCTGCTTGACGTGATCGCCCGTCAGCCCAAGATGTGCAAATACATCGACATGCCGATACAGCACGTCAGCAAGAAGATTCTCAAAGCCATGCACCGTCCCGGCGACCGCGAAACCCTCACCGCCCTGATCGCGCACATCCGCGAAAAGGTGCCGGGCGTGACGCTGCGCACCACGCTGCTGACGGCTTTCCCCGGCGAGACGCAGGAGGATTTTGAGGAACTCATCGACTTTGTGCGGGAAGTGAAATTTGAACGGCTGGGCTGCTTTGTCTGGTCGGCGGAGGAAGACACCGAGGCCTACGATCTGCCCGACAGAGTGAGCGAAGAAACCGCCGAGCAGCGGGAGGAATCCATCACCGACGAGCAGTCGCGCGTGACCGACGAATGGTGCGAGAGCATGATCGGCAAGCGGCTGACGGTCATCGTGGAGGGCTACGACCGACTCGCGGAGTGCTGCTACGGACGTTCGCAGGGAGAAGCGCCGGACATTGACGGCAAAATCTTCTTTGACACCGACGGCAAAAAGTTCACGATGGGCGATTTTACGGAAGTGGAAATCACCGACAGTATGGGCTGCGATTTAGTGGGACATACCGTGTGAAAATAAAATATTGAAAAACATTTCACACTTCACATTTCACGTTAAATATAAGGGGGCAAGAAGATGAATCTTCCCAATAAACTGACGGTTTCACGCGTGCTGTTTATTCCGGTGATTATGGTGCTGCTTCTGGTAGAGGGCATTCCGTACCGATGGCTGCTGAGCGGCATATGCTTCGGGCTGGCGTCGCTGACCGATATGCTGGACGGCAGAATTGCCCGCAGCCGCAATCTCATCACCGATTTCGGCAAGCTGATGGATCCGGTGGCGGACAAAATGCTGGTCATGTCTACGCTGATCTGCTTTATCCAGCAGGGAATCTGCGGCGCGTGGGTGGTGGTCATCATCCTGTTCCGTGAATTTCTGGTGACCTCCATGCGCATGGTGGCCGCCGATAAGGGCATCGTAATCGCCGCCAATATCTGGGGCAAGATCAAGACCGTTACCCAGATGGTCGCCATCATCGGCATTTTCTGCGGACAGGCGGCTTATGAATTTGCCTTTTTTCCTGTGTGGATAGGAGACTGGCTCATGATTCTTTCCAAGGCGGTGCTTTCTGTCGCGGTGGCGGCTACCGTTTTTTCGGGAACGAAATACATGTATGATTCGCGGGAATTATTTAAGGACGCGTAATTTTTTAAGTTTTTTTTGCAATACCACTTGTCTTTTTTGCCATAATATGAGAAAATAGAGACAGTGTTTTTAAAACCGACATATGCCATAAGCGCTGCTTACGGTTTTTTGAGAAGGGAGTCCATATCATAATGTCCAAGCATCAGAGAAAGTATGATAAAACCGCAGATGAAATTGCCGAGGTTGCAGGCGGTTTGCAGAATGGCGAAAACGCCATGAAGGAAACCGAGGTGTTCGCGGAAGAATTTACCGAGGGATTTGATCTTGAGGCAATGGAAGAAGCCGAAGAAAATGAGGCGGAAGCGGAAGAAGCCGTCGAAGAGACCGCCGAAGAAGCCGAAGCCGTCGAAGAGGCAGCGGAAGAAGCCGAAGCCGTTGAAGAGGCAGCGGAAGAAGCCGAAGCCGTCGAAGAGGTTGCCGAAGAAGCCGAAGCCGTTGAAGAGGCAGCGGAAGAAGCCGAAGCCGTTGAAGAGGCAGCGGAAGAAGCCGAAGCCGTCGAAGAAACCGTCGAAGAAGCCGAAGCCGTTGAAGAGGCAGCGGAAGAAGCCGAAGCCGTCGAAGAGGTTGCCGAAGAAGCCGAAGCCGTCGAAGAGACCGTCGAAGAGGTTGCCGAAGAAATCGAAGCCGTTGAAGAGGTTGCCGAAGAAATCGAAGCCGTCGAAGAGGTTGCCGAAGAAGTCGAAGCCGTCGAAGAGACAGCGGAAGAAGCTGATGAAGCATTCGTCGAAGGGGCTGAGGAAGCAGAAGAAGCCGAATCGGAAGAATTTGTTGATTTTGGCGCTTTTCTGGCGGATTTAGAGAATGACGCCGACGAAGAAGCTGACGAAGCCGAGGAAGAATTTGACGGAGCGGACGAAGCCGAGGAAGCAGACGAAGTCGATGAAGAAGCCGAGGAAGAAGTCGAGGATGACGATTATCTCGATTATGACGAGGATGAACCGAGAGAGAAAAAGATCGTATCAGGCAAAACAGCGGTCTTTACCATGCTGCTGACAGGTCTTTGTACCATTGCTCTGATTGTGGGCGGTTTTATTCTGGCGACCACGATGAAAAAAGACATGGGTTTGTCGTTGGTTTCCTATACGGACAAGTTCAACGCCTGCAACACGAATGATTTCACCTATGCCCCGATGCTGGGAATGGGAGAGGTTTCCTACAGCGATGCGGAGATGATGCTGACACCGGCCGATGTCAAGGCACTCAGCAGCGGCAAGACGGTGACGAAGTTTGACGGCATGGTCAATCTCAGAGCCAAGGTGCGCTTTGGCAAGCTGGTGACCATGGATATCGACCTTGATCCGGCTATTGACAGCAGTGAAGGCGGATCCGGATTCTATATGATGCTGGTGGGCAATATGCTGTCCGGTTTATATCCCGATCAGATCGCGAACAGCGACGAATGCTTCATGCTGGCTTATACGGTGATTTCCTATGCCACGCCTGCTCCGTCAGCTTCTGAAAATGTGTACCGTTATCTGTTTGGAAACATCGCTATTTACATGGATCACAGCAAGGTGAAGGAGAGCGGAAATGCGTCTGATCTCAGCTATCACATTGAAAGCGCAGATCCCCACTATCTCGATACCTCTACCATTGACGTTTCTTGGCTGCCTTGGAATAAGGTCAAGGAGGAGCAGCCGGAGGACGACGATGTCGTATATGTTTCGGATGCCGATGACACGCCGGAGGTTTCCGGTTCGGACGCGGCCGAATAAAATAGAGTGACATAGTGACAGCGCAATAAACCCCCTGCGGTGGGAGAGAGACCGGAAGAAATCTCCCGACGCAGGGGGTTTTGTATGATCGGATTAGAACACCATGGATTTCAGACCGTCCGGCGCGGCCACCGACAGCAGATAATCCGCGCCCTCCCGCAAGCCGTATTTGCCCAGCTCGCAGACGGCGGTTTGACGGGCGAGCAGCGGCATATTGTTTTCCGCGCTCAGATGTCCCAGCACAAAGCGGGTCGCGCCGCTTCGGGCGAGCAGCGGCAGCTCCGCCGCGCAGGCGTCGTTGCTCAGATGTCCCTTGCCGGAGGCGATGCGTTTTTTGAGGGGATAGGGGTATCGCCCCGCAAACAGCATGGATTCGTCGTGATTGGATTCGATATAGACCAGATCGGCGCCCTCCAGCGCGGCGTGAATGTCGGGCGTAATCACACCCGTGTCGGTGGCCAGCGCAATGGTACGGCCGTCGCAGCAGCGCACCGAGAAGCCGCAGCTTTCGGCCGCGTCGTGCGAAGTGGGGAAAAAGGTCACGCCCATTTCGCCCAAGTCCACCCCGTCCCGCGGCAAAATGCGCAAGTCGGTGTTTCTGGCGTGACCGGCGTTTTCGAGATAAGTCGCCGTCCCCTCGGTGGCATACACCGGCACTTTCAGCGACGAAGCCAGCACCCGCACGCCGGAGATGTGGTCGCTGTGCTCGTGGGTGACGAAGATCGCGCAGATGTCGGCGGGGTCGATATCCTCCTGTGACAGGCGTTCCTTGATTTTCTTTGCGCTCTGCCCCGCGTCGATCAATATGTATTTGCCGCCGCAGCCGATCGCCACGCTGTTGCCGCTGCTGCCGCTGTATAGGGAACAAAATCTTGCCAATGGAAACTTCCTCTCAATCAAGCAAAATGCAACCGCCTGCCGAAGAACATTCAGAGGCGGTTGATTGGTTTCTTATTTAAAGTCGTCGGTGACGGTTTTGCGGTGAATGCAGGCGCCCACGCCTACCAGCTTGTCGATGAGCTGCTCGTAGCCGCGCTCGATGTGGTAGATTTCACTGATAGCGGTTTCTCCCTCCGCCACCAGCGCCGCCACGACCATGGCCGCGCCGCCGCGCAGGTCGGTGGCCTTGACATGACCGCCCTTGAGATGATCCACGCCCACAAAGGTCGCGACACGTCCCTGCACCTCCGCCTGCACACCCAGCTTTTTCAGCTCGGCCACATATTGGAAGCGGTTTTCCCACACGCCCTCGGTGATGGAACTGGTTCCCTTGGCAATCGCCATAGCCGCCGCCATCTGGGGCTGCATGTCGGTGGGGAAGCCGGGATGCGGCATGGTGGTGACATTGCACGCTTTCAGGTCGCCCGAACGGGTGACGCGGATGGACTCGTCGTATTCATAGATCTCCACGCCCATTTCCATGAGCTTTTTGGAGATGCTTTCCATGTGCTTGGGAATGATATTGTTGATGGTCACGTCGCCGCCGGTCGCCGCCGCCGCGATCATATAGGTACCCGCCTCGATCTGGTCGGGGATGATGGAGTAGGTTGCGCCGTGCATCTTTTTCACGCCGCGGATCTTGATGACGTCGGTACCCGCGCCGCGCACATCCGCGCCCATCGAGTTGAGGAAGTTGGCTAGATCGACGATGTGGGGCTCCTTCGCGGCATGCTCGATGACCGTGAGTCCCTCCGCCCGGACTGCCGCCAGCATGATATTGATGGTAGCGCCTACCGATACCACATCCAGCGGAACACAGGCTCCCTTTAATCCTCCCTCGGCTGTCAGCGAGATCACGCCGTCGCGCAGACCGGTTTTGGCTCCCAGCGCTTCAAAGCCTTTGAGGTGCTGGTCAATCGGACGCACGCCGAAATAGCAGCCGCCCGGCATGGGAACTCTGGCGCGGCCGAACCGACCCAGCAGCGCGCCCAGCATGTAATAAGAGGCGCGCATGTTTTTGGCAAGCTCCTGGCTGACCTGACAGCAATCCATATTTCTCGCGTCTATTTCAATCACCGATTCGCTCAGCTTGGTGACCTTGGCCCCCAGCTGAATGAGAATCTGAGAAATCACATTCACATCGCTGATGGTGGGGAGGTTTTCTATTGTGCAAACATCGCCGGAAAGGATCGCGGCGGGAATAATGGCGACCGCAGCGTTTTTTGCTCCGCCTACTCTGATGG
>CAMHAV010000105.1 GCA_946182865.1 uncultured Clostridia bacterium
ATTATTATGCCACGCAACCTGAGCAGTTGGGGGGCATTTCTTCCGCGCTAAAACACTTAGGCACCACTGAGATCTACACGCATCTGTCCAACGCACAGGTGAAGTCTGCAATAGAAAGCAATCCTCTCGCCCACCTTGATCAAAAACGCGAGAAATAAATATAAAAAACACCCACAAATTTGTTCCGTATAAACAAACCTGTGGGTGTTTGGTTTTACATGTAATCAGACGACTCGGAATTATTCAGCGTCTTCCGCCGTCTCCTCTGCCTCTTCCTCTGCTTCGGCAGCAGCTTCCGCCTGTGCCTTGAGCACTTCCTTGATGGAAAGGCTGACATGCTTGTTTTCAAAGTCAATGTTGGTAATCGCAGCGGTGACCACATCGCCAACCTTCACGACGTCGGTGGGCTTTTCCACGCGGTCAAGGCTGAGCTGGCTGATGTGAATCAGACCGTCCAGACCGGGCAGAATGTTGACGAAAGCGCCGAAGCTGGGCGTACCGACAACCTTGGCTTCAATCACAGAACCGATGGGATAGTTGTTCTTGAGAATCTCCCAGGGATTGTCCTCTGCCTTCTTATAAGCGAGAGAAATGGTCTTCTTGTCCTTCTTGACGTCCTTAACTCTGACCTCGACGACGTCACCGATGGAGAGAACGTCCTTAGGCTCTCTGATCTTTTCCCAGGAAAGCTCGGACTTGTGAATCATGCCGTCCACCGGGCCGAGGCTGACGAACGCGCCGTAGCTGGTCATGGACTTGACAACACCGGTGTAGGTCTTGCCGGGCTCGATTTCATCCCAGAATTCCTTCTCCGCAAGCTTCTTGATGGAGCCGATGACTCTCTCTCTGCCGCCCTTGATGACCTCGATAATGACGAACTTGACCTTCTGCTTGAGAAGGCTTTCAAGGGGCTGCTTGGGAGCCAGCATGCACTGGGAAGCCGGAATAAAGACGGTCACGCTGTCACAGGCAACGAGAACGCCGCCCTTGATGACCTGGATGACAGTACCTTCAAATACAACGGTTTCTTTTTCTTCGGTCACAGTCTCGGTCTTGTCCTCCGCCTCGACGTCTTCGTCGTCATCGCGGCGGCGGCGTCTGGTGGTGATCTTCGGGGAGGCTGCGATCATCTTTTCCATCGTCTTCTTGGATTCAAGAATCTTCTTGGACAGATAAATATAGCCTTCCTGGTCGTTGGTCTTGAGAATAATCAGCTCAAGCTGGTCACCGACTTTGACAAGGTCAGCAGTGGTCGCATTGGGATCATCGGTCAATTCTTTGAGTTCGACAACGCCAGACTGTTTTCTTCCGACATCGACATAAACCTCAGTCGGGGTGATCTCGACAACCGTACCTGTGACTACCTTTCCGTTAATATTTGAATTTTTGAAAGACTCCTCCAGTAATTCTGCGAAGCTTTCGTTGTTTTGGTTTTCGCTCATGGTGAATAGAACCTCCTTAATTATGTCAGCCGGTGTGGATGCACCAGCCGTAACACCTATGTTTTTGGCCGCTCTGACGTCGTCCATCGGCAAATCAGCGGCAGTCTGAATGAGTACGCTCTTGCAGTTCTCGGAACAGATATGAAAGAGCTTTGCCGTGTTGGAACTGTTTTTTCCTCCGATGACCACCATCAAATCACATTTTTTAGACAGCTCGGCGGCCTCCTGCTGTCTGCTTTGTGTGGCACTGCATATTGTATCAAAAAAAGTAGCGTTTGTACAGTCTTTTTTAAAAATATTCAAACATTTTTTCCAAATTTCTGTGTTAAACGTGGTCTGCGCAACCACAGACACCGGTTTTTCCTTCAATTCAGGGTGATTTTCCAGCAATTGCCTGAGATCCGCGTCGTCCTTAAACGTATAGGCAACGTCCTTGCAGCGGCTCCTGATTCCCAACACTTCCGGGTGTTCAGCGTTACCGGCAATCAATATTATATCACCTTTTTCTGAGGCTTTCGTGACGATACTATGAATTTTTGCTACAAATGGGCAGGTTGCATCCTGAATTTCCAGATTTTTTTGGCTGAGTTCCTCATAAACCGACAGCGGCACGCCGTGTGACCGGATCACCAGCACATATCCCTCCGGCACATCCTGCTGCGTGTTGGCAATGACCACTCCCCTGTCGGCCAACTGCCCGACCACCTGTTCGTTGTGAATAATCGGGCCGAGGGTGCAAACCTTTTTGCCTTCGTCCAGCAGCGAATTGACCAATTCCACCGCGCGGTTGACGCCGAAGCAAAATCCGGCGGTCTTGGCGCGGGTAATCGTCTGAGGCTGAGAATGCATTTCTCATCACCGTCCTTGGAAAAACTTGGAAAAACTTGGGAAAACTTGGGGAAAAATAGAAATAGGAAAAATGTGAACCGACAAAGTTATCAACGGATGCAGCTCTGAATCGTGTCCACCACCAGCTGCACCGAATGCTCGTAGTCGATTTCGGAGGTGTCGATCAGAATGGAATCCCTGGCGGGGCGGAGCGGAGAGATGGGCTTGTGCTCGTCGTAATAATCGCGCTCTTTGATATCCGCCAGTACATCCTCGTAATTGGCCTCCATGCCCTTTTCCAGCATCTCTTTATATCTGCGCTGTGCGCGAACCTCGGCGGAAGCGGTCAGAAAGATTTTGACGTCAGCATGCGGCAGCACCACCGTACCGATATCACGGCCGTCCATAATAATATTGTTGTTTTGCGCCATTTCCTGCTGCATATCCGAAAGACACTGACGCACCTTGGGGATGGCCGAAACAATCGGCGCGCAGCGTGTCACTTCCCGTGTGCGGATGACGCGGGAGACATTTTCGCCGCAGAGATAGACCTTCTGCTCGCCATCCTCATAACGCAGCTCGATGTCGAGCATCGGCAGGATGCTCCCCACCTTTTCCGCGTCGTTCGGGTCGATGCGGTGCTGCATGACAAACAGCGCTGCGGCGCGGTACATAGCGCCTGTGTCTACATAAATATACCCGAGGCGTTTGGCAGCCTCCCGTGAGATTGAGCTTTTTCCCGCGCCCGACGGGCCGTCAATGGCTACATTAATCATAGGAGTAAACCCCCATCCTTTCCGCTGCGGCGGTTCCCGCACACCTGCCGGTGGAAAACGCGATTTGCAGATTGAATCCGCCCGTGTGCGCGTCCACGTCAATGACTTCACCGGCGAAATACAGCCCCTCCACCAATTTCGACTCCATCGTGCGGGGGTTGATTTCGGACACCTTGACGCCGCCGGACGTGATGATCGCCTCGTCGATGGGACGGAAGCCTGTCACGGTGAAATCAAGATGTTTGAGAAGCGCCGCCAATGCCAGACGCTGCTCGCGCCGGATGACGTTGACTTTTGTGTTATAAGGAATGCCTGTTCTTTTTATTATAACAGAAATAATCTTCTGTGGCAAGAGTTTTGAGAGAGAATTTCCAAAATCTTTATTAATATTTTGCGTAAAATCCCGCTGAATCCTCGCGTCAAGCTGTTCCAGGCTCAGGGCCGGCTTCAGATCAATGGAAATGAGGTACGGTTTTCGGATGTCACGGATATGGGAACTGGCGCTGAGGATGACGGGGCCGGACATGCCGAAATGGGTAAACAGCATTTCTCCGAAGTCCCTGTAAATCACCTTGCCGCTGTCCGGTTCCGTGACAGTGATGGCGATATTCCGCAGGGAAAGCCCCTGCGCGTCGCGGCAGTCCTTTTCCTGAATCACCAACGGCACCAGCGAAGGCTTGGGCTGCACGACGGTATGCCCCGCCTCGCGTGCGAACCGGTAACCGTCGCCCGTGGAGCCTGTCAGAGGATAAGACAACCCGCCCGTCGCCACGATGCACGCGCCGCAGGGGATCTCCTCTCCCCCTTCGGTGCTCACTGATGTGACATGTCCCTCCTGAATGCCGATGGACACCACCGTATCGCGCATCACGCGCACGCCGTTCTGTCGGCAGTAGTCGATCAGGGCGTTGTTGATATCGGCAGCCTTGTCCGATACGGGAAAGACACGGTTGCCTCGCTCCACTTTGAGCGCCACGCCCCGCTGCTCAAAGAAGTCCATGACGTCACGGTTGGTAAAGCGGGAAAACGCGCTGTACATGAATTTGGAATTGACGGGAAGATTGGCAAAAAACGTGTCGCGGTCACAGTCGTTGGTCACATTGCAGCGCCCCTTGCCCGTGATGAGCAGCTTTTTGCCGCTGCGCTGGTTCTTTTCGATCAGCGCCACCTTTGCGCCGCGTTCCGCCGCGGTTCCCGCCGCCATCATGCCGGCGGGGCCTCCGCCGATCACGACCAGATCGTATGCCGTCATTGCGCACTCTCCTCCGGCTTTTGGTAAATATCGTATTCGTCCCAGATTTCTTCCAGACGGCGGAAGGTCTCGGATACTTCGTTCTTGTTGCGTTTGATGGCCGCTACAATCAGGGCGTTGATCATGCTCATGGGAGCCACCAGCGAATCCACGATGGAAAGCATATCGCTCTGCGCGATGAGCGAACACTCGGAGTATTGCACCAGCGGCGAGGACATGCTGTCGGTGATGGCGATGATATTCGCGCTCTTGGTGTTGGCAAATTTCAGCGCGGCAATGGCGCTGTTGCAGTAACGCGGAAAGCTGATCCCGATGACGCACGCCTCGCTGTCTACGTGCATCATCTGCGCGAGGGTGTCGCTTTCATTGGAGGGGTCGATCACTACCACGTTTTTGAAAATCAGTTTAAGATAATACCCCAAAAAGACCGCCAGCGCTTCGGCACTTCTCGCGCCGAGTATGTAGATTTTGCTGGCGGTACAGATCATCTCCACCGCCTTGTCAAAATTCTCCTTGGAAACCTCGCTCAGCGTGTGACGAATCTTATCCACATCGGAGCCGAGGACGCTCTCCAGCACTTCGTCGTCCCCGATTCTGCTGCACGCCACGTCGATGCGCTGCACCGATGTGAGTCGGTTGCGGATCATCTCCTGCACCGCTTTTTGCAGCGCGGGATAACCGTCATAGCCCAGCTCCGTGGCAAAACGCACCACGGTGGATTCGCTCACGCCGACGGTCTTGCCCAGCTTGGACGCCGTCATAAACGCGGCTTTGTCGTATTCCTCACAAATGTACTTCGCAATCAATTTTTGTCCTTTGGAAAATCCCGCATATTGGGACTGAATGGTATTGAAAAGCGAACTTCCCATGGTTGATTCCTCACTTTACCATATTGCAAGCGGCGGCACAGACTGTCAGAACCTGTCCGCGCCGATGCAATGCAAAAGGCACTCGCAAAGGATAAAATGCGAATGCCCGCAGTATTCATTGATTTTTAAGTTTGAGCGCGCGGTCAATGGCGCGTTTTGCGTCGCGCTTCGCCATATCCTCGCGCTTGTCATAGATTTTTTTGCCCTTGCAAAGACCGATCTGCACCTTTACCAGCGAACCTTTAAAATAAAGCGACAGCGGCACGATAGCGTAACCGGCCTGCTTGACCTGGATGTAAAGGCGCGAAATTTCTTTTTTGTGGAGCAGAAGCTTCCTCACCCGCAGGGGGTTGACATTGAACACGTTGCCGTGATCGTAAGGGCTGATGTGCATGCCTTTGATAAACAGCTCGCCGTTTTCAATGGCGCACCAGGCCTCTTTGATGTTGGCTTTTCCCTGACGCAGAGACTTCACCTCTGTGCCGGTCAGCTCGATGCCGGCCTCAAAGGATTCCTCCACAAAATATTCGTGATAGGCTTTCTTGTTCTGGGCAATGCTTCTGTTTGCGTTTTTCTCCTTCGCCAAATTTGTCACCTCATAATTCACTGCGCCCTTCGAGAGCGCGCTTCAAAGTCACTTCATCGGCATATTCCAGATCTCCGCCAACAGGTATTCCGTAAGCAAGCCGCGTCACCTTCACGCCGAGGGGCTTGATAAGACGGGACAGATACATCGCCGTCGCTTCGCCCTCCACGGTGGGATTGGTCGCCATAATGACCTCGTTCACACCGCCCGCATGGATGCGGGTCAGCAGTTCCTTGACGCAGAGCTGTTCCGGCCCAACGCCGTCCATCGGGGAAATGCAGCCGTGCAGCACATGATAGGTGGCGTTGAATTCGTGAGTGCGTTCCAGCGCGATCACGTCTTTCGGCTCCGCGACCACGCAGATAACGGATTTGTCCCTCGCGGGATTGGCGCAGACGGAGCAAAGTTCCTCATCGGTCAGGTTGCAGCAGACCGCGCATTTATGAATCTTCCGTTTCGCGTCCAGTATGGCGTTGGCAAAGCCCTCCGCCTCCTGCTGCGGCAGATCCAGCACATACAGCGCGAGCCGCTGCGCCGTCTTCTTGCCGATACCGGGGAGCCGTTCAAACTGCTCGATCAGCTTGCTCAGGGGTGCTACGCGGTACACCAATTAAAATCCCATTCCCGGAAGTGACAGACCGCCTGTGACGGCGTTCATCTTTTCTTCCTTGTCGGCGTTGATGTTGCGGATGACCTCGTTGACGGCGCCCGTGATCATGTCGGAGAGCATTTCGGGATCCTCAGGGTCGATCGCGTCGGGGCTGATGGTGAGATTGGTGATCTCCATGCTGCCGAGCATCGTGACGGACACCGCGTTGCCGCCGGTGGTGACGGTGTATTCTTTTTCGTCCAGTTCAGCGGAAACCTTTTCCATTTCCTCCTGAATCTTCTGCGCCTGCTTGGCGATCTGGCTCATGTTGGTGGCCTGACCTTGGCCATAGCCTTTGGGTAATCTTGATTTCATTTGTTATTCCTCCTAATTTTCTTCCACGTCAATGCCCGCCTCCGCCGCGCGCTGCTTGATTTTATCCACAGCGGCCAGCACGGCGCTTTCGGATGATGGGGCGGCATTGTTGTTCGGTATATATTGAACTGCTCCCGAAGGGACATACGGCCCCAGTCGGCAGTCGATTCCTGAAATTTGCCGGATGATTTGCCGGATGGATTCCTTGACCTGCGCGTTTCGCAGCATATCACGTCCGAAGCCGTTGGTTTCGATCAGCAGATATTTGCCGTTGAGAAAGGCGCGTGAATCGGCCAGCACGCTGTAGGCCGGTTTGTTGGCGCTCTCCAGCATCTCCAGCGCGCGGTTCCATTCGCCGTAAGGATTGGCGCCGTCGCTCAGTTCCCTGACGGTGGCGGAAACGGCGGGGGCGTTTTGTTTGCAGCCCTGTTTTGCCTTGTCGCTCGGGTCGGAGGCGTTGCCCAAAATGGGTATCGTTCCCTGCGGCGCTGCCGCCGCCTGCACCGCGCCGGAGCGGATGGCTTTTTCCAGCGACTCGATGCGGGTGAGAAGAGACGCAATCGCCGCGCTCTGCTCCTGCCGGACAGGTCTGTCAGCCGCAACAGGAGAAGGCGAACCCCCGGCGCTGCCGGAAGCATAGCCGCACATCCGTATGAGAACGGTTTCCATCTCCACGCGCTTATTCACGCCGCGCGTCATTTTTTCATAGGACTCCTGCAGCATGTTGAGCATTTCAATCGACTGCGCCGCCGTAAAGCGGGAGGCCGACTGTTTCAGTTCGCTCAGTTCCGCTTCAGACGCGACGATCAGGCCGTCCGCGTTTTTGACCGTGCAGAGAATCATGATGCTGCGGAAATAGCCGATGAGTTCGTCGCACAGCCGCAGCATATCCTTGGAATTGGCATACAGCTCGCTCACCAGTTTCATGAGCGCCGCGCAGTCCTTGTTCGCGATATGGTCAGCAATTTCGTTGATGTAGCCGGTGCCCGCCATGCCTACCGTCTCACAGACCGTCAGCGCGTTGACCTGCTTGCTCTTCCCCATCGCCTGATCGAGAATCGAAAGCGCGTCTCTCATGCCGCCGTCGGCCAGACGCGCGATCATCAGACCCGCGTCATCGTCAATGTCTCCGCCCTCCTGCCGGGCGATGTATTTCAGTCTGCCGCAGATGGCCTGCGGCTGTACGCGGTGAAAATCAAATCGCTGGCAGCGGGACAAAATCGTCGCGGGCAGCTTGTGCGGTTCGGTGGTCGCCAGGATAAAAATGACGTAGGACGGGGGTTCTTCGAGCGTTTTCAGCAGCGCGTTGAATGCCTCCGTCGTGAGCATATGCACTTCGTCCACGATAAAGACGCGGTACTTGGCCTGCGCGGGCGTGTAGCGGATCTCCTCCATCAGATCGCGGATATCCTCGATCTTGCGGTTGGACGCGGCGTCCATTTCGGTCACGTCCATGATGCTTTCGTCCTCGATGCCGCGGCAGATTTCGCACTGGCAGCAGGGATTGCCGTCCACGGGGTGCAGGCAGTTGACCGCCTTGGCAAAAATCTTGGCGCAGGTGGTCTTGCCCGTGCCTCTGGAACCCGTGAAGAGATAGGCGTGTGCGATTCTGTCGGAACGCAGCTCGTTTTTCAGCGTTTCGGTCACATGCGGCTGCCCGACCACATCAGCAAACGTCTTCGGCCGCCATTTGCGGTAAAGAACCTGGTACATCCGCACACCCTCTCATTCACGTATAAAGTGCAGCCCGCGCACAAAACGCGGACAATAAAATAAGACAGAACCTTCATGCACATCGTCATACGGACACCAGATTGACTGCGGCGCACAAGGCAAACCGCTTAATGCTGCTCGGTTCCCCGCCTGACATGGTTCACAGCGCCCTGCCGCACAGGATCCGGCATCCGCATGTCGATATGCACGAATATATTCTGTCTTAATTTCATCTATTACGCAAACCTTCAAAAACGCATCCAACGTGCTTCTCTCGATTTGCTATAATAGTATAATACATTCTTTTAAAAAAATCAACTCTTTTTTGCTTGTCGATTGTTAATTTTTTGTATCTTTATCACTTTTTCATCACAATTTACCTTCCCACTCTTCCCCCTTTTATGAGAATTTGCGGATTATCATTGATTCAGTGCGTGAATCATGGTATAATGGCTGTAATCCCATCACGAGGAGACTCACGGAAATGAAAAAATATCAAAAGATTCGCATGACCAGCAGCCGTTACCGCTGCGACGGGATCACCGAGGGCATGATCGGCTATATCCTCGAAATATACGATGAACGAAGCTGCGAGGTGGAATTTTCCGACGCCGACAGCGGCGCGACGGTTGCCTGTCAGGCGATTGACAAGGCATGCTTTGAGGTCATCGACGACTGACAAAGGAAGTGATCAAATATGTCCGCTTGTCTGGATTTACATTTTGTGTGTGCCGCTCCCATTGATTTTACCAAAGATCTTTCGCCGCTTTGCGCTAAATACGATTTTTCGGTAAACGGCATCACGGCGATTGACGACTGGCACTGGAATCACCCCGCCGAGATAGAATTGCTGTCGGATATCGGAGAGGTTCTGGAAAGCGGCAGGATTGTCGTCATCCGGCTGATCACACCGCTGTGCCGCAATGCCGGCGTGTATCTGGAAAAGGTCGGTCGGAAATATGTCTGGTCGGTATGGGTGAGTCTGGAGCGGTTTCCCGAATGGGAAGACAGCCGTTTGAATTTGCGCAACAAATCGCATTTTGACAATATCTACAGCGCGATTGCGTATGTTTCCGCTTTTTTCCGTGCGCACTGCGAACTCTTGGCGGTCGGCGTGGAAACGGAGTTCGATTACAGCGACGACCGGGCGGAAATGATTCGGAACGCCCACAATATCGCTGCATGGAGCTTTGATGAGCGTGAATCTGAAAGTTCATTTTTGCTGCTTCGGCAAGGCTATCACAGACGGTGGAACCATGATCTGAATGCCTACGTATTTGAACGCATCGGAGAATAATTTAAAGGAGTTGAATGGCAATGCATCCCATTATAGAAGAAAACTGGGGCAAGGTGCGCGGTCAGCAGGTGAAAAGATACACCCTTGCGAGTGACCGTCTCTCGGTCTCGATCATCAATTTTGGCGCGACAATTCAGCGCATCACCTATGGCGGCAAGGACATGATCGTTTCCCTGCCCGACGCAGAGACCTATGCCAGATTGAGCCGCGGGTGTATCGGCGCGACAGTGGGCCGCTATGCCGGAAGAATCAACGGCGGCCGTTTTTCCCTTGACGGCACCGCGTACCAGCTCACGCGGAACCAGGACGGTCACCATCTGCACGGCGGCAACACAGGCTTCGGCGCAAAGCTATGGGACAACGCGGAAACCGTTTCTTTTGACGGCGGAGCAGAGCTTCGCCTGCGCCTCTTCTCTCCCGACGGCGAGGAGGGCTATCCGGGCGATCTGCATGTCAGCGCCGTGTTCCGCGTCACAGAGGATGACACCTTGACCGTTGCCTATCAAGCCGAAGTCAGTAAAAAGGATACGATCGTCAATCTCACCAATCACTGTTATTTTACCCCCAACGGCTTCAGCCGCCGCTCCGGCACCGACAACCGCGATGTGGAACTGATGATGGACGCGGATCATATCCTAGAGCTGAATCACCTCATTCCCACCGGGAAACTGCTGCCGGTGGACGGCACGCCTACCGGGAAACTGCTGCCGGTGGACGGCACGCCTTTTGATTTCCGCATTCCTAAGGAATTGTGCATAAATAATTAATACGATTCCACTTGCAAAATCTCTCTTA
>CAMHAV010000106.1 GCA_946182865.1 uncultured Clostridia bacterium
GATTACATGGAAAAATACGGTAAGAGCAGTGTAGATCCGGAAAACAAAAAGGATGTCAGCAATGTATTGTCCGCCGCCATTGAGGATTATTCAACGGTAGGAAAAACAGTGACCAACACAGTTACCGTTCACTATGTCTTCTCCGGTAACGCATGGAAAATACAAGTGGATACTGATTTTGTTACCGCGGTTTTTGGAGGTGTTGTCAATGAATAATTCAAAAAGAAAAAAGTCTACAGTAGTCATGTTTTTTATGATGTGTCTGCTGATGTCACTGAGCCTTCCGTTTTTCTTGCGTTCGCCACAGTCTACTGTGCAGTTGGTGGAAATGAAGCAGGAACTGGCTTCCTCCTATATGAATAACCAGGCACGCTCGATTCTTTCAGATGTCAGCGGTATCGAAAGTGCCAAGATTCTGCCCTTTGATTTTACCGTGCCGGAACATGCGCCCAATCCGGATGCTTTCACGTATACGCAGGATGGTAAGGTTTACTATTCCGACAGCACCATTGAAGTGAGCTGCTGGAGGGAACGCAACATATTTGATGCCCAGCGACATTCTGACATATGTCTCGCCGATGTGAAAATCAAACATGCATCACAATTCCGCAGACAATGGGCCAACGGAGATTACAATTCAAAAGGGTATCAGTTTCCCTCCAATATTTTTTCTTCAACCAATGGCGTGGTCGGTATGTCTGCCGATTTCTACAAGCACAGAAAATACGGCGTCATCGTTCAGTATGGCAATGTGATCTGTGATAAGCGCGGCCGCTGTTCGCTTGATGTTCTGGTAATTGATTACAAGGGCAATTTTCATGTATGGAATGATACGGAACTGAGTGAACATATTGCAAAAAACGGTGCGGACGATATCATGCTTTCCTTTACATTTGGCCCTGTCCTTGTTCAGGACGGCAAATTGGTTGAAGTCGCTCATTATGCCAATCAGGGATTGGGAGAACTTTTCTTTCCTCAGTCACGTGCAGGAATCGGACAATTGGGGGAACTGCACTATCTCCTTTGCGTTACAACCGATCCGGGTGCCTCTGTGTATAGATTTGCGAAATACATGCAGGAAAAAGGCTGCAAGACGGTTTACAATCTGGATGGAGGACAAACCGGCACATTGCTTGTTGACGGAAAGACCTACAATCGGATTGCATATTATGGCGTTGAAAGAGCAATGAGCGATATTATTTATTTTGCTTCCGCAGAATAAAAAAGTGCGCGGAATATTTAACAAAGGGGTGCCATTGTGAATCATCAATTAGCTATTATTGGTCAGAACTATGTTGTCAGCTGGTTTGCGATTTTTTCTTTTCTTGGTTGCCTGGCCGGTTGTTTGACCGCATGCATTCTCAGAAAAACGCAAAAACGGAATGTATCGGATGTGTTTATTGTCACGACGTTTGCTATTCCGTTCGGATTGATATTCGGAAGAATTTTTTACTGTCTTTTTGCAGCAAGTGAATACAGCACCGTATGGCAGATGCTTCAGTTACAGGTCGGAGGCTATGGACTTTTCGGTGCAATCCTTGGCGTTTATCTTGCTGCGCTTCTGAGCCGAATCCTATTTGGCATACAGGGATGGGGGGAGCTGCTCGATTGTCTGGCAATCGGTGGAGCACTGGCCATTACAGCAGGACGGTTTGCCTCTCATTTCGCTGGCGTGGAATTGGGATATGAAGTGCCTTTTGAATTGCTGACAGTGTATAATCCGGAAGAAGATTTGCATGTGCTGGCTGTGTATTGGCTGGATGGCATTTATGAAGCGGCGGTTATGCTGCTAGGTTTGTTTTTCTATTGTAACGTCCGCAAAAAAGGAGAGAAAGAAAGCAGCGGCGGTCTGACGGCTATGCTGATGTTGGCGCTTCACGGTACAAATGCCGTTATTATGGAGAGCATGCGCGCTGATGCTTTGAAACTTGGCGCCAATGACTTTATCAAGGTTTCCCAGATTTTAGGGATTACCTGTTGCGTAGTGGTGGTGGTTGCATTTATCATTCTGACTGCCAGACGCAGAGGCTTTCGTTTGGCAGATGCAGTCACAATATTGGTCATTATAGCCTGTATCGTGCTGGGCGTATATGCTGAATGGCGCGTTGGCAAAGGGGACTATATCCGTAAGCATGTATTGATGTTCGTCAGTATGGCGATACTTGGCGCTGTAACAATGCATTACGGTGTGAATGCTTCTGTGCCGGGAGAAAGAAAAGTGACTGCACAGGAAAGGCAATCTGTCAAAACAGGTAAAAAGAATACACGCTCGGCCAAGCGGGACTATCGCATCAGTCAAAAGGAAGCCGATCTTATCATTGCTGCTTTCAAAGACCCTAAGCGCAGTGAGATATAATCTTTATTATGAAAAAATTGTAAAATAGCTGTGATTCTTTTGAAAAAGACTTGATTTTTTTGCAAAACGTATTATAATACTTATTAGCACTCGGGGAACGAGAGTGCTAACGCACTGAAATCGCAGCGCATGGCAGGCTGCTGCGGTAATGCACGCAATTTTTGTGCGGCAGATGCCGCGCGATGAAAGGAAGAATATGTATTATGACAATCAGACCGCTTTCTGACAGAGTAGTGCTCAAGATGGTGGAGGCCGAGGAAACTACCGCAACAGGTATCATTCTCACCGCTGCCTCCAAAGAGAAGCCCCAGGTAGCCGAGGTAATTTCGGTTGGCCCCGGCGGCGTTGTGGACGGCGAGAAAGTCGAAATGACCGTTAAACCCGGCGACAAGGTGCTCACGAGCAAATATTCGGGAACCGAAGTCAAGATCGACGGCGAAGAGTACGTCATCGTCCGCATCGGCGATATTCTCGCTGTTTGCGAATAATTTTTCTGATATTTTTGCAGGGAGGAATTTATTATGTCAAAGATTATTCTTTACGGAGAGGACGCACGCAAGTCTCTCCAGTCCGGTATAGACCAGCTTGCCAATACCGTCAAGATCACGCTCGGCCCCAAGGGCAGAAACGTCGTGCTTGACAAGAAGTTCGGCGCTCCGCTGATCACCAACGACGGCGTGACCATCGCCAAGGAAATCGAGCTGGACGATCCCTTTGAAAATATGGGCGCACAGCTTGTCAAGGAAGTGGCCACCAAGACCAACGATGTGGCCGGCGACGGCACTACCACCGCCACCCTGCTGGCACAGGCGCTGATCCGCGAGGGCATGAAGAACGTGACCGGCGGCGCCAACCCGATGTTTGTCAAAAAGGGTATCGCCAAGGCCGTGGAAGCCGCTTCTGAGGCGGTTGTGGCTAACGCGAAAGTGGTCAACGGTTCCGAGGATATCGCAAAGGTTGCTTCCGTTTCCTCTGCTGACGAGACCATCGGTCAGCTGATTGCAGAGGCGATGGAGAAGGTCAGTGCTGACGGCGTGATCACCGTTGAGGAGGGCAAGACCGCCAAGACCGACATTGATGTAGTGGAAGGCATGCAGTTCGACAGAGGCTACATTTCTCCCTATATGGTGACCGACACCGACAAGATGGAAGCCGTCATCGACGATGCGCTGGTTCTCATCACCGATAAGAAGATTTCCTCCATTCAGGAGATTCTGCCGCTGCTCGAGCAGATCGTCAAGATGGGCAAGAAGCTCGTCATTATCGCGGAGGATGTAGAGGGCGACGCACTCTCCACCCTGATCGTCAACAAGCTGCGCGGCACATTCACCTGTGTCTGCGTAAAAGCTCCCGGCTTTGGCGACAGACGCAAGGAGATGCTGCAGGATATTGCCATTCTCACCGGCGGCACTGTCATCAGCGACGAAATCGGCCTCCAGCTTACCGAGACAACGCTCGATCAGCTCGGTCAGGCACGTCAGGTCAAGATCACCAAGGAAAACACCACCATTGTGGACGGTGCGGGTGACAAGGGCGAGATCGCTGCCAGAGTCGCACAGATTCGTACCCAGATCGAAAAAACCACTTCCGAATTTGACAAGGAAAAGCTCCAGGAGAGACTCGCGAAGCTCGCTGGCGGCGTGGCTGTCATTCGTGTAGGTGCTGCTACCGAGATTGAAATGAAAGAAATGAAGCTCCGCATCGAGGACGCGCTGGCCGCGACCAAGGCGGCCGTCGAGGAAGGCATTGTCGCTGGCGGCGGCGTGGCGCTGCTCAACGCTATGAGCGCGGTCGCTCCGCTGGTGGACGAAACCACCGGCGACATCCAGACCGGCGTGAAGATCGTCCTCAAGGCGCTCGAAGAACCGGTTCGCCAGATCGCTGCGAACGCGGGTCTGGAGGGCTCCGTCATTATCGACACCATCAAGAAGTCCGACAAGACGGGCTATGGCTACAACTTTGCCACAGATGAATATTGCGATATGCTGTCTGCCGGTATTGTGGATCCGACCAAGGTCACACGTTCCGCTCTGGAAAACGCCGCGTCGGTTGCCGCGATGGTGCTCACCACCGAGTCGCTTGTGGCCGACAAGCCCGAGCCTCCGGCACCTCCCGCACCGATGGATCCCGGTATGGGCGGCATGTATTAATTGACTGATTCTTTTTATAGTCGCATTTGTTATGATCAAAACGGTGTTGCTGTTGCACAATGGCAGCACCGTTTTTGAATGAGTGCAAGAGTACAACGAGCAAATTGCACTAAAATAGTCTCAAAAACTACCTGTCTTTTTGTGCAATTGTCTAAAAATGAATAATTAGTCAATTGAATATTGCACAAAAAATAGTTTTATGATAGAATAAATACGAATGATTGGATGGTCTTGCTGAGACTGCGGGATCATTTTTCAATATTAACGGGAGGCAATGCACTATGTCAGAATTTTTTGTAACGTCGTATGATGAAGAAGAGGATCTTCCCCCGATTGTTCTGCCTATTCCTTATGAGGAAGAGGACGAGGAAGCCATTCTTGCTGAAATGAGAGCGAGAAAGGCCAAGGAAGTCGAAGTAGAAGATGATGAAGATGATGAGCCCATCATTCTGCCGATTCCTTATGAGGATGAAGAAGCCGAGAACGCCAGAAAGAAGATTAAAGAAGCCAAGGTGGCCAAGAAGGTAGCGGATACCGTCAAGGAAAACGCGGTTGCCTTTGAGAAGAAAGCTGAGGAAGCCGAAGCCATTGCTGCCGCCAAGGTCAAGGCCGCTATCGAAGCAGCCAAGCTTGCTGCCACTCAGAAGCTCCAGGAAGCGCAGTATATGCAGGAAGCCATCAAAAAGGCGGAAGAAGCCGAGAGAGAAAGACTGGCAGCCGTAGCAGCCGCGGAGCAGGCCAAGAAAGAAGCCCAGGCCAAGGAAGAACTGGCCAAGAAAGCCGCAGCACAGGCAGCACAGGCAGAGATGGCAGCACAGGCCGCTATCAATGCGATCAACAACGCGGCAAAGAAGTAATGACCGTCACATAATGTGATAATAGCATTCCCTGTCGGACCGTTTTTTGGAAAAGCGGATTTGACAGGGAATTTTTTTATTTTTATAACAATATAAATACCGTTTATTCTTTGAAAAATGCCGAGTATATAAAATCGCTTGTATTTTTCCGGACGCCTTTGTATAATACAGGTGTCAATGAGACAGGGAGGTGAAATCAAATGAAGGTGGATATCAAGATCGACGAACAGTACCAAGAACCGCTGGCAGTGATTTACACGGCAGAGCTGTCAGACGAAGTGAACGGCGCTGTCAAAAAATTATCCGAAACAGCGGGCGACATCATCACCGCGTTCCGGGAAGACAGCGCTGAAATTCTGGATCCGGACGAGATTTACCGGATTTACGCGGAGGGGCAGAAAGTGCTGGCGGTAACGGACAAGGGAATATTTCAGATTCGCATGCGGCTGTATCAGTTGGAAGAGAAGCTGGGAAATCAGAAATTTGCCCGCATTTCCCATTCTGAAATCATCAATCTGAAAAAGACCGCCCATTTTGACCTGAGCATCGCGGGAACCATTCTCGTCAAAATGAAAAACGGCGAGTCTACCTATGTTTCGCGGCGGTATGTGGCAAAAATCAAGGACATTTTAGGCATTTGAGAAAGGACGGTATTCTTTATGAAAAAGGCATTATTAAGAGGTTTGATCGGTTTTCCCATCGGTGTGACAATCGGCTGCGCCATTACAATTGCGGCGTCGCTTGCTTTTGCAAACGGACATTACGGAGCAGTTGTTCCGGCGATGGCGGACGATTGCGGCAGCGAGATTGCCGCAGTCATACTGCAATTTGTGCTTTGCGGTCTTATGGGAACGGTATTCGCCGCCATGTCGGTGATCTGGGAAAGTGAAAAGCTGAATCTGGCGGCGCAGAGCGGCCTGAATTTCCTGATTTCCGTCTGCACGATGATTCCGATTGCATATGTCTGCCACTGGATGGAGCATTCGGCTGCGGGCGTGCTGGAGTATATCGGCATTTTTGCGGGCATTTACGCCTCGATCTGGGTGACGATGTATTTTGTCTACCGCGCCAAGATTGACAAAATCAACAAAAAGGTGCAGGAGTAATGATAATACAAACCCACCGCAGGAGGAAAAAATCATTTCCTTGCTGCGGTGGGTTTTACTATACAAAACAATTGAAAACAATTACAGCTTAGTGAGTCCCGCGTAATTGGCCATAATCTTTTTCAGACCCTTGCTGTCGAAATCAATTTCCAGCAGCGCATCGTTGCCCATGGGTGTGACCTTGACGATGGTGCCGTCCTTAAAGACCTTGTGGCGGACGCGTTCTCCCGGCTGAAAAGAAACGGTTTTGGCGTGGGCAATCTTTTCCTGCTGCGCGCCTGCCAGTTCGGTGTCGGTAAAGTGCTTGCGGGGAGCGGACTGACGGGGCGTGGGGGCGATTTCCTTGCGGGACTGCTTGGGAAGATTTTCCAACAGTTCTTCAGGGATTTCCTCCACAAAGCGGGAAAGACGGTTGCGATGGGTATTGCCGAACAGCATGCGGCTTTCGGAATTAATGAGATAAAGCCGCTGTTTGGCGCGGGTAATGCCGACATAGGCGAGACGGCGTTCTTCTTCGATATTGTCGGGATTGAGAATCGACTGCATGCCGGGAAAAATGCCTTCCTCCATACCCGGCATGAACACGGCCGGAAATTCCAGACCCTTGGCGGAATGCATGGTCATCAGGACAACCGCGTCGCTGTCGCTGTCCAGATTGTCGATGTCCGCGATGAGGGCCACTTCTTCCAGAAACGAACCCAGTTCGGTTTCGTCGCCGTGTTCTTCCTGGTATTTGATCAGGTTAGAAGCAAGTTCGTTGATGTTTTCAATGCGTTCTTCCGCTTTTTCATCAGAAATGCGCAGCGCTTCTATGTAACCTGTTTTTTGCAAAATCATTTCCAGCAGTTCATTGAGCTTGACCCGGTCGGCGGCCTCCATGAATTCCTCGATCATAGCAGCGAAAGCCTTGAGCTTTGCCTCGCTTCTGGAAAGCGCCTGGTACTGGTCGGCGTCCCGCAGTACGTCAAACATGCTCAGCCCCAGTTCGGCGGCGATATCCGAAGCGGTCTGAATGGATTTGTCACCGATGCCGCGCTTGGGTTCATTGATAATGCGTCGCAGGCGGATTTCGTCGGCGGGATTTTCGATGACACAAAGGTAAGCAAGCATATCCTTGATTTCCTTGCGCTCATAGAAGCGGTGACCGCCGATAATACGGCTGGGAATACCGGCGCGGTTAAAATAGTTTTCAATCGCGTTGGACTGCGCGTTCATGCGGTACAGCACCGCGTGATCGCCGTAACGCATGCCGTTTGCCACATTGTTCTGGATGGTTTCAGCGATAAATCTCGCCTCATCCGACTCACTTTGGGCGTAATAATGGATGATTTTCTCCCCGGAGCCGTTGGCCGTCCAGAGGTTTTTCCCCTTGCGCTCGGTGTTGTTGCGAATCACGGCGTTGGCCGCGTCCAGCACATTCTGTGTGGAACGGTAATTCTGTTCCAGGCGGATGACCTCCGCGTCAGGAAAAGTCTTTTCAAAGGAGAGAATATTTTCGATGGTCGCGCCGCGGAATTTATAAATACTCTGGTCGTCGTCGCCCACCACGCAGAGATTGCCGCTTTTTTCGGACAGCATTTTGGCAAACAGATACTGTGCGTGGTTGGTGTCCTGGTATTCGTCGATCATGATGTAATCAAAGCGGTTCTGGTAATGCTCCAGCACATCGGGATGCTCCTGAAAAAGCCGCACTGTCTGAAAGAGAAGATCGTCAAAGTCCATCGCGTCGGCGTCTGTCAGGCGTTTCTGGTAATTGGCATAGCATTCCGCGATTTTTTTCAAACGGAAGTCGTTGTCTGCCTGCACGGCAAAGGCTTTTGGGGTAAGCATCTGCTCCTTGGCACGGCTGATTTCTCCGAGAATGGCTTTGGCGGGCAGCACCTTGTCGTCAATGCGCAGATAAGACATCACGTCCTTCATCATGCGCTTGCTGTCGTCGGCGTCGTAAATGGTGAATTTGCCTGAATAGCCGAGACGGTCGCCGTCCCGACGCAGGATTCTGGCGCAGGTGGCGTGGAAAGTGGAAGCCCAGACTTCGCCGCCCTTTTCGCCCAGCATGGCGACCAGTCGGTCTTTAAGTTCACCGGCCGCTTTGTTGGTGAAAGTGATCGCCATGATCTTCCACGGAAAAGCGGGATAATGACTGATCAGTTCTACGGCACGCTGCTTGTCGGCGTCGGATTTTTCAGCCGGCGTGCCCTTGGCGAATGCCTCCAGAAATTCCACTTCATTTTCCGTCAAGCCGTTGGGAATGACGTCGGTGGTGTAGCCGTCGCCGTAGCGGATCATATTGGCAATGCGGTTGACCAGCACGGTGGTCTTGCCGCTGCCCGCCCCTGCCAGAATCAGCAGGGGGCCTTTTGTCTTGAATACGGCAACGCGCTGCCTATCGTTCATTCTCGAAAACTCGCGTTCGAGGATGCTTTTTTTGGCGGTCAGATATCTTTGCTTTAAATCGGACATTGCATTAGCTCCCATAACATTAAAATAGCCCTACTATTATAGCATAGACCCTTTCAATTTACAATCAGATAATTTGTGAATCATCCCATCAGATTCGGTATAAGCGGTGGGCGTTTTCCTCTGTAATGCGAAGAAGTTCTTCCGTATCCATACCTCGCAGCTCGGCGATAAACTGCGCCACCGCGTAAATCATGGAGGAATCGCTGCGTTCGCGGCGGTTTTTGGTGGTGCGGCAGGGAGTAGGGATGAGATACGGCGCGTCGGTTTCCAGCACCAGACGGTCGAGCGGCACATATTGGGCCACATCTACCGGACGGACAGCATTTTCAAAGGTGACAGAACCGCCGAGTCCGATATACATCCCCAGACGCAGCGTTTCTTTTGCCAGTTCCACGCTTCCGCTGAAGCAGTGCATGACGCCTTCGGGGCGGTAGTGCCGCAAATGCTCGTACATATCCCCGTGCGCTTCACGGTCATGAATGATGACAGGCAGATTGGTTTCTTTGGCAAGCTCCAACTGCATGGCAAAGACATGATTCTGCCATTCCCTGTTGTCTTGCTTCCTGTAATAATCCAATCCGATTTCACCGACTGCCACTACCTTGGGGTGACGAAGCATGTCGCGGTATTGTTCGATGTGGCTGTCGTCCCATTTTTCCACATGATTGGGATGCAGTCCCACCGCCGCATAGATAAAATCATACTGCTCCGCGAGTCGGACGCAGGCTTTGGCGCTTTCCAGATGCATGGAGGGATTCACAATGCAGGACACGCCGCATTCATGATGAAGCCTGTTAAGCAATTCGTCCCGGTCATGATCGAAAGCCGGTACCTCGTAGTGGGCATGTGTGTCAAAAATCATTTGTCAATCCCCCTATGATTTGGTTTATCAATGCAACACTAAATGAGATAGTTATTATGTCTCATTATACTTCCATTTTCATAGATTGTCAACCTATCCTGATTGTGAAGATGTTTTGATTATGTGTTAAAAATTGGCTTAAATAATGTAAATGAATATGGATTTGAAGGCAAGTCATTTTCAAAATATTGACTTTTTCACAGATATGTATTATAATACATAAAAAAGAGTTCATTGTCAAATCCCGGTTGGCAGCTTGACATGTTCTAAAAAACGGAGGATTTTATTTGGAAAAATCAAACCAAAACCAATTTAATGTCGATGATATTTCA
>CAMHAV010000107.1 GCA_946182865.1 uncultured Clostridia bacterium
CGGGCGTTCTTCTTCGTAATCCCCGTCCGATCGGCGGCGCGGCTGGCGCGGACGTTCTTCTTCGTAGTCCCCGTCTGATCGGCGGCGCTGCTGGCGCGGGCGTTCTTCTTCGTAATCCCCGCCCGATCGGCGGCGCGGCTGGCGCGGACGTTCTTCTTCATACTCCCCGTTCCATCGGCGGCGCGGCTGGCGCGGACGTTCTTCTTCGTAGTCCCCATCCGATCGGCGGCGCGGCTGGCGCGGACGTTCTTCTTCGTAGTCCCCGTCCGATCGGCGGCGCGGCTGGCGCGGGCGTTCTTCTTCGTAATCCTCTTCCGATCGGCGGCGCGGCTGGCGCGGGCGTTCTTTTTCATCGCCATCGTCATCGGAAGGACGACAGCCCCATTCTTCTTCCATATGAGTAATATCCAGACCTTGTTCTTTTGCCTTGGCCATTTTGTTAAGAAAACTCAGCCGATTCCTGACAGTACCGCTATCTTTTCTTATCGGCACGCCGCTTTCCTCTGACGACCTGTTTAAAGAATAAGCAATGCGTGCTTTGGGAATATCGACATACTCTCCGGCATGCTCGATCAGCTTATTAAACGCTTTCATCTCGCTTTTATATTTCACACAGAAAAAAGCCACAAATGTATAAAAAACACAGGAGGCAATTCTTTCGCAAAGCCTCAGATAAAACATCCGTTGAAGCGCCTTTGCGTTGTTCATGGCAACGCTGCGGAAAATCCATTTGTAATGATATTGCAGCTTGTCCGCTTTTACCTGCTCGGCCATTGTTGTCCAGTCATACCCTTCATTCCACACAAACTGCATGGCGCTGAATGAATTGGCAATCCGCATCGTGGTGACCGCCAGCCCCAGCAAAGCCACCGCCGTTCCTATGATTCCCAATACAGGCTGGATTTTGAATTCCATGCAGGACATGACAAGATTGACACATATGGCGGTCATCGCGGCAAAGGTCAGCCATTCCAGCAGGCTTCCCACAACACCTTGCAGTCGTGTCTCCCGCAGCAGCGACGCAAAGGCATTAAGAAACAGCATAAACGCCCCTGCCGTCGCGATCAGAAGACTGATCATAGCATAGGCCATTCCCATTTTCTTGATTCTTGCAAAAATGGCAGCCGTCAGCAATCCGAGCGGCATCATGATATACGCTCCAAACAGCATGGTGCTTCTCAGCGAACCGCCTAAAAGCGTATGTTCAAATTGATTCATCCGGAATGAAAAAACGCTGAAAAAAACCGTTGCCAGTCCGACAAACAGCACGGAGGTCTTGCACAAAAAACGTCTCACGCCATCTGACGGCGCTATGATATTGCTGAAATGATTGTTTTCCATCTTTTTTTCCCTTCTTCCTTCATCCGTCTTGAAATACAAAAACAACGTCCAATTTTTTCAACCGACGTTGTTTTTGTTATCCCACTATTTTGTGTTGTTCACTTATTCTGCCTCACTGTCGGCCTCTCGTTCTCCTCCGGCAGTGTCAGCCGAACCGGCAGCTTCAGCCGAAAGAAGATCGTTTTCCAGTTCTTCGGCCAATTTCTCCGTCACCTTTACCTTGGCCACTTCCACCTCGGTAATACGGTGCTTCTTTTTGGGTCTGACTTTTTTGCCGTTGTTGTCGTCCTCATCGACGACTTCTTCCGAGAAAGGAACTTCCACCTGCGTCTCGTCCGCTTGGGAAACCTCCGGCGTGTCAAGGCTGTCGGCCTGAATGGCTTCGCCGTTCTCCCGCGCGTCCTGCTCCTCCGTGGAGAGGGCGTCACTTTCATCCGGTGTCACAGGAGCTTCGTCGTTCTTCTTTTGGCTCTTGCTCTTTTTGGCCTTCGCCTTTTTCTTGTGTGACGGCTTCTTCTCGCTGTCTTCCTCGTCAAATTCAATACGATAGCGCTTGTCTCTGATGGCGTTATCCACTTCGCTGAACACGCGTTCTACCTGATCAATGGCATTCATAAACAGGAACCACATGGCCACATAGAAAATCGGCGCCAGTGCCAGACGAATGAAATCACAGAATCCGCTGCTGTAAAATCCGTCGCCAAGATCCTTGACCCAGATACGGGTAATGAAATAGGTCAGCGGCAGAAGAACATTCACCCCCAGACCGATCAGCGACAGCCAGCGAAAAGAACGGGCGTAGCTTCTGCGGATGATATTCTGGTGCAGCACGGTCAGAATAAACATGGCCGCAAACACGCAGGTGGCGAGCCACACCGCATAGACCACATAGTAAATGGGAATGGCAAGGGGGAACGTCTCTCTATGCTGCAATTCATACGCAAAGCGGTAAACGATTTCATAAATTAACAGACCGTAATAGGCAAGCCTTGCGTATTCCAGATAGAGCAGCGGCTTGATGCCGAGCTTGGGCATATTTTCGCCGCAATGCATAAAGTACACATAATACGCCACGATGACCATGCTCAAAGAGCAGATCAGATCCAGCAGAATCAGGCTGTTGGTCAGCGGATCAAGGTTTGCGGCGCTCTCACTCAGCAGCTTTACAATATCTCCGACCGCGCCGATCAATCCGCATAAGATAATGCTGTACACAAAGAAGATACCGTCACTCAGGCAGTCCGATATAAACGTGCTGCCGTCAAGACCGATTTGTCTGTTGCTTTTCAATCTCAACCATCCTCAACAATTATTTTGCCAAACGGCGATTTTTCCTCCCATGCAAGATATCGCACAGTGGATCAAGTAAATCATAACACAAATCGCCCTGTCATGCAAGGCTATTTTGGAAATGTCGGATAAAAATTTACCAATCCGCCATATTTCTTCGTTTTCGCACCTTGGCTTTTTGTTTTTCTTTTGGAGCGTCCCCATTGACGGCAGCAGAATGACTGCGGACAGGCAACGGATTTGCTTCCGCAGCCAAATCGTTCGGTGGATTCTGCCGTCTCGGCGCAAACCGACCCGAACGTCCGTCCGGCGCGGTCGGTGCTTCTGCGGCAAAAGGCTCCTGTACGCTCTGCTGTCTCGGCGCAAACCGACCCGAACGTCCGTCCGGCGCGGTCGGTGCTCCTGCGGCAAAAGGCTCCTGTACGCTTTGCCGTCTCGGCGCAAACCGACCCGAACGTCCGTCCGACGAAGCGGACGCTGGCGGCGCGGCATTCTCCTGCGCGGCGCGCTGCCTCGGCGCAAACCGACCCGAACGCCTGTCCGGCGAAACGGGCGCTACCGGCGCGGCATTCTCCTGCGCGGCGCGCTGCCTCGGCGCAAACCTTCCCGAACGTCCGTTCGACGAAGCGAGCGGGCCTTCTCCAAAACTGCCGATACTTTCAAAAGAAGAACCGAAAGCCTGTCTTTCATTCCACTGGCGGTTGGGGTCAATCCGTTGTTCAGATTCAAAGCTGAGGCGCGGACGCATATCAAAGGACGCATCCTCAATGTCGTCATAGGTCTGCCGATTGTCGTTGATGCCTCTGTAATTATAGGGGTCTTCCTCCGGGGGCGCGTCATATATGCCGATACGGCTGCGCTGCTGCTCGTTCTGCACGTCAATCTGACGGATCAGGTCAAACAGCTCGTTTTCCGCCTCGCGAACCTCATGTATGTTTTCCGGCGGCGGAATTTCCTCCCGTCTCGGCGCGGCGTTCACATCCACCGAACGGATATAGCTGCGCATCTCCTCATATTCCCGCTCTATCTCGCCCAGTTCGCTTTGTTTCCGGATGATTTTTTCGATATCCGAAACCAGACTGGGCGCTTGTATGCCATCCTCTTCCGGCTGATAATCCGGCACCGACACGTTGTACACCTTCGGCTTGAAACTGGGCAGTCTTCGACGGAATTTCCTCCATGAATGCACCGCCGCTGCCAGCAATCGGCCAATCTGGGTTACGGGGCGGTCACTTTCCGTTCGCGGCGGATTACGGTTTTCGTCCGGCGGCACATCGGGAGCATCGGTTTCCCCTCTCCCCCATGACTCCGACGTGTCAGGATTCTGCGCCGCTCCGTTCCCGGTAGCGCCGTATTCTCCCTCAAACGGAGAATTGCCCGGCACGTCGGCGGCAAATGGATAGGGAGCATGGGGGGGCTGTATCGCCTGACCGTCCTGTTGCTCCGTTTCCTGCCCCTGTTCTTCCCACTCGATAAAATCACTGAATTCGCCGTGATCATCAAAGGATACGCCGTCATCGGGTACGGACTGTTTCTTTATTCTGTGAGACAGCTTATCTTTGATTCGTACAAACAACGCGGATAAACGTGCGCCGACGGAAAGCGGCTTCGCCTGTGAATCGTCTGACGGCAGCATCGGTTCGGCCAAAGTATCGTCAAAACCGTCTCCGAATGCAGGCGTCTCCGATAAACCGTCATCCCATGCGGCAGGCTGTTCAGAATATCCGCCGTAATCGTTTCCGTTCGGGTCACTGTCGGGATATCCGCCGTAGTCGTTTCCGTTCGAAACACTGTCGGGATATCCGCCGTAGCCATTTCCGTTCGGGTCACTGTCGGGATATCCGCCGTAGTCGTTTCCGTTTGGAACACTGTCGGGATATCCACCGTAGTCGTTTCCGTTTGCGACACTGTCGGGGTATCCGCCGTAGTCGTTGCTGTCGGAAAAACCGTCCGTCATGAAATCGGTGAATCCATCGTCAAAACCGTCCGCGGACATGGGAATTTCGGGGGACGGCCGGGCTTTTTTTCCTTTGATACGGTCGGAAATGGCCTTAAACAGCACGCCAAAGCTCTTGCGTAAATCCACATCATCCTCACGCGCTGCCGGGGATATCTGTTCAGGAGGCGGCAGGCTGTCATCAAACAGCGGCATCTCTTCATCAAAGCCGCCGCCATTTCCAGACGGCAACCCGCCGCCGAGCAGCTCCCCCAGTTCCGCCTTGTCCCTGTCTCCAAAGTCGTCGTCAAACGGCATATTATCAAAAGAATCATACGGTGCGGGCATTTCGCCGCCCGTATTCGTCTTGTTGGAAGCTCTGTTAAAACGCGGCAAGCAAATCCTCCTTTCATCTTTGATAGTCATTAGCCGATTGTAATAGTTGAAAAATCGCGGAAATAGGGGTTTTTTTAATCTACATTTTCTCATTTACTTTTACAATCGCCTATCTTTGATAGTTATCATATCTATCATAGCACTTTCATAAATATAAGTAAATCAAATTCCATGAATTTTTCTGATTTATTTTTCATTTTTCAAGGGAGCGCTGCCATCATGATGAATTACGTATTTGCCGGACTGATTCTGTTCGCGGCCGTGTGGGGCGTCGCCACGGGACATTCCGACGCGCTGGCATCCGCCATTCTCACAGGCGGCAGCAGCGCGGTGACGCTGATTCTGACGGTCGGCGGCGCGATGACGCTGTGGAGCGGCATCATGGCGATTGCGGAAAAGTCCGGCCTGACAGAATATGCCGCCAAACTGCTGCGACCGCTGCTTGGTCTGCTTCTGCCGGGGATGAAAAAAGGGGGCGAAGCGGAAAAATACGTCTGCATGAACGTCGTTTCCAATCTGCTGGGGCTGGGCAACGCCGCCACCCCGCTGGGACTGAAAGCTATGCAGGCCATGCGGGACGAACACGGCGTCCTGTCCGGACAGGCAAGCCCTGACATGATGACCTTTGTGGTGATGAACACCGCCTCTCTCCAGCTGCTTCCCACCACGCTGCTGACGCTGCGCGCCGAAGCGGGGGCGGCGGATCCCATGGACATCATGCCCTGCGTATGGCTGACCTCGGCGGCGGCGCTCACGGCCGGGCTGCTGCTGTGCGGCGCTTTGCGGGGATTCACCGGCATCGGCAGCGCAAAGGAGGGGCATTGATATGGGAAACATCATCGTTATTCTCTCGGTGACGGGCATCGTGCTCTTCGGACTGGTCAAAGGCGTGAATGTCTTTGACACCTTTCTCGCGGGCGCACGGGAGGGAATGCGCGCCGCCGCTGCCATTTTGCCGGCACTGACGGCGCTGACACTGGCTGTCTCCATGATCCGGGCTTCCGGCTGTCTGGAAGCGGCCGGACAAATGCTGGCTCCCCTGATCGGCGCGATCCGCATTCCGCCCGAAACAGTGCCGCTCATGCTGATTCGTCCCGTTTCGGGCAGCGGTGCGCTGGCGGTCATCCGGGGGATCTTTGAACAATCCGGCCCGGACAGCTTCGCGGGAAAAGTCGCTTCGGTCATGATGGGTTCCACCGAAACCACCTTTTACACGGTAGCGGTGTATTTCGGCAGCGTGGGCGTAAAAAAGACGGGGTACACCGTTCCCGCCGCGCTCACCGCCGATCTGACCGGCATGATCTTCGCCGCGCTCACTGTCACGCTAATGATGTATTAAAAATACCGACCGTCATGGGGAGATCATCCTCATGGGGTCGGTATTTTTTTATTGCTGCACGGAATTATCCTGCGTAGTACAGTTCTTTAAAAGCCTCTTCTTCCGAAATCTGCCCGTTGACCGTGGCGGTATAATTGTCATCGCTCCGTGTGAGTTCGAGTCGGGCGATCCTGCCGTCGGAAAGCTTGGCGTCAATCACCGTTTTTCCGTCGGTACGAAGGAGTTTGAAGGTATCTCCGGCGGGAATTTCCGCCTCTTTTTCGACCACATTGCCGCTTTCATCCACAATATCCGCTTTCAGCGACGCGGCGGACTGCAAGGGACGGATCGCATCGGGGACGGCATACATGCCGTCCTCCGGCAGCACCGGCTTGCCGTCTGTACCGACAGACGTATTGAAATAGGCGTCGAAAGTCGCCAGCAGGTCACACCGGAAAGTCAATGTAAAATCATCACTCTCCGTGATCAGCTCATAACCGTATAAATCCTTTTCCTCCCACCCCGCATAAGACAAGCCATACTCTGTTTCTGCTGCCAGCGTGGGCTTTTCTCCGCTGAGATCATAGATATTCAGGCAGCTTGCGTCGTTGTCCATATGCGCAATGACATACAGATAATCCCGGTTGTCCTCGGTATGCATCAGGAAACTATCGATATTATAGCAGTAAAGATCGGAAACCAGTTCCTGCCCGTTTTTCTCCAAATGAATTTTTTCATATGCTTGGTTGAATTCATCCTCTGTGCAGTAGTAACTGATTTCGTCCGTCGTTCCGTCACTGCCCAGATCGTACCGTCCTGTTTTGATCATTCCCGACGCATACCCTCCGTTGACAGCGTAATCCTTGACAAAAAGATCCGGCGTATCGCGGTAGAGCAGCTTGACAACCTGATCTCCCTCCGCATACGACCCCAGCTCATAGGGACTGAAATAAAAGCACAGTCCGTCCGGGTCAATCGTAAACGTGTAGACAAAGCTGTCGTCGGTACTCTCGGTGATACTCATGTCATAATTTCCAAACGGTTCGTCCCAATCCAGAAACGACATATTGGGATACAGCTCCCGGAATTGGGCAACCAGCAACTCATTGAGTCTCTGCTGGTCTTTGACAACATCCGACAGCTTGATCTCCTCCCCTGTCACGGGATCAATATTCCGGGAGGCATAGCCGCCGTTGCCATGCACGCCGCCTGTAAAAGTGTACCATTCTTGCGCTATGCTGACCGCCTTTTCATCGGCTCTTTTTACGACGGAACGAAACATATCAACATAATGACTGGCGGCACCGCCCCGGACAAATTCATGCGCTTCCTCGTCCATATCATCCGAAAATTCCTTGGCGTATTTCCTGACGTCGGCAGCGTCTTTGTCCAGCGCCGCTGCCAGATTGGGATACGCCTGCGCGGTTTCTGTGGTGCAATAGATCGTGCTGCCGCCGCATTCTAAGTAGGTGTTATACGTTTCGCTGTCGTATTTTGAGTAATCAAAGTAACTCACCATGAACTGCATATTCTCAGCGGATGGATCTTTTCCTCCGGAGTTGCTGCAGGCGGTGCCCGATACAAGCAGCATGACAGCGCATACGCCTGCCAGAATTCTTCTTTTCATAACTAACAAACTCCTTTTTCGACTTATTCCAACCATTCCCATTATTCAAAATCGGTTTTCATCACACTCTGGCGGCGGATACCCTTGAAGGAGCGCCAATCGTCATAGATTTCCTCATAGCGCTTGTAAGCCGTTGCCACCGCGTCATCCCACGAGAGGTAGACCTCCTGCGAGGCGAGAATGCCCGTCTGCGCCAGAGCGCTGCGGTCGCCTATCGCAGCTAAAATCGCCGCCGCGAACGCGTCGGCATTTTCGTCGGAAATGTAGCCGTTGCGTCCGTCCTGCACGATCTCGGAGGCACAGCTGTCTTTCACCAGCACACTCGGCGTGCGGCAGGCCGCCGCTTCCATCACCACCAACCCCGCCGTGTCGTAGGTGGAGGGGAACAGAAACAGATCGGCGCGGGTAAAATATCCTTTCAGCAATTCACGGTCATGAATGGCGCCCGTGAACAGCGTGGAGGTGGAAAGTCCCACCTTGCGGGTGTAGTCGATCATCTCGTCACGTTCGGGACCTGCGCCGACAAAGATCATCTTGAAACGCACGCCCGCCTCTTTGACCTTCACCAGCGCGTCAATAATCAGCCTGACGTTTTTGTACCACTGCATTCTGCCGCAGTACATAAAGACCAGTTCGCCCGAATGAATCGCGGTTTCTGCCTGCACACGGCGCATGACCTCATCCGACGCGGGGGCAAGCGTGATATCCGCGCCGTTGACCATCACGCGCGTCTCTCCCTGATAACCCAGTTCATGCAGAGAATCCGCCGCGCCCTTGCTCACCGTCCACACCTCGTCGGCGTAGTTGAAATTATGCACGAGAAATTCCGCCGCTACCTTGCAGAGCGCTTTCTTTTTGAGCGTGAACTCAAACTCGTCGGCAAATTTGGTGTGATAGGTCATAATCACCGGCGCACGGTGGCGGATGTTGGCATTGCGCGCAATCAGCGCCGCGGTGAAAGGACTGTGCACATGAATGATATCCAGCTTTTCCTTCTGAATCTGGCGAATCGCGTTGACCGAAAAGGGATTGCCCGCACGGTAGCGGATGCGCGTCTTTTCGGTGGGAAGCGAATGATAGCGGATGACCTTGAAAGGATAATCATCCACCACATTTTTATAACGCGGGGTCACCACCACACTGCGCCCGTATTTTTCCTGAATAATGCGGGCATAATTGACAACCGTATTGGAAACGCCGTCGATCGTCGGCGGGAAGGATTCGTTAAACAATCCCACTGTGAGATTTTTCATAATAAAACCAACGCACCTTTTTGTGAATTTGGAGATATTATATCATATTGCTGCGGGAAATGCAATGAAATCTATGTAAAATAATTGACAGAATCAACAATTTTGGTAAAATTGAGGCAGACGCATGAAAAAGTTGCAAAAATGGGTTGAATTTGCCGCAAAAGCGTATTAAAATGGTAGTAAGGTCGGTGAATGTCATTCTGCACTCCACCGACGCGCCAAGTGCTGTGCATGAGGCAAATCTGAATTACAGGAGATTTTTATCATGAAGGTTTTAGTTGAAACATCCGCACGCCATGTTCATGTAACGGACGCAGACCTTGCCGTTCTTTTCGGTGAAGGCTACCAGCTCACCAAGAAAAAAGACCTCTCTCAGCCCGGTCAGTACGCCAGCAACGAGAGAGTGGACGTGATCGGCCCCAAAGGCACCATGCCCAACGTCTCCATCCTCGGCCCCACCCGCAAGGAATCCCAGGTGGAGCTTTCGCTCACCGACGCGCGCAAGATCGGCATTGCCGCTCCCATCAGAGAATCCGGTGACCTGGCAGGCACCCCCGGCTGCGTGCTGAAAGGCCCCGCAGGTGAAGTCACGCTGGAATGCGGCGTCATTGCCGCCAAGAGACATATTCATTTCACTCCCGAAGACGCGGAGAAATTCGGCGTGACCGACAAGCAGATCGTCTCGGTCAGAATCGAAACCGCTGACAGAACCACCACGTTCGGTGACGTTGTCGTGCGCGTCAGCCCCTCCTATGCCGCCGCGATGCACATCGACACAGACGAGTCCAACGCCGCCGCATGTTCCGGTTACGTAGAGGGCGAAGTCATCGTTGACTGACACTTTCTTCTGTTAAATGAGAATTTAAGCGCGCAGCGAAGCTGCGCTAAGAGAATAGATAATAGATA
>CAMHAV010000108.1 GCA_946182865.1 uncultured Clostridia bacterium
AATTGACTTTGGTATTGATGGAAAACGATATTACTTTAAACCTATGAAAACATTAGAAGAAGCCGTGTATACAAGGTATATCGCTGAAAAAATATTCTTTGATGACGTAGCTGTGTCAAGACATTTGCCTGCGATGCAACCATATATCGATAAGCTTTCTGAATCTCAAAAACAGAATATTGAAAAATATGTAACCGACAAGCTTATAGACAAGTGGGTGAATGCTTCGTGATTAAATATCTTGGATATACAGTGACATTTCAGGAAATCCCAGACGAAGTGACTCTTTGTTTTAATATTACAAATTGTCCTCACCGGTGTATCGGGTGTCATTCGCCAGAACTGCAACAGGACGTAGGCAAAGACCTCGAACCTGATATTTTGCCAATCATAAACAAATATTACGACGGTATAACCTGTGTTTGTTTTATGGGTGAGGGGAACGATCTTGATGCGTTACTAAGATGTATGTATTCGGTTTCGAATAATTATCCTGATCTAAAAATTGCTCTCTATACCGGCCTGGATAACGCGCTTGATACACAATACGTGACCGGTCATCATACTGATCGAGATATTCATGAACCATTAGTGAGTTATCTAAAAATTGGAAAATATGATCCGGATAAAGGCGGGTTGAGTAATCCGTCAACAAATCAGCGATTGCTTTATCATGATTACATTGGTTTAGAAAACTTTTTTGACAAAGATATAACGTCAAAGTTTTGGCAGAAAGGATTTCATAATGACAAAAAAGATACCGTATGAAGTCTCATTGCTGAACGAATGGACAAAACGCCTTGGTCTTCAGGACTGGGCAATTATTCTCCAGACAGAGTGCCATCCTTCGGATATGGCGATCCCCGATACCGTAGGATGCACCTCATGGCAGGAGTCCACAAAGTCAGCAATGATCCAGATTGTAGACCCGAAAAGGATCGAAGAGCTTTCGAGGCCGTTTGATTTCGAGGAAGTGCTTGTTCACGAGCTGCTTCATCTAAAAACATCCCTTATGTCCTCGAAGCTGGAAACAGAAACGCTGTCGGACCGTATCCTCCATCAGCTTGTGGATGATATTGCAAGGGCAATGGTTGATATAAAAAAAAACAGAAAGGTCAAAACATGATTAAGTACTTTATCTACGGCGAAGGGAATATGAAACCCATCCGTAAAACAAAACATGAAAATGATGCGTTTATCTTTGCGTCTGATTTCAAAAACCTCCAGCAATACGGGTGTATGACGATTATCCGCGAAGATGAATTTGGCACAAAACAAATCTGGAATAACGATATGAAAGTATGGGAAACAACGGAGGACAACAATGGCTGAATTTCAAAAAGTCTCTTTTGAAGAATTCAAAAGCGCATGCAACAAGCTTGAATCAAGCGGCGAAATGTGCTTTTCCGGCGACGACGAGATTCGCAGATATTATGATGCAATCCAGCTGCCGCGCCGTGCTACGCCTGGTTCTGCCGGGTATGATTTCTTCCTGCCTTTTCCTGTCGCGTTCACGTCCATCATCCCTGTGATGATCCCGACGGGGATTCGCGTCAAGCTGGACCCGGGAACGTTCCTGATGTGCGTACCGAGGTCAGGCCTCGGTTTTAAATATGGAATGAAACTGAGAAACAGCGTCGGTATCATTGATGAAGACTATTATTATTCTGACAATGAAGGTCATATCGCCGCAAAGATTACAACAGAGGTAATGTTCAGGCTTGGTACCGGCGACAGGTTTATGCAGGGGATTATCCTGGAATATAAAACCGTTTCCGATGACAATCCAATCAGGTCTGAGCGCAACGGCGGCTTTGGGTCTACCGGCGGCAACTGAGGTGATGTTATTATGGTAAATTCAGCGGCACAGGTTGCCGCAATGGTAGATGGCTGGAAAGCCGAAGGTAAAACAAAATCTGAAATTGTTGTGCTGGCGGCGGAAGCCGAAATAGGCTGGTCTTACGTCTGGGGAACAGCCGGTCAGGAATGTACGCCCGGCAAACGCGAGGCTGCTGCAAAGCGCTGTTCTGAAGCCGAAGCAAGCGTCGCAAAGAAGAAATGCCAGGTGCTTCGTGAAGCCGCGCCCCGCGAATCGTGCTCCGGATGCAAGTATTATCCCGGCGGCAAAAAGACCCTGATGGACGATTGCCAGGGATTTGTTAAGCAAGTTTGCAAAAGGGTCGGCATTTCTTTTGTCGGCGGCGGATGCACCAGTATGTGGAACAACAACAATAACTGGTCTTCCAAAGGAACGATCGATACGCTCCCGGAAACGATCTGCTGTGTGTTCTGGACAAGCAGCACAAAGCCGAATGTAAAAAGCCATATCGGGTTTTATATCGGCGGCGGTATGATGATCCATTGTTCCGGCGAAGTAAAGAAAGAAAAACTGTCCTCGAAATGTACGCATTGGGCAGTTCCGAAAGGATTGGACGGTGATACACCCGTGCCTACGCACAAAACAATTAAGCGCGGATCGACTGGCCCCGATGTCGTTGAGTGCCAGCAGGATCTGATTTATCTTGGTTATGATCTTGGAAAAAGCGGTGCCGATGGAAAATTCGGTGTAAGGACGGAAGAGGCTGTAAAGTCTTTCCAGAAGACCCATAAAGGTCCGGACGGCAAGGCATTGAAAGTAGACGGAATCGTGGGCAGTTCCTCCTGGTGGGCGCTCGATGAAGCCATGAAGCCTGCCTGTGATTTGTATACGGTCACAATCATGCACCTGAAGAAAAGCGACGCCGACGCCCTGTGCGCGGTGTATCCGAACGCGACCGCTGTAAAGGAGTAAAATATGAGCAAAACAATTAAGGGTGTTGAGGCTGATGCCCCTGTGGTTACAAATCAAAACGGCGGCAAGCAATCCGATACGCCGTACGGCTTCCATCTGCTTCCCGTCAGTGCGCTGTTCGACGCTGCAAAGGTTGCAAAATACGGTGCCGACAAATACGGTGAAACATTTGATCAGCGCAACTATACAAAGATTGATACGATTGAGCATCTGAACCATGCTGTCCAGCATATCTACGCGTTCCTTGCCGGGGATACACAGGACGACCATCTCGGTCATGCAATCGTTCGCCTGATGTTTGCGTATGATGTGAATGACCGGAAGGAGAACAAATGAGTAAGCTGCTTGAAATTGTGGTCACTCACTGGACAGAACCGTGGGAAATTGGGAGGGACGCAATGCTTATGCTTTCCCTCCAGCGCCGCGTGGACTGGTCGGAAGTTGCGGTCACAATGATCCATGACGGCTCGCCGAAGTTTCCTGACGAATATTTCAGCGGATTCCCTTTTGAAGTAAAGCAGGTTTGCCTTTCGCATGGCGGCATATCGGCGTCAAGGAATTATGCGATTGACCACAGTGACGCAGAATGGATTAAGTTCTGTGATTTTGATGATATGTTTGCCGGGGTGTATTCCCTTTCGCGCATCACGGACGCAATCGAAAAACCAAGTTCTTTTAACGCTGTTTGTTTCCCGATCATCATCGACCTTTGCAATGGTGAATTGCCGGTCGTTGAAACATCACAGGTATTTATCCACGGCAGGATTTTCAGGACATCTTTCCTGCGTGACCATCATGTGCGGTTTAATGAATCGTTGTCGTTCAGTGAAGATTTCGCGTTTCTGTCCCTGCTCAGTCTTGAAATGGATTCAAAAACACTTGGGAAGATCGACAGCAACTTTCCGATCTATGTTTATATCCAGCGGCAGGACAGTTACGGGAATTGCCCGGATAACTGGTTTCGGAACCGTTGCGGGTTGTTTGATGCACACTGCTATGTCGAGGATGAGATGCGAAAGCATGGCGACGAACATAACGCCGACCTGATGTTCGTTCGTGCACTGGCTGAAAACTATTATGTTTTCAGTGATGCCGGTGACAATGATATATCCGGTTTGCTTCAGCGTACATTGGAATATTATAACAGGAAGAAAGACTGTTTCGACCGTGTAAGCAATACTGATCTTGAGCATATCATCAGTGATACAAACGCACAGAACCATTCTAAAATAACGAAGTCCGGTTTCCTGAAATGGGTCCGGCAGCATGCGAGGTGATAACTTTTGTCTGAATTGATGCATACCTATACCGATATCGTCGCGTGTGACTTTTCCATGAGGCGACCAGGGTTTGCGCTTCTTCGGTATTACCCGCTCGGACGCAAGGTATCCGTGTAGGAAACAAGCAATATCAATAATAAAACTTATTGAAATTGCCGCTGAACTTCGGCGGCTGATGACTGCCGCGCCGCTTGGCGTCCTTGTCAGGGAAGAAGCTCTCCGTAAGTCAGGTGATGCAGCCAGCGGCAAGGTTCTGTCAATCCTGAACCGGGTTGTCGGCGTGTCTGATTTGTATGCCTGGGCATTCGGCGCCCGTCAGTTCGATGAGATCGAGCCGAAAACGGTAAAGAAACTTGTGGCGAATAACGGCAACGCTGAAAAGGACGAAGTCGCCGCAGCGCTTATGAAGTTCGTCGGAGAACGCGAATATGCCTGCGATGACGAGTCAGATGCCGTTGCCGTCGGTATCGCGTGGCTCCTTGAAAAAGGGATGATCGATAATCCTTATGAGCAGGAGCCGAAAAAGGCAACCAGAAGGAAGAAGGATGATGCAGCATGCAACTGCCAGAAATAATCTTCCTCGCTTTTACGGTGATCGCTATCATCGTCTTGTTTAAATCAAACGACCCTCCGTACGTATAAGTTTATACGTTTGGTGCCGCCAATTTAGCGGCTTTCTACGCCCTGTGGGTATCCGGACAGACAATCTGCCGTCCATGCCTGCAGGGTGTATTTTTTTTGCTAATTTAGCGGCGTCTGTGGTAGACAAATATACCCGAAAAGTTCCTATATACAGTGACACATAAAACTTCATAAAAAGGAAGTGGTTTTTTGAACAAGTCTGTTCCGTTCGACGAACAGGAAACTGTCATTTGCATGTCTCCCGCCAACGTCAGTAAGACAGCGGAAGTGTACACATGCATACCAAACATGATGAAGAAACTCCGTAAACTGGCAAGCACAAGGCCAGATTGTGTTGTTATCACAAAGGACCTTGGCGACGCGCTCTTCGCCGACGTTGACCGTTCATGCGTCAAGATCACGCCGAAGCGCATCATGAGCGATGAACAGCGAGCAGCCGCCACCGAACGTCTTGAAAAACTGAGGGAGGCAAAAACATGACACCGCAGGAAATAGCAATGAAGTTTTCCTCCGCCTCCGCGACATGCAAAAACGGGAAATGCCCGTTTACGTCTGAATGCCGTGGAACGACGGAAACATGCAAGATGAAGGAAGTCGCCATGATGATCCGCGCCATGATGGCTGAAATTACTACCTTGCGCACAAAATACGATGCGCTGGACGGCATCGCAAAAATCGTCCTGACTTATGTCGCCGATCTCGAAAAAGTGAATGAACAGTATTACCAGCTTGTTTCCAAGTTTCAGAACGGATACAGGCCAAAGGCAAAGATTGTCCGTAAAGACGCAAGGAAAATCCACAAGAAGAAAAAGATCGACCCTGTCAAAATGGACGGCGACGAGCGCTACGCATATGAAGAACCCAAGGAAAAAACTGAGCTTCCGGTGGTGATTATCTGATGGGTTATTATTTTGTTACATGCAAGCACGGTCATCATGGAAGGAAAAAGTTTCAGCCGATCACTTTCGCTTTTCTCGCGACAAACGCTGTACACGCAATGGACCTCGCCAAGAAAATGCCTGGTGTGAAACACACGCAGCCGGTGCTTGAATGCCGTGAAATCCCGTACGCCGAATATCTCGAATTCAGGAAAAAATCTGCATATGAAAGGTTTGAGCAAACATGAGGAAGCATATTAAACAACCTATCCTGCTGAACTATCTTGGTCCGGAAGACAGGTGGAGGGCGCTTGGCGTTGCCATTGTAAAGCAGGCAGTTGTTGACTGGCAGGAATCAAAGCTCCTGCTTGCCAGTCCTGTTACATCGTCCAAAGCCGCGTCTGACCAGAAACGGTCTGCCGAACATTTCCTTTCATCGTCACTGTGTGAGTTCTATTCCGGCCTTGACGGCAAAACAATCATGAGAAAACTGAAGGAGAAGAAATTATGAGGGATCAACATCGAATTGATAAATTCTGTGAAACGCTCGCGTCGTATTGGCATAAAGTCCCTGACTGGCGCTTTGGACAGCTGATCAGCAATGTCCTCGGCGCCTACACCGATAAAACAAAAAAGGATATTTTCTTTACAGAAGACGACGAAATGTTTGCCTTCTTCGGCGAGTATTTCACTCCCACGGAGAAGTGCGGCACGATCAGTGTTTACGGTGCCAGCGACGATCTCGTTGAAATCGAAGGCTCGGGATCATGGGACGATGAGTACAATTGCTATGACCAGGATGTAATTATATATTTCGACGAAGGAACCGTTCTCCGTATGACTTATGACGGCGCGTGGAAAGCTGTTGTTGAAAACAATGGGAGCGCATCACACAGGATCATAAAGCTTATTGACGGCGATGATTATTACAGCGATCTTTTTGAAATTGACGATACAAGGATCATCAATGTCAGACAGGAAGGATTGTGAAACGGTATGGCTAAACTTCCGGACGGTCATATTTTTATTTACAAACCAAATGGAATCAAGATAGTAATTGAAGAACGAGAACTTGTTACATGTAAAAATTATATTTATCGTGACCCGGAAGATCACAAGTGTGATTGCGGTCATGATATCCAATAGCAGTTACCACGAGCAGACGAATGGTTATGCGCCGATGGAAAACGGAGGGATAACGATGCATGACAGAAAAACGGTTATGAGCTGGCTGGAGGGACTGACACAGGATGATTGGCAATCATTCCATTCCGATTCAGAGGTGCAGCAAATTGCGATAGCTGCCCTTGCCCTGCTGAAAGAGCAGGAGCCGAAGCCAATGCTTAAAGTTGAAGATGATGACCTTTATGCGTGGAGTCCAGAAGATGTTAGTTATTATTGCCCACAGCCAGAATGCGGAAAAGAAATATCATACAATTATAATTTTTGCCCATATTGCGGACAGGCGGTGAAGTTGGATGGCTGACAAGAAGAAGGTTATTGCAGGATTAATGATGCTTGTAGATAGAACAAATGACGATACGTGCGAAGGACTGAAATGTTGCAAAATCGCTGAAGATGCTCTGGAACTGCTGAAAGAGCAGGAAGCGGTTGTTCATCCAGAACCATCGTGTGAAATGACTTACATCACAGATTGCTGTTGTGACCTGTGTGGTGTTCAGTTAATTCGTGAAGACAATTTCTGCCGTTGTTGTGGCAAACGCATTGAATGGAAAGAGCGGTGAGCAGGAATGATACACACAGACGAAAGACGAAAACTCGAAGAAAAGATGATGCAACCGGAAGATACGCTGATTGCATTTAACTGCTGTGTGTCCGTGCCGTCCGAGTGTGAGGATTGTCCTCTGTTTGATGGAAATAGATGGGACTCGGCAAGAATGGAGAAATGCAGGAAAAAACTAAAGAACAACGTTCGGTATTGGCTATCAAACGCAGAAATGCTAAAGCCATGAATTGACAGGAATGCAGGTGAAGTTGGAATGAGTAATGACAAAAAAGCTGTTAAGGCATTAAAAGCGGCGCAAACACTTATTGACTATTTGAACAATGAAGAATCGTTTTGTTCAAATATTATGTGGGTCGATTCAAAAGGGTACGCTTTGCATACAGATATTGGATATTTATTCGAAGGATTAGGGAAACTTACAGATTTGCTTGTGAAACGATGCAGGGGTGCAATTCCAGAGTATCCTAAAGCTTGTGAAACGACAAGGAGGTAAACTATGGAGAACGATATTGTTTATGGTCTTTCTGAAATAAGTCTTTATCTATCCAATATAGGGAAAGACGATTTTGCTCAAACGATTGAGGACGCTTGCAAAAAGCTTGAGCTACTGAAAGAGCAGCAAAATCTGCTCGGCATACAGCAGACAGCAGACAGCATTACGTTCTTATCAACAGGCACGGCACAGCAAGGGGAGGAACGAGGACGTCTGTTAGGAAAACTATTTATGCACGATTGGCTTGAAAAGGAACTTTTATACCGTGGATTGTTGACGGATGATATCAGAACGGTTTTTGACGAAGCAAAGCGGTTGTAATTTATGGAGGAGGCGAAGAACATGGCAGACAGACAAGAGATCATTAAAGGGCTTGATTGGTGGGTGAAACACCAGGAAGGCAATGTTTTGCCTCTTGCGTACTCTGCGGTGGTTGAGACACTGAAAGTGCTGAAGGAGCAGGAAGCGGCGTATCAGGGGGCGGTGGAACTTTTGCGGCAGAAAACAATTCTGTTTGACGATGCAATCAAAAGGCTGAAAGAGCAGGAAGAGGAGATACGACAGTTAAGGCTTGCTCTTGATATTGCAAAAGGAACGTGCAACGGAATTATTATGAAAGGTCGGTAAAGCGTGGATGAATAAAGAATTAAAACCATGTCCGTTCTGCGGACGGGTGGACAAGCTGAAAGTGTGGATAACAGAGCAGCGTTGGGATCACGGTGTTATCGAAAACTGGCGCGTTGTATGCAATAGAGAAGGAGACGAAACCGGGTGCGGTGGCTCCGGCGGTGTATATCGGACGCGCAGGGAAGCAATCGAAGCATGGAACAGGAGGGCTGAGTCATGCAAACAGAGCTAAAACCCTGCCCGTTCTGCGGACGTGAGGTGCGTATTGAGGGATATGTCGAAGAGATTGACTATGAAATTTGCTGGATTGAGCACGTTGATAAGGAACCGATATGCTTCCTGCACAGCGCCAGGGGCTATGTCGGAAAGCAGAACGATCTGATTGAGCTATGGAACAGGAGGAAAAACCCGAAATAGCAGGAAGCGGTTGTGCATCCAGAATCATCTTGCGAGATGAAATACATTACAAATTGTTGTTGTGACTTGTGTGGGGTTCAGTTGATTCGTGAGGACAATTTCTGCCGTGGATGTGGAAAACGTATTAAGTTGGAAAGCCGGTGAAGTGGGAATGACGCTACAGGTTGAAATTCAAGACTTTCGTAGAATGCTCAAGGAAAAATGCGAGGAAATTATCAGCGATAAAAAACTCGCATATGAGTTTTATTGGAGAATCTGCGAAATCGAAGAAGATGACAGGTTCACGGTTGTAGATGATTTGCCGGAGAGAAAAACAGCACACTGGGTGTTTGGAAATACAATGGGTCATTCGTGGATGAAGTGTAGTGAGTGCTGTGTATCGCAGAGCGGTCAGAGAGGATGTTGGACATATTGTCCTAACTGCGGAGCAGAAATGAAAGGGGAAACAGAAGTTGAGATTGATTGATGCTGATGCTATTCGTGTTAAACCGGAATATATGGAAAATATTTGCGGCATTGCAATGATAAGAGCCGAAGATTTAGCAAGGATAATCAATGAACAACCAACAATTCCGCATGACATGAAATGGAATCCGGAATGTAAGAATTGTATACCGGAAGGAATTGAAGCTTGCATTGAGTGCCGTAAACGGTAAAAAGGTGGTGAAGTGGGATGGATAATAATAAAAAAGCTATAGTTGTGCTTGACGATTTTTTCGGAGACGATAAATTGACTCACGATATGTCTGCGAGAGAAGCATGGGACTGTATAAAAGGATTGCTGAAAGAGCAGAAATCGGTTGAATGGATAAACGTAAAAGACGGACTTCCGGAAAAAGATGGGCAATATCTTGTTGTATATACGTTCTTTGACTACAAAGGAATGGGTGTTGTGCGATTTTCTCATAACTTGCATGAAGTAGACGAATATATTTTTGACGAAGAAAACAGACCGGGGTGGTATGAATCGGATGATGAAGTTGGATACTTTGAAAGAACAACGGTTACTCATTGGGCAAAATTACCAGAGTTTCCAAAGGAAGGTCGGTAAAGTGAAATGACTATTGAAAGAATGATTGAGCTTTTAGAAATTGAGCATGAATGTATGCTTCGTGGCGCTCATGATGACTGTGATAGAAAATGTGCTGATTGCGAACTCGTGCAAGAAGATGACGAGCGTCATGAGAT
>CAMHAV010000109.1 GCA_946182865.1 uncultured Clostridia bacterium
GCTGCCCCCAGGCCCCTGCCAGGGAACCAGTCCCCTGGACCCCGCGCTCGCTGCGCTTCGCTAATTGGCGCTTCGCGCTTCTATTATTTTTTTCTTTTTCCGTTTTTCAACCCTTACAATCAACAAACCAATCACCATCTCTAAGGAGGACATTATGAAAAGATTAACTAAAAGACAAATGCGTATTTTCGCTGTAGGACAGCTTGGATGGTCGATGCTCAGCGGCATCATCAGCGCGTGGTTCGTCACCTTCTATCTCCCCACGCAGGCGGATATTGAGGGCGGCGCGCAGCAGTACATCGTGCCGGGTCTGGTCATCGGCGGATTTCTCACCATTCTCGGTCTGATCACCGCGCTTTCCCGTGTATTTGACGCGGTCACCGATCCGCTGATCGCCTCTATGTCCGACAGAAGCAAAAACAAGCGCGGCAGACGCATCCCCTTTATGCAGCTCGCGGCGATACCGCTTTCCGTTGTGACGGTTCTGCTGTTCTGCGCGCCTGTCGAGTCTATCAGCAACGTCAACATTATCTGGATCTCTGTCTTCATCGTGCTGTTCTATCTGTTTATGACCATGTACTGCACGCCCTACAACGCGCTGATCTCCGAATTCGGCAAAACGCAGGACGACCGTATGTACATCTCCACCGCCATCTCGCTGACATTCTTCGCCGGCACCATGCTTGCCTATACCCCCTTCGTATTCGCGGGTATGCTTCGCGAATCGTACGGCTTCGCCTGGAGCTATCGCATCTGCTTTATCGTGCTGGCGGTTATCGCCTGCATCTGCATGCTAATTCCCACTTTCTGCCTCAAGGAAAAGGAATTTGTCGATACCAAGCCCTCCGAGGTCAATATGCTCAAATCCCTCGGCGCGACATTCCGCAACGGCAGCTTCCGCACATTTGTCGGTTCGGATATCATGTACTGGGTAGGTCTGACCCTTTTCCAAACCGGTCTCCCCTTCTTTGTCAAGGTTTCCATGAACATTGACGAGTCGTTCACCATGTATTTCCTCGGGGGCATGACCGTGCTTTCCGCCTGTTTCTACCCCGTTGTTTCAGGTTTAGTTAAAAAATTCGGCAAAAAGAAGCTGGTCATCACCGGTTTCCTCGGTCTTGCTCTCGCCTATGTGATCGCTACGCTGATCGGCATCCTCGGCACCGCCGAAAATCCCGGTCTGCTCGGCATCGGCTCTATCCCCGGCGTTTTCTTCGGCATTGCGATCTGCGTGATCGCGGCGTTCCCGATGGCGCTTCTCGGCATCATTCCGCAGTCTATCGTCGCGGATGTGGCCGAAGCTGACGGCATTGAGACAGGCGAGAACCGCGAGGGTATGTTCTTCGCCGCCCGCACATTCGCTATGAAGTTCGGTCAGTCGCTTGCCATGCTGATCTTCACCTCTCTCGCTATCATCGGCACCACACAGAACACAAACAGCAACGACATCACCGCCTCCGTCCTCGGCATGACCATCGTCGGCATCGTCGCGGTCGTATTCTGCGTACTCGGCGCGATGATTCTCGGCTTCTACAATGAAAAGAAGGTCATGGCCACCATCGACGAGAAGAATAAGACAGCGACAGAGGCACCCGCGGATGCCGAGGCTCCTGTGGATGCCGAAGCACCAGCGGCGGACGAAACACCTGCCACTGACGAAGCGCCTTCCGATACAGAAGATACACCGACTGCGGAAGAAATCGAACAGGAAATAAGGGAAATAACCGAGACACCAGCGGATGTCGAGACACCTGCGGATGTCGAGACTCCCGAAGCAATCGAAACACCTGCGGCTGCCGATGAAGACGAGGACAGCGGCAGAATTCTGACATTCCCCGATGAGGAAGAATAATGCGGTGCATACCCCATAAAGCCATTTTGAATTCTATTAACTGAATGGGAGATGAAAACCGTATGATTCGTGAATTAAAGGGAAAATGTCCCGCGTTTGTATTGGAAACCGAGAAATCCTGCTATGTCCTCTCCGTGAGCGAGTCGGGACATTTGGAGCATTTATATTACGGCTCGCTCATAAGCCCCGACAGCGCCGAGATGTGCGACGTATTCCGCGAAAAGCGCGAATTTGAACTCGGCAATGTGATCGCCTATTCCAAAGACCATCCCACCACCGTGCTGGAGGATATGTGCCTCGAAATGTCATCGGGCGGTCACGGCGATATCCGCGAACCTTTCATCGAAGTTGTCCGCGAAAACGGCTGCCGCAGTTCGGATTTCCGCTTTGCCGGAGCCGTCGTGAGCGACTCCCGTCCGCCCTTTGCCACCCTCCCCTGCTCCTACTCCGAGGACGGCAAAACCGAACATCTCTGCGTGACGCTCAAAGACGGCGACCTCACGCTGGAGCTGCATTACTGCGTCTATCCGGAATGCGACGTCATCACCCGCAGCGCCAAACTCATCAACAACAGCCGCATGGAGCATATCACCATTGAACGCCTGCTGAGCATGCAGATCGACCTTCCGTCCGCCGGAATGATGGTCACGTCCTTCCACGGGGCGTGGGCGCGTGAGATGAACAAGAACACCACCCGGCTCACCGCCGGCAAATTCGTCATCGAATCCCGCGCGGGCTGTTCCTCCAGCCGCGCCAATCCCTTCTTTATGGTGCATTCCCCCGACGCGACCGAGCATTGGGGCAGTGTCTACGGCTTCAACCTGATCTACAGCGGCAATCATTATTCCTCTGTGGAAGTGAGCAGCTTCGGAAAGACCCGCATTGTCAGCGGCATTCAGCCGCAGGGCTTCCGCTTTGACCTGCCGCCGGGAGAGAGTTTTGAAGCGCCGGAAGCGGTCATGACCTATTCCCATGAGGGATTTTCGGGACAAAGTGGGCATATGCACCGCTTTGTCCGTGAACACATCGTGCGCGGCCAATGGAAAAACAAGCCCCGTCCCGTGCTGCTCAACAGCTGGGAGGCGTGTTATTTCAATATCTCCGAGCATACGCTGCTGGGGCTTGCCTCCGCCGCCAAGGAACTGGGCATTGAAATGCTGGTCATGGACGACGGCTGGTTCGGCGATCGAAACGACGACAGCCACTCCCTCGGCGACTGGAACGCCAATCCCAAGAAGCTGCCGCACGGACTCAAAGGTCTGGGGGAACGCATCCACGCCGCGGGTCTGCAATTCGGCATCTGGGTCGAGCCGGAGATGATCAGCGTCCAGAGCAAGCTCTACGCGCAGCATCCCGATTGGGCGATGGCCGCGCCGGAGGGGCTGCATTCCGAGGGACGCAACCAGCGCATTCTCGATCTGGCCAATCCCGAAGCGGTGCGGTTTGTCATCGAAAAAATGAGCGAGGTCTTTTCCCAGTCGGGCGCGGATTATGTCAAGTGGGACATGAACCGCATCTTTTCCGACGTCTATTCCCCCTGTCTGCCTTCCCAGCGGCAGGGCGAAACGGCGCACCGCTACATCTGCGGACTGTATCAGATCATGGCGGAACTCACCCGGCGCTTCCCATCTGTTCTCTTTGAGGGCTGCGCTTCGGGCGGCAACCGCTTCGACCTCGGCATTCTCTGCTATTTCCCGCAGATTTGGGCGAGCGACAACACCGACGCACTCAGCCGCGCCGCCATTCAGGAGGGTTACAGCTACGGCTATCCCCAAAGCTGCGTAGCGGCGCACGTAGCAGCCAGCCCCAACCACCAGACCCTGCGCGAAACCCCGCTCGAAACGCGGTTTGATGTGGCGGCGTTCGGCGTGCTGGGCTATGAATGCGATCTGCGCGACCTTTCCTCCGAGCAGAAGACCAAGATCCGCGAAAAGACCGAGCTTTACAAAAAGCTGCGGGCGGTGCTGCAATTCGGGCAGTTCTACCGCGGGCGCTCCGGCAATATCCACGAATGGATCTGCGTATCGCCCGACAAAAAATACGCGATAGGCATGCTGTTGCAGGAACTGGTCAAGCCCAACACGCAGTCGGAACGCTTCTTCGCGTCGGGGCTGGAACGCGGAACCGTCTATCACCTGTATAGCATTTCCCACCGCGTGGATATCAAGCAGTTCGGCAGCCTCATCAATACCCTGTCCCCCGTGCATGTCAAGCAGGATTCCATGATGCACAACATGATCGCCAAGGCCGTTAAGATGAACGGCGAACACGAGGATCTGACCGCTACGGGCGAAGTCCTGATGTCCACCGGCGTGGCGCTCAAACCCGCCTTTTCCGGTACAGGATTCAATGAAAATGTGCGCATTTTCCCCGACTTCGCGGCGAGAATGTATTTTATGGAGGCAGTGGAGTAATACTGATTTTTTCTTCGGCTGACAGAATCAACAACCACATAATAACCCCGGACGGTTTCCGCTGGTGAAGCCGTCCGGGGTTGATTTTTTATGTTTTTTCTCTACAGCGCTGCGATAAACCGCATAAACCCCGCCTTGCCGTCGTCGTCCCGCTTGTATACGCCCGCGTCCTCCAGAACGTGCAGGAAGACCTTGCCGACTTCCTGTTCGAGCGCCGCGTGAATCTGCTCCTGCTTCTTTCCCGTAAGTTCCGGCAGGAACGCCGCCGCCCATTCCGCGTGCTTGGCGATGGATGCCTCCGACGCGATATCCTTGCCTTCGAGAATGAACCGCTCCATCAGATCCAGTTCCTTCTGGAGCCGCGCGGGAAGCACCGCCAGCCCCATGACCTCGATCAGACCGATATTCTCTTTCTTGATGTGGTGCCACTCGGCGTGCGGGTGATAGAGTCCCATCGGATGTTCGGGGGTGGTGAGGTTGTTGCGCAGGCACAGATCCAGCTCGAAATCCTCTCTCCGTCGGCGGGCAATGGGGGTGATGGTATTATGCGGCACGCCGTCCGTCTCCGCCAGAATCATGGCGGTCTCATCGGTATAGCCGCGCCACTTCGCCAGAATATGCGAGGCCAGCCGCACGAGTTTGTCCGCGTCGGCGCTTCTCAGGCGGATGACCGACAGGGGCCATTTCACGGTGCCGCAGGTGACTTCCTCAAACCCCGGCACGGTAAATTCCTGCTCCACGGGCGCTTTTTCCATCGCGAAGGTGTAGCGGCCGCCCTGAAAATGGTCGTGACTGAGGATAGAACCGCCCACAATAGGCAGATCGGCATTGGAGCCGACAAAATAGTGCGGGAACTGACGCACAAAATCCATAAGCCGCGCAAAGGCGCGCCCGTCAATCTTCATGGGAATATGGCGGCTGTTGAACACGATGCAATGCTCATGGTAATAGACATAAGGCGAATATTGGAAAAACCAGCTTTCGCCGCACAGTTCGAGCGGAATGATGCGGTGATTGGCGCGCGCGGGATGCCCGATGCGTCCGGCGTAGCCCTCGTTTTCCAAACAAAGCTGGCAGAGCGGATAGGCGGTGGATTGCGCCTTGCCCGCCGCCGCGATGTCGCGCGGGTCTTTCTCCGGCTTGGAGAGGTTGATGGTGATGTCGATTTCGCCGTATTCGCTGTCAAATTTCCAGCGGCGGTCGCGGGCAATGCGGTCGCGGCGGATGTAGTTGGTGGCTTGACTGAACCGGTAATAGTCGTCGGTCGCGGCCATGGGGGATTCCTCCCGGTACAGCCGCCGGAATTTCTCCGTCACCTGCGACGGGAACGGCGTGAGGCAGTCCATCAGCCTGGTATCGAAGATATCGCGGTTTTCGCCCGAATCCGCGATAATCCCCTTGCTGACGGCGCAGTCGGTCAGCTCCGCAAGCATCTCGGGCAGCGTCATTTCTACAGGCGGCGCCGCCTCATAGCTGTCCTCCCGCAGCAGATCCAAAATCCGGTTGCGCACATAGACAGTATCGGTTTCTCCGATCAGCCCTGTCTCGTGACCGTAACGCACCAAAGCGTCAATGGCTTGATAAATCATAGGAATACCTCCTATTAGTGTGAAGTGTGAAGTGTGAAATGTGAAATGTGAAATGTGAAGTGGTGGAAAGTGAAAACTTTACTCAGCGCGAAGCGCTCATTTTCTATTATCTATTATTTATTCTTTATTCTCTATTCTCTTAGCGCACGAATGTGCGCGCTTTTGCTCCTTCGCCGGGGCGTATGATGTAGGTGGGGGCTTCGATGCCGAATCGGTCGCGGTAGGCGGCGGTGATGCTTTGGCAAAACGCCTGCACCGCGTCCTTTTCCACCAGATTGACGGTGCAGCCGCCGAAGCCGCCGCCCGTCATGCGCGCGCCGTAAACGCCGTCGATCTGCTGCGCCGTTTCCGCAAGAAAATCCAGCTCGGCGCAGGACACTTCGTAATCCTCCCGCAGGGAACGGTGAGATTCGTTCATCAACCGCCCGAACGCCGCGAGGTCGCCCTTTTTGAGTGCCGCTGCCGCCTGCGTGGTGCGTTCGTTTTCATACACCGCGTGTTTCGCCCTGCGGCGGCAGACCTCATCGGGAATCGCGTCTTTGTACTGCTCGAATTGGTCGGGATGCAGCGCGCAGAGCGCAGAAACCTTCACCTTCCCCGAGAGCGCGGACAGCGCCGCCTCACATTCGCGGCGGCGGTCGTTATAGGCGGAGGAGGCCAGCGAATGCTTGACCCCGCTGTTGACGATGACAATCGCCGCCTTGCTGCTGTCAATCGGCGCGTAATCGAACGCCAGTGTATGGGTATCGAGCAAAACAGCATGATCCTGCCGTCCCATCGCGCTGGCGAACTGATCCATAATGCCGCAGTTCACGCCAATAAAACGGTTCTCCGCAAACTGCCCGAACACCGCGATTTGCTGCGGTGTGACAGGCATGCCGTACAGCTTGCGCAGGACGGTGCCTGTCAGCACTTCGAGAGCTGCGGAGGAGGAAAGTCCCGCGCCGTCCGGCAGATTGCCCGCAAAAACAAAATCCGCCCCGCTTTCGGGCGCATAACCGAAGCGCGCAAAGGTCAGAATCACGCTTTTGGGATAATCGCACCAGCTCCCGCCGACAGACAGTTCATCGAGAGAGCATTGCAAGACCCCCGCGTCGGGAAAATTGGCGGAGTAGAAGCGCAGCAGCCTGTCCTCCCGCCGCGCCGCCGCGCAGGTAATGCCTAAATCAATGGCGCAGGGGAAAACCTGTCCGCCGTTGTAATCGGTGTGTTCCCCGATCAGGTTCACCCGCCCGGGCGCAAAGCCGCAGACCTCCGGCTCCCGCTCGTACACCGAACCGAAGAGCGCCGCCACCTCGCTATGCGAAATCTGCATAAATATTCCTCCCTAAATCATGCGTTTTTTATGATTTTATTATAAACGATTCCGACGAAAAATGCAAGGGTATGTGATGATTTTGCGGAAAAGTCTTGAAACATTCCTGACCGCAACGCAAAAACCCCCGAAAGCAGCCAAGCCGCTGCTTTCGGGGGTTTTTGATGGTTGTCGGAAAAAATATCAAAAATATCAATACACTTTTTCGATAGGTTCATCGCCAAGGCCGTAAAGCTCGCGGAATTTCTTCAAATCGCGTTCGCTTTGCAGCAGCAGGATGTCCTCGATCTTTCCGGTGGTCTTGTCGCGGAAACCCGCCACCTGTTCGCCCGTGCATATGCTGCACCGGATGACAGGGGTGTATGTCGCGGGGTCGTATTGTTTGCCGACGTTCTTTTTTCTGAACAAATGCACGATCATCAGGCACCATCCTTTATCCGCATGCGTATGACTGTAAATTGCGAGGGGAAACCCGCCTTGACAAAGAGGGTAAGCGCCTCGCCCTTGGAGACAACCGACGTTTCTTTGCTCACATGATTGACCATGCTCACCTCATAGGCATAGACCTGCCCGTAAAGGTCGGTAAAATACACCGGCGCGCCGATGTCGATGTCCCGATAGCAGTGAACCTGCGCCGGACTGCCGCCGATCATCAGGGAATTGTCGTAGATATCGCCGCGATATACGCGGGGAAAACGTCCGATATCGTCGGCCTCCCACACCGCGCCGACGGGAAGCTTGATACGGTAGGCGGGAATTTCCAGCAGCCCCACAAAATTCTCGCCGCCGATGGACGCGCTCGGCATGGAACCGCTGTAATACGGTTCGGGCACACCTGTCGTGCGCTCGGGGAGTATCGCTTCCATCGCCGAAACGACGGTTTCCGCCGTCTGCCGCTCCGCCTCTTTGCGAAGCTCCCGCGCGGTCATCCACACCGCCCCTGCAACAAGCGCGGCTCCGGCAATGACCGCCAGGCCGCGCATGATATTGACGATTGTTTTTGGGTGAATGGTTTTCTTATTCATCGGCCGTCCTCTTGCCGCGTCTCAGACCGAAGAAGAGCAGGAGCAGACCTGCCGCCGCGATCTCCGCCGCCGCCAGCAGCATATTGCTTTCGTCGCCTGTCTTGGGGGTGGCGGGCTTGGGTTCCTCTTTCCGGTCAATGACGTATTCCAGCGTCCATGTGTTACCCTCCCGCTTTACGGTATAGGTATAATACGGAACATCCGTGCCCGCAACATTCCACTGCGAACCGTCGTCCGGCACCGTCCATTCATAATGCCAGTCCGATGACGACTCCGACAGGGGGTTGTCAAAGACCGTGCCTGCCAGCCTGACGGCGGCTTCCACGGCGTTTCCCGCGCTGTTCGCCGCGGTCAGCAAGCCGGAAGAATAATACATCATGCCTGCCTGCGTTGCGGGGGAGTCCGCGCTGCCCGAGGTCAGCAGAGGTTCGGCATAGACCTTGCCGTTTTTGTAGACGGTAACCGGCAGCGTTTGGGGGCGATACGATTCAAATCCCTTGTCGTTCCAAATGACATTCACACTGTAGGTCACGTCCTCATAGGTGGGGGCGAGTTTTTCGGATTTGGGAATGACGGTCAGATCATAGACCCAATGTCCCTCGTCATCCAGCGCCGGAAGGGTCGTCATGGTATCGTAAAAAAGACGGGTACCGGTTTTATCCTCTATCCGCAGTTCGCGGACGAGGTATAAACCGGGGGTGAGCTTGGCAAAGGACGCTTTGCCGCTTTTGTCGGTGCTTTGGGTCGCGTCGGGCGCCACACCGTCGGCGGCAATCCTTGCCGCCAGCGTCTGGGTAACGGTGTCCCACTGCGACGCTTCGGTGAGGCCGTTGTAGGTCAGACCGTATCCGGCCAATGTCCCGGTGGGGGTAAATTCGTACTCGGCAGACCAATCGGCCACGCGGTACAACCGCGCGGTTTGTCCGGCACATGCGGTTTCTCCATCCTGATAAAGAACCGTCAGGCTGCACGCCTTGGACGGGTCAAAGGGCTTGTCAGCCTGTGAGGTAGAAGCAGCCGATACAACGGCGGCGGATGCGGAGAAAATCACCGTCATCACAAGCAGCAGAACCGGCAGCCGCGAAAGTGTTATTTTCATTCCAGTTCGTCCTCCTCATCTTCATCTTCGATAGCAACGTAGTTTTCTACACGGAATTTCTTCTTGACAGGTTTAAAAATGACATAAACGATCAGCGCGAAAAGAATCGGGAGCGCCACCACGGGGGTAACGATGATTCTGTCCACCAGAAACGCGTCGGACGTGATGTAGATTTCGCGGTGTCGGATGGTTTCAATGCGCGTCCCCTGCACAAGCAGGCGGTGGGAGTTGATGCCGTAGGGGGTACAGGTGACGAGGGTGCAATAATCCTCCCCCTTGACGATCTGCACGTCGCTGACGTCTTCGGGCAGCACGATTTTGACCTGCACAACCTCATAGGTGAGTTCCTGTCCCAGGGTATTGATGGTAAAGGTATCGCCCACCTGCATTTTGTCGAGATTGGTAAACAGTTTCGCGTGGGGCAGACCTCTGTGCGCCATGATGACCGAATGGGTGGACGCGCCGCCGACCGGCAGACTGGTTCCCTCAAAGTGGCCGCAGGCAACATTCAGCACTTCGTCGCTCGCGCCATGATAAATGGGGATTTCCAACTGGAGCTTGTCGATGGCGATATAACCCATGATGCCCGTGCCGCCGATATTCGCGGTTGTTTCGTAATCGTCGGAGAGCCGGCGGTAGTCGCGCAGGGGAAAGGGCAGTTCGGCGAGCCGCCTGTTATAATCGTTGGCTTTTTCCAGTTCGGCGGTGTAATCCTCCTGCGACATACTCTGAATGAGTCTGTCG
>CAMHAV010000110.1 GCA_946182865.1 uncultured Clostridia bacterium
GCCTTGCCCCCCTAGGACCCCGCGCTCGCATTCGCTCGCTAGTTGCGCTTCGCTTTTTTTTACTTTTCCATTGCCTAATTAAGCGAATTTTACTGCAAAAATATTGCCGCAGATCACAATGGCGTCCTCCATCATGCGGCAGATGCAGAGACAACTGCCCTCGATGATGATGGTGCGGGAACAGGTGGCGATAATCAGCCGATCCTCCGTGTATTCACAAACGCTGCGGATTCCCTCGATCATCAGCCCTTTGCCCACTTCAAAGGTGATGCGGCATTCTCCGCGCACAAAGCTGGGCGTGGTATTCATCATATTGCTGAGAAAGCGGTCGGAAAAGCTGTCGTCCCCGCTGTTTGGTTTTCTGCTCATGCTGTCACCCCAAATGACGTATTTTTATTCATTCATATGCGGGGGAAAATCAGAATATCACGTTATGATTGGCGCGGCAAGGGCATATATATGCGGTATGAGTTGATAAGCAGGTGAGGAATTTGACCGACATACAAAAAAATGGCGTTGCCCCGACATTGGCGGCGGTGTTTACCCTGACGGCCTGTGCCGTCGTTCTGCTGCATGCGGCGCAGGCGGCCGAAGCAGTGCGGAGCGGTCTGCGAATGTGTGCGGGAAGTGTGATACCGTCACTTTTTCCCATGATCGTGCTGTCGCAGTATATGATCAAAAGCGGCGGCGCGCAGCAGATCGGTGTGCTGCTGAACGCCCCGACCAAGCGGCTCTTCGGACTGCCGGGTGTGTGCGGCGCGGCGATATTGACGGGGATGATCGGGGGCTACCCAGCGGGAGCGCGCGCCGCTGCCACGCTGGTGGAGAGCGGACAGATCAGCCGCCGCGACGGAGAACGCCTCGCCAATATCGCGTTTTGTTCCGGCCCGGGTTTTACAGTGGGAATGATCGGCGCACAACTGTATAAAAATAAATTGGCGGGGCTGTTGATATTGACAGCGCAAATGGTTTCCTGTATAATAATAGGAATGATGTGGAATGGGATGCAGCATGTGCTTCGCCGCAAAGAGCGGGCGTCACAGATTCCACACCCAACGCTCAACCATGCGGAAAGCCGTTCCTCCGACGCGTTTGTGCAGTCCGCGTCCGACGCTGCCGCCACGGTGCTGACCATGTGCAGCTTTGTGGTGATCTTTCAGGTGATCGTCGCCATGATGGATGCGGCGGGCGTAAATGCGCTGGCGGAATGGGTGTTGGAGGGGATAGGGCTTGACGCATACAAAACCGTTCTGCTGCCCTGTCTCAGCGAAGTGACGGCGGGCAGCGTGATGTCGGTGCGGCTGGGACTGCCCTTTACCGCGTTTGTCGTAGGATTCGGGGGACTGTCGGTGCATTTTCAGAATTTTGCCATATGCCGCTGCGTCGGACTGCACAAGGCAACTTATTTCTTTTGGCGCGCCGTGCAGGGACTGCTGTGCGGGTTGCTGGTTACGGCGGCATTGCAGCTCCCCTGTTTTGCGCAGATATGCCAGCCTGCCGCCGCGTTGACAGGGAATGACGGGACAGCGGCGTTTTCACCGGTATCGAACACATGCGGGATACTCATGCTGGTTATGTGCCTGATGAGCGTGATTTGCCTGCCCGGCGAATTTCATATGCCCGGGAAAAAAGGAGTGTAGTAAGAATTGAATTTATCCAGACTGTACGGGAAAAATATTCTTCCTTCCTGTGAGTATTGTCTTTACCTGAAACGGGACGGAAACGAAGAAAAATGCGGGAAAGGAAAGCCGACCGACGCGGGCAACTGCGGCGCGTTTGTGTATGAACCGACGCTGCGTGAGCCGAAAGAGCCTCCGTCGCTGGGGCATTACAAGCCGGAGGATTTTCAGATATAAATCCTGTAATGGATAATATGAAAGGACGTTGCAATTTGGAAATAACAGTGAGACAATACACAGAAAACGATGTCAAAAGCATGATTGACATCTGGAACGAAGTGGTCGAGGAGGGCATTGCCTTTCCGCAGCAAGAGGGGCTTGACCAGCAAAGCGGCAGCGAATTCTTTGCCTCCCAGACCTATTGCGGTGTAGCCGAGGACAGCGAGACAGGGGAGATATGGGGTCTGTATATCCTGCACCCCAATAATGTCGGACGCTGCGGACATATCAGCAATGCCAGCTATGCCGTACGGTCGGACGCGCGGGGACGGCATATCGGGGAAAAGCTCGTCACGCACTGCATGGAACAGGCACGACAGGCGGGCTTCCGGATCCTGCAATTCAATGCCGTGGTCAAGACGAATTTCGGTGCGCGGCACCTCTATGAAAAGCTGGGATTTGTGCCGCTGGGCGTGATTCCGGGGGGATTTTTGCTGAGGAACGGCCATTATGAGGATATTGTCGTGTATTATCATACGCTGTAAAAAAGGAGGGGGAAGGTATGAAACTTATTCTCGCCTCCGGTTCTCCCCGACGCAAGGAATTGCTGGAAATGACGGGGCTGAAATTTGAGATCGTGACCAGCGCCACCGATGAAACGGTTCCCGAAGATCTCGATCCCATGCTCGCGGCGCTGGAGCTGTGTGAACGCAAGGCGCGGGCGGTGGCGGAGCTGCCTCAGTGCCGCGGCTGTGTGGTAATCGGCGCGGACACCATCGTCAGTCTGGACGGCAAAAAATTCGGCAAGCCGAAAGACGCGCAGGATGCCCGGCGTATGCTTTCGGCTCTGTCGGACAGGACGCACACGGTTTACACGGGGGTTGCCATTGTGAATTCCGACCGGACGGTCAGCCGGTTTGTGGAGAGTACCGACGTGCATTTTTATCCGCTGAGCGAGCGGCAGATTGACGATTATATCGCGACCGGAGAATACGCCGACAAGGCGGGCGGCTACGCCATTCAGGGCGGCGGCGCGGTCTTTATCAGCGGCATTATCGGAGACTACTACAATGTCATGGGTCTGCCGATTGCCCGTCTGATGCAGGAAATACAAAAGATACACTAAGAATTTAAAAAAAGAGGTTCTTTCATTGAAAATCAAAGAGATTATCACAGCCAATCAGGCGATTTTTTCGTGCGAAATCTTCCCGCCGAAAAGCTATATGAACATAGACAAGACCAAGGCGGTGGCCAAGGAAATCTGCAGTCTGAACCCCGATTTTGTCAGCGTCACCTACGGCGCGGGCGGGGGCACCTCCCAGCAGACGGTGGAAATGGCGCAGTACATCAACCAACTCGGCAGCACCGCGCTGGCGCATCTGACCTGCGCTTCTTCCAATCGGCAGGAGGTGCAGGCGGCCATCGAAAAATTAAAGGAATACGGCATTGAAAACGTGCTGGCGCTGCGCGGCGATATTCTGGAGGAAAACCGGGACAAGCCCCGCGATTTTACCTATGCCTCCGACCTTATCACCGAAATCAAGCGGCACGGGGACTTCTGCATCGGCGCGGCCTGCTATCCCGAGGGGCATGTGGAGTGCGACAGCATGGAGCAGGATCTCATCCATCTGAAAGCCAAGGTGGACTGCGGCGTGGACTTTTTGACGACGCAGATGTTTTTTGACAATACGGCGTTCTACAGCTTTATGTTCCGTGCGCTCAAAAAGGGCATTGACCTGCCGATTTTAGCGGGTATCATGCCGATGACCAATTCCGCGCAGATCGTGCGGAGCTGCAAGCTGTCCGGCGCGACGCTGCCCACGCGATTCCGCCGCATTGCCGACAAATTCGGGGACAACCCCGACGCGATGAAGCAGGCGGGCATTGCCTACGCGACCGAGCAGATCATCGACCTGATCGCCAACGGGGTGAAAGGCATACATCTCTACACCATGAACAAGCCGGATGTGGCGGCGAGCATTTTATCCAATCTTTCCTGCATCGTGGGCGCTGACAGAATATGCATGAAATAAATTCCAAAGAGTGGTACAGCGGCGTGCCTTTGCCGGAGGTGCTGCGCTATGCGGGCATCCGGGAAGAAGCGGCGTGCGGCGAGGAATTATGGCAAAGCGCGGCGGAGGCGGTCAGCGAGGTAGGACAAGCCGCCGCGCCCAAGCGGATTTTCCGCGAATGCAGGCTGCAAATGCCGCAGGAGGACGTTTGTGAGATAGACGGCATGGTCTGGAAAAGCAAGTCGCTGGCGGCGCATCTGCGGGGCTGTGACCGTGTGCTTCTCTTTGCGGCGACACTGGGGAGCGGCGTGGACAGGCTGATTGCCCGAAGTTCGGCGGTCAGAATGAGCCGGGCCGTCATGATGCAGGCGGCAGCGGCGGCACTTATCGAATCCTACTGCGACGGGGCCTGCACCGCGCAGGAGGAAGAATACCGACGCGCGGGCTATTACTGCAAGCCGCGGTTCAGCCCCGGCTACGGGGACTTTCCCCTGTCCTGCCAGACGGATTTAATGACGCATCTCAATGCCTATAAATACACAGGGATTACGGTCAGCAGCGGAGGGCAGATGGTTCCGATGAAGTCGGTTTCGGCGGTCATCGGACTGACGCGGGACAGGCAGGGCGGCGCAACGGGAAGCTGTGCCGGCGGAAAGTGCGCGGACTGTCCCAATGTCGGCTGCGAATTTCGACGCGTATGACATTATTAAAAGACAGGGTGAAGCAAATGGAAAAAATCACAGACAAACTGGGCAAGCAGCTTCTCTTTTTCGACGGCGGCATGGGAACCATGCTGCAAAACGCGGGACTCAGGGCGGGAGAACTGCCGGAGCTGCTCAATCTCACCCATCCCGACCTGATTACCTCCATACACAAAAGCTATTATGAAACGGGTTGTCATATCGCCACAACCAACACCTTTGGCGCGAACGCGGACAAGATGAACGCTGCCGGACATTCGGTGGAGGAGGTCGTGACCGCCGCCGTCAACTGTGCCAAAGCGGCGCGGGAACAATGCGGCGACCCATCCGACCGTTACATCGCCATGGATATGGGACCCATAGGGCGGCTGATCGAGCCGATGGGGGATTTGTCCTTTGACGAGGCGTATGCCCTTTTCAGGGAAATGGCGGTCTGCGGCGAAAAAGCGGGCGCCGATCTGATTCTGATTGAAACGATGGGCGCGGTTTATGAGGTGAAAGCCGCCGTCCTTGCCGCCAAGGAAAACACGTCGCTGCCCGTCTTTGTAACCTGCGCCTTTGACGAGCGGGGAAAACTCTTTACGGGGGCGGACGTGGCGGCGGTGGTCGCGCTGCTCGAAGGACTGCGGGTGGACGCGTTCGGCATGAACTGCGGTCTGGGACCTGATGAACTGTACCCCGTCATCCGCGAGATGTCGGAACTATCTTCGCTGCCGCTGATTTTCAATCCCAACGCGGGACTGCCCAAGCAGAAGGACGGCGAAACGTACTATGATGTCAGCCCCACGGATTACGCCAAATCCATGCGCAAGGCCGCCAATCTGGGACTGTGCGTGATGGGCGGCTGCTGCGGCACCACGCCCGGCCATATCCGTGAGATGATCGCCCTCTGCCGCGACGTGGTTCCCGTCACACCGCACAACAAGGGCATACCTATGATTTCCTCCTATACGCACGCGGTCAGAATCGGCAGCGAACCGCTGATTGTGGGGGAGAGGATCAACCCCACAGGCAAGAAGCGCTTTAAAGAAGCCCTCAAAAACGACGATATCTCCTATATCCTCGGAGAAGGTATCGCGCAGGAGGACGCGGGCGCGCAGATTCTGGACGTGAATGTGGGCATGCCGGGGATCGACGAGCCTGCCATGCTCGAAAAGACGGTCAAAAAGCTGCAATCCGTGCTTGACCTGCCGCTCCAGATCGACACCTCCAACGTGGAGGCGATGGAACGCGCCATGCGCTGCTACAACGGCAAGCCCCTGATCAATTCGGTCAGCGGCAAGGAAGAGTCCATGCGCGCGGTGTTTCCGCTGGTGCGGAAATACGGAGGCACGGTGGTAGGTCTGGCGCTGGATGAAACGGGCATTCCGTCCACGGCCGAGGGACGTGTCGAAGTGGCAAAGAAGATCATTGCGGTCGCGGCCGAATACGGCATTGACAAAAAAGACATCATCATCGACGGACTCACGCTGACCGTGAGCGCGGAACCGGACTCCGCCAACGTCACGCTCGAAACGCTCCGCCGCGTCAAGCGGGAACTGGGCGTATGCACGACGCTGGGCGTTTCCAACATCTCCTTCGGGCTGCCCAAGCGCGAGGTTATCAACGCGGTATTCTATACCGCCGCTATGACCGCGGGACTCGACTGTGCCATCATCAACCCGAAATCCGAGGCGATGATGAACGCGTATTTCTCCTACCGCGCTTTGTGCGGCTGTGACCCGTCCTGCGGCGCGTATATCGAACGCTACAGCGCGATGACCGACGAAGCAGCCCCCGCCGCCAAGCCGGGCGGCGCCATGTCGCTGAAATCCGCCATTATCGCGGGAATGGGGGAGGAAGCTTCCAAAATCGTGCGGGAACTGCTGGGCGGCGCGAATCCGCCCGAACCGATGGAGCTGATTAAGGGAGAACTGATTCCGGCGCTTAACGAAGTGGGCGACGGCTTTGAGAAAGGAACGGTTTTCCTGCCGCAGCTGCTCATGAGCGCCGAGGCGGCCAAGGCGTCCTTTGAAGTGCTGAAAGACGTGCTGTCGGGCGGCGCTTCGGAGGAAAAAATGGGCAGGGTCATTCTCGCCACGGTGAAGGATGACATCCACGACATCGGAAAGAACATTGTCAAGGTACTGCTGGAAAACTACCGCTTTGACGTGCTGGACCTCGGGCGGGACGTTCCCGCGGAGACGGTGCTGGAAAACGTCAGAAAGTACCATATCAAGGCGGTGGGACTCAGCGCGCTGATGACCACTACCGTGGTGCGCATGGCGGAAACCATTGCACTGCTTCGCAAGGAAGCGCCGGAAGTGAAAATCTTTGTGGGTGGCGCGGTGCTGACCGAGGACTACGCCATGCAGATCGGCGCGGACGCGTATTGCCGTGACGCGATGGCTTCGGTCAGGTATTGTCAGAAGATTTTCGGAAATGTTGAATAATCATCAAAATATCACATCGGATTTCACGAAACCATAATATAGAACGGTTATAATAAAGATATGTTTTGAAACAATGGTAGGGAGCGTGAAAACGGTGCAGGATGTGAAACTCATTTTAGGGTTGATTATATCTGTCATGTGTGCGGCGTCGCTGATTTTCATTGTCGCCTTTCGTTTCCTGAAATGGCATCATCCCCGTTTTTTGGATGACAATTACAATGAAATCACCCTGCTCACAGTGGTGTCCCTGATGATGGGATTGGTTTTGATACTTTTCTGACCTTTCTGATTTCCTCTCTTTTACAACAGCAACGGCTGCGAACGGATGACTATGCGTCAATCGTTCGCAGCCGTTGGCTTTTTTTGTTTATCTCTCGCGATAAGGCTTCAGTTCTTCAAGCGACTGCGCGGCGAGTAATACCTCGGCGGGGATGGCTTTATAGACCGCATATCGGAATTCACTATGGTTACCGTCTATTCTGTTGCAGTTAAAAAAATACAAGTCGATGCGATAACCGTTTTCTTTGAGAATCGTGGCAATCTGTTGTGTACGCCGGAAAGATTCCTGCTCATCAGAATTCAGATGTAGGCTAATGCGGGTTGTAACAGGCATATTTTTAACGTCAAACGCCATATCTATATATAATGTGCTTTTATCACCTGTCGAAACAGAACCCCAGCCGGTTTCTTTATACAAATCATTTTTCGTTTTGTCGGGTGTGACATTCTGATCGAGATACGGAGTGATAAAGGGCTTCACCGCCTGCGCAAATCCGTTAGCAAGGCGGTCCAGCGTATGGTTCAGATTGACAACGTCTGCATAGGTGTCATAAATCTCCCCATGGTCATAATACGCCTGAAAGCTGCCGTCCTCGCTGTTCGGGTCGGTGATAGTGTAGTAATAACTGTCACTGTTGAATTCATAAAAATCGTAGGAGACTTGATAGGAACCATTCGGATAGTTCATTTCGATGTAAGCTTCTATTTTGGGTTGATAGAGGGACGGCGCAAAAGGATTGCCGTTAAAGCCAAAATAATAGTACAGCACGATGCCTATGAGCGCCAGCGCGCCGCAGCCGGCGGCGATTCGTTTGGGATGGATTTTCTTCATGATAATCCCCTTTTTCTATATGTCAGTCAACCAAATAGTTTGTAAGGTCATTGGGCGACTGTGCCGCGAGCAATTCCTCGGTCGGCACTTCTTCAAAATAATGGTCCTCACTGTCCGAATAGGTATAATAATCAATGCGGTAGCCGAGCGACCGCAGTTCCGCCGCTATATGCCGGACGCGCGTCAGAGAGGCAGCTCCGTCGGTGCGCAGACAGACGGTAATCAGCGTGGGGACCGGCATATTCTTCACATCAAACGTCATATCGCGATACAAAGCGCTGCGATCGGATTCGTGATTCAGTCCCGTGACCGTGCCGAATCCGAATTCCCCGTTTTGGTTCTCATCGCGCGGCTGTGTGTTGAGATGACCCTCCACCAGCGGGTCGATTTCGCCGCGAAAACCCTCTTCCAGCCGCCGGAGAATGTTTTCTTTTTCCTCCACGTCAATCTCATAGGAATCCGTCACATCACCGTCACCGAAGGTTGCGGTAAAATTCCCGTCGGGGCTGTCCGGGTCGGTAATCAGACAGTAATAATTTCCCGATTTAAAATTATAATGCGCGGCGGATATCTGATAACCTGCGTCGGGATAGGTTTCCTTTATATAGCGGGTGATCTGATACTTGCCATAGAGCGCGGATATCGGATTGCCGCAAAAGGCGTTGTAAAAAAACAGCACGACGGCAATCAACAGAACGGCTGTAACAGCAGCCAGAATTTTAATGTTTTTTTTCATTTTGATTTTCCCCTTTTTTAAAACCGATTGATTTGTCAATCATTTTTTCAATCCTCAAATTCCTTTTTACGATAGTTGGCAAGGTCGTCAAAGCTCTTGGCCGAGAGCAGGGATCCGACCGGAATATTTTCATAAAAATCTTCCTCAAATGACACGTCAAACGCGTCCACGCGATATCCTCCCTCTGTCAGTTCCCGTGCCAGCGTCTGCGCCGCGCTGAAGGTGGCGGATGAGTCTGTATTGGAATCGTACCACACAACCACCTCTCCCGGCAGTCGGCTCGGCTCAAACGCCGCATCCAGATCCGCATCATCCGGCACGTTTCTGATCTGTACATTGCTGTAATACTGATCGCCGGATGTAAAGTCATACTGACGCGCAAGAATCTGCTCTGCTGCGGGTTCTATCTGCTTTTCCAGCTTTTCCTCTAAGCGGTAGATTTTTTGTTCTCTCCAGCCGTCGGTCAATTCGGGCATTTGAAACCAACTCAGTGGCGCTATGGGGGTATTCCACATCAGACGAATGGTAAAAGAGTCGTTGCTTGGCTTGTCGATTTGATAATCAAACTCGTATCGGCTGAAATGAAAGTCGTAATAACAGGATTGATAGACCGCGTCGGGATATGTCTGTGACACATATCGGTCAGCCTGCCTCCGACCTTTAATATAGAGAACAGGGTCGCCGGAAAACAACATGATAAATTCCGCTGCCATCGCCACGATGATGACGCCGCCCGCCACCATCGCCGCCCGCACCGGGCGATTGGATCGGGGCGCATCCGGGTCTTTGTCCAATCCACGCTGAAAAAGAAACGCGATCAGCGCGCCCACCATGCCGACGAGAAAATAAGAATAGCAGCCCATGACCGCAAAAATCACTTCCATGAGCCATTCCCACGGTTTTTCATAATCCGCATATAGCATGCACCCCATTAAACTGTTGAAAACGGAGATTGCTGCCAC